>CAZOYP010000021.1:0-30730 GCA_964584125.1 uncultured Nitrospinaceae bacterium | reverse complement strand
AGGTTGCCATCCTTGTCCAGGACCTGACCCTCCACTGGTTTTTTGATGGTAAAAGCAATAAGGTCATTCCCAACAAAATCGATAGTGGTAGCTTCGCCCGAGACCAGTCCCACTGTTCCAAGGTTTGCGATCACCACACCCTTGTTATCGACCGATGGCGCGATCAGCGCCGCGAATTCAGACGCGTGAATTTTGCCTTCGTTCAATATTGAGGCTAGCGGTTTGTTCGGGTCCTGGGAGAACTTGTACAAACTATCCAAAAAATCCTGCTCCGATATTTTGAGTGTGCTCGCGATCAAGCTTGCGACGTTAATTTTTGCGGTGGGGGAGATGTATATACCGTTGGGGTTGCTCAAGATGATCTGGCCGTTGGCCGCAAGGCTGCCTTCAACCACGGTACGGCTGTTACCTAAAACATTGTTGAGCGCAGATGAAGAAGAATCAGGCTGGAGAAAGATCACCGACTCATTGTTGCCGATACTGAAGCTTTCCCAGTTGACGATGATCTTTTTTGTGGTTTGCGTGACGGTTAAAGAAGAACCGGAAGTGTCAATCGTACCGGCGCCGGATGATATGGTCCCCCCCTTCGGCAGGGCATAGATCAAAGTCGGAAACCCTCCGAGCATGTAAATCAAAAAAGCTATTAGTAATTTGTAGATCGCCCTCCCGCGATCGACAAAACTTGAAATTCGCACAGCACTCCCCAGTGCATTTAAAAACAATGCTGAATAAAATTAAGCCCACGCCTCCACCGGGTGGCTCAATTTTAATCGCTTTATTTACAGTAATTTGGAGCAAGTATTCTAACATATTGATTATATTATATGAAGGTTTAAGCCTATAAATTACAACTAGATAGGCCTTTATTTACAATAAGTTGCTGATTTATAAAGAGTTATACTTCGAAAATATTTGGTCTAAAATAGCCTCTAATGACTATTTTTTTAGCTAATATTTTGAGTTAACAGGGGTTAGTTGAAAGTTGGGTTTGTATGAGGCAGGGGTAAGCCAGTAGATTGGTAGGTAAGCCTAGAAGATGTATTTATTAATAATGGAGAAAAAAATTTAATGCGGGTTATACTAATTGGTTATACAATTTAGGCAAGAAAATCAATGTTTTAGATGGAACATTTAATAATGTAGGGAAATTTTAATATTAATCAGTAGTTTATCATGCCGTTTAAGTAAACTGTCCCATAGGATTCGTCTGCGGGTAAGATGCTATCGAACACGGGCGCGCCGTAGGTAACTGCAAAACTGACGGCCGGACTTTCGCCTTCTTTTTTAGGGATGCTGATTTTAAGTCCTCCTCCTGCCGTTGTTATTTTCTGATCCACTTCTCCTGAACGTTTGTCACGCACAAATATTTTCCCATGTTCAACAAAAGAGGTAAAAGAAAGAACCTTGCTCAAGTCGGGGAAATTACTGTGCAACTTGACCTGCCAGGGAAACGGAACCGTATATTCTGCCGAAAGGTTGTAGCCCTTGTCGCCTTGATAGGCAGATAATGGATAGCCACGAACCGAACCCATCCCGCCGATTCCCATAAGGTAAGAGGAAAGCGCGCGCGTATTATTCATCTGTCCCTGAAACTTCAGGATGAAGTAACTGTTTAAGATCTTCGCTGACTGGAGTCGAATCACATTGATGTTCGTCGTGAAGATCTTTCCATGCCCGCTTGCTCTTGAAACCAGAGCGCGGGACGAGTCTCCTTCACGGAGCCCCAATTCAAAGTTTAAATCATAAAACGTTCTACCAAGAAAAGAATCTGAAAGATTGCCTTCAAACCCGAGCGATACATTCATCAGATTGTCTTTGGTGGTATTGGTGCCTTGTGCTTCATTCTCAAAACTTTTCAGATCAAGCCCAGTTCTAACTGAAAAACTCGCCGTCTGACTTTTATGTACTAAATGAGAAAATTCCAAACCAACCGAAGTAAACGATCCCCCAGCTGCCAGATATTCAAGCGAGTCCTTGATTTCATTCTCTAAAAAGGTGTACGACAACTTCATGCGAGTTCCGTATGAATTAATAGGAACTGTATAAAAAGGGGTATAGGAATCCTGCCCGTACTCGGAGCGATTCCACCGAGTCGCAAACTGATCTCCCAAAGTAAAAATATTGGCGTAGGTCATGCTCAACCCAAAACGAACCGGTCCGGTATAACGGGAACCAAAATTATCCGAGTCAAAAGAAAAGGTATATGGTCTTGACTCGCTCACATCCATGACCAGATCAGAGGTCCCCGGCAAGTCGCCTGGCTTCAGTACTGCCCTGACCTTGACTCCCATCAGCTCATTCAATTCAAGAAGTACACGTTCCAGAGTCTGTTCTCTTAGAACAGGTTCCTCCTGCACCATCTTCATTCTTTGTTTCAACTTTTCTGTACTCAACTTCTTGTTGCCCACTACAAAAACTTTATTGACCTTGCCTTCAGAAATAACCATCTCTACTGTTGCGTCTTTTACTTCCTGATTTGGAACAAACACGCGCACTAGAAGATACCCTTCGGTCGCATACAGCGCAGTAATCTCATCAGCTATGGCATTCAAAATACTCATATTGACATCTTTACCCTCTTTCAAATCAATCAGCGGCATTAATCTTTCGTTGCTAATCACTGTGTTGCCGGTAAGCTTTATTTTCTTGATAAAAAATGTGGCGTCTGAGACAGGAGCCTTTCTAGGCAAAGGTTTATTCTTGTTTGTAATTTTTGGAGCTTTAGGTTCTGGAGGAAGTTCTTGGGGAAGAGATTGACGTAGCGATTTCTCAATGACCTCTGACTGAGCTTCAAGAGGAACTTGAGCAAGCGCGTATGGAGTGAAGGCATGGACCATAAAACTTGCCATCACAAAAATAGAAATGAATGCAAGCAACGTCCAACGCCGAACCCCGAAAAAAGAGATTCTGCAACGGTACATTTGAACTCATATAATTAGTTTGATTAAGGCGCTTTATAGCACAAGCTGTGGAAAAAATGAGGAGTATTTATTTTTTGTTTGTGGAAAAAATTTGGAAAACTTTAAATAAAAAGTGGAAAAACTGTGGGAAACTTTTTTAAATAGTTGAAAACAAATAATAAAAAAGTTACTAAAATTAATTTTAAAAAAAATCGCTTTTTACACCTAAATTGGGGATAAATTTAATTTTTCGGGGAAAAAATGTTTATAAATTTTTTTTAAATGGGGATAAGTTTTTTTAAAGGGGATAAGTCTTTTTAAAAGGGGATAAAATGTTTATAAATTTTTTTTAAATGGGGATAAGTTGTGAAAAATTTCTATTTAATTTAAAAATCAATTTAAAAAAATATCGGTGAAGGAATTCACATCGCGAATGGGTGATGGATATAAAGGTACTAATTAAGGAGAGTGAAGAAGTTATGTAAGTTTTTAAACCTTCTCTGGGAATGGCTTGCCAAAAAACTTTTCGTAAAGTGTAAGTTTATCTTTTGCACAGCGAAACCCGACATCTTTTTTCTTGGAAAATGGGCTGAGCCGTTCTCGATAACTCGATCTAGATTTTAGAGCAACGACCTTCTTGTACTCTTCTTTAGAAAAATGCCCAACTCCAAGGTAAGACATCCCTCGAACCACAAGCTTTTTTTTATCTTCCTCTTTCCATACATGAGTAGTGTTAGGGTAGGGCAAGTAATAATCCCACACCCATTCCCAAACATTACCGATCATGTCGTGGGTTCCATAAAAACTGACTCCCTGCGGAAAACTTCCAACCGGTTTCAACCCGCGACCCTGCTTTGTTTTTGCTGATGCGCTGACATTAGCACCCGAAAATTCAAATTCATTGCCCCAGGGATAAATATAATAGTCAGGGCCCCGAGCCGTTTTTTCCCATTCAGCTTCCGTCGGTAATCTTTTACCGGCCCATGCAGCATATGCAGCAGCATCATAAAAATTAACATGTGAAACAGGATAATTGTCTGTCCCATCTGGAAATTTTTCCCCACCCCAGGTACGAGGTGGCTTATGATCAGTAGCCTGACAAAAAATATAATACTGGAGGCGGGTCACTTCGTATTTATCAATATAAAAATCTTTGAGGTAAAGTTTTAACGAAGGTGACTCATCGGCATACCATGATTTATTTAAGCCTACTTTAAGGGCATGATTGTCGGTATCGACTTTATCGCTCCCCATGGTAAAATTACCACCCGGTACCAAAACCATTCCCTTAGGCGAGGACTCGCACCCACTTAAAATAATACCGGCAAGTATCAAATAAATTATTATGAAACGTTTCATCAAATCCTTAGTTAAAAAAATCACTTAAATCACATGACAATAGATAATTCGACTTATATTTTAAAATCTGTTTCTATTGAGAGCATAGATGTAGGTGAACAACTGACTAGTTTTTCTTTAAGTATTCCTAAAGGCTCTTTAAAACAGTCTATTAAAGAGATCGGAATCATACACCCTGTTACCTTGGCACCCTTAGGCAATCTTTTTCAAGCTATCTGTGGCCACAATCGTATAAAAATAGCTTCACAGCTAAAAATAAACTCTATCCCTGCAAGAATTTTAGACCCTGCACCAAGTAAAGAATCCATGCTGATGTTAAATCTATCAGAAAATCAGTTCCACCATAACTACAGCGATATTGAAATAGGATTCATCCTTTCAAAGTTCAGCATGGTTAAAATTTCGGAAATTCGTATTATAGAAAAGTATATGCCAATGCTTGGCTTAGAGAAAAGTAAAAAACTATTAGATGACTATCTAAGTATCAATAAATTAACAATAGACCTTAAAACTCTCCTTCATGAAATGAATATTCCTCTTAGAGTATTTTCAGTATTTTTTAATTGGAGTGATGAGAGTCACGAGGCAGCAGAACGTTTTTTTTCTGTACTTCGGCCAGGAGTCAACAAGTGGCGAGACTTACTCGAATGGATCGAGGAAATTTCTATACGAGATGGAACTACACCTTTCGATCTTTTTGAACTCCCTGAGTTAAAGACTATCCTAAAACAAAGTGAAATTGCGCCGAATGTGAGGTATGACCAAATTCGGCAATTTTTTTATTCTAAGCGTTATCCTATTCTTAGCAAATTGAGAGTTCGTTTAGCAAGGTCTCTTGATGCACTGAATTTAGATGACAAAACAAGGGTACACTTTCAAGATAGCTTTGAAAGTGACGAAGTTCAAATTGAAATGAAGTTCCGTACTAAAGAAGAGTATATCCGCCAGCTAGAAAAACTAATCCGTGCTTCAGATTCTAAAGCACTCGACGAATTGATTCGTATTTTTAAAAACCCATAACAAAGGCAACTATAAGATCTCATTTGTTTATTCAAGTGAATGCCTATGTATAATATTTTAGTCGTTAAACTTAAAAATTAAACCTGCTGATTGAAAGTAATTTAAAATGGCCTTCGACACAAAAAAAATATCTCTAATTTTGTTAGCCACGATATTTTTATTAGCAATTGGCCTCAGGCTTTATCAATTGGATCGGGTACTTGGCGGGCATGATGAAAATGCAATGCTTTTATACTTTGGGTATGCACCACTAAAAACGATCGTTACTAATTACTGGGATGTTAACAATCATATTTTTCATACCATTCTGGTTAAGCTTATGGGGACTTGGTTTGGGGAAGAAAATTCAATTGCAATACGATTGCCTACCCTACTTTTTGGCCTTGCTAGTCTATGGATGGTTTACAGGGTTGCTCTCGATTTATTCAACTCTAATCTAATTGCTCGGATGGCGCTATTGATCGCCACACTTAACCCGACCCATATCCATTACTCACAAACAGCACGCGGATATGGTCTCATTATCTTTTTCTCAACCGTAATGATTTTACTGTCTCTTAAAGTTCTCCGCTCTGAAACATCGAAAACCAGAGGGATAGTCATTACACTATGTGGATTTTTGTCCGTTTATACTATCCCCACTAATCTGTATTTTTTATTCGGCTTGGCAATGTGGGTTTTAGTTATTCTGTTTCTCCCGGACTCGCAAAAAAAGTTTTTTAAAGATAAAAAAGAGCGTGGACAAAAGGGCCTGTTTTTTTTGAAAATTGCCTTAGGAATTGCTATTTGTTGTTTAGCGGCTTATATCCCAATACTAGGTCAACTAGCAGAAACTATTAGAAACCACCAGACCATGACCGTTGAAACCCAATGGCAAGGTTTATCCTCCTTGATTCCTGGTATTTTCGCAAAAGTATTTCCCTATGATCTTTTAATATTTATCCCATTTTTAATTCTTGGTCTTTGCTACAAAAACTCCCTAGGTCACTCGTATCGATCTCTTTTCTTCATAGTTTTTTTTCTTCCATTTATTTTTACTTTCGTTAACGATATGAGAGGATATCCTAGAAACTACCTATACAATTTTCCTATATTAATTGTTTTTCTGGCCGCGGGGATGGCCTATGCTGGTGATTTATGCAGTAGATTATTCAAAAACACAGATGCCAGTCGATGGACCGCTTTAGGAATATGCGCAGTTTATAGCATATTGTCTGTAAATATATTATTTCACAAATACTTCCCGTCTTTAAAAACCACAAACAGCAGAGAAATTCAAAAAAGTATTTCTCAACACAGTAATACACACGATATTATTGCAGTTCAAAGTCCTCAAGAATACATCTATACCAGGAAACCATACCGAAATAATCTAATCAATATTTATAAAGATAATCGATTAAATGGACTTAGTTTGGTAGCGCCAAATAATCATGATCCTTTAAAATACTCTCCTGAACAGAGGAATGAAGTTTTTCAAACCATTCGACAATTTTGGAATCAAACTAATTTTAAAACTTTTAGACTAGATAAAAAAAATTCGATGACTCTTATGACTAACCCCGTTTCTACCTCATTGATTCCAGATAACTTTGAAGAATCAACCCAATGGAAGATCTTAAGTGGTAAAGGGATAGTTTCAACATTCAATACAGAAAACGCCTTTGATCAATTGGCATTAAAACTAGAAACATCTGCAGAAAATGAAATGCTTGTCATGGGCACGATCCCAAATATCGTAAAAGTATCAAAACCAAGTATAGCTGTTTTAATTTGGACAGTAAAAATGAAGTACAATGAACTAAGAATACGCCCCTCACTTGTCGTTGAATTGGTAACTCCCCAAGGCCCTCAATACATTAACATGAAAATGCAGCGTATAAATAAGGGCATGAATGTCTACTTGGGTGATAACTTTCTAGAATCACCTAACTGGTTTTTGAGAAGTTCTATTGGAGTAATTACTCCTGGCAAATATTCCTTTTCCATTTGGCTCAAATGTAATAAAAACCAAACCCTAATTTATGATGAATTCCGTGTTTTTTTAATCGAATTAGCCGATAAAAAATAAATGCTTATTTTCTTAAATTAAAACAAATGGCTAAATCCAGTCTTTTAACTTTTCTGATCCTTCTTGGACTTTTAGGTTCGCTAAGTCCTATCGTCCCTATTTCTTCTCATAACATTATTGTTTTACTCGCCGGGTCGTTAGTTTTGTTTTATGCATCAAGCTTGATCAGCTCGAGACATATGGATTACAAGTTAACCCAGCTTACTCCTTTATCTATTTTATTTCTTTTGTTTTTATCCTGGTCGGCATTAGGTTATCTGTATTCCGCAGACCCAGAGAAAAGTTTATATCTAACTATTCAATCACTGGGTGCAATTCTTATGTATCTAGGGCTTGTTCTGCATATCCAGAAAAAAAATCAGATTGAAATCATTTTAAAAATTTTATTATGTTTTGGTGGATTTTTTGCCCTAGTCGGGATTCTACAGCAATTTTTATTACCCATTTTTAAAAACCCAATGGTCGAAATGACTAACAGCTCAACCTCTTTTTTTGCACAGAAAAATATTTTCTCTGGATATCTTGTATCTCTAATCCCCTTATCCTGTTTGGGGTACTTATTCTCCTCTTCTAAAGTCTGGAAATATCTTTCAGGTATTCTCTTTATTCTCTTTGTTATCGCTTTAGTCTTTTCCGCGTCAAAAGGAGGTCAGCTTGTAGCTATTTTATCTTTAGTGATAATTATAGGATACTTCACTTTTAATAAGGACCGAAAAAGTATAATCCTTCTAATCCAAGTAATAATCATTTCAATAGTCCTACATTCAATAACGGACCATATAGTAAAAATACAACCCGACCTCCCACTTAATCAAGGTAAAACTTTCATAGATCATCGTTTGTCAGTCACCAAGTTTGTAAAAGTAGGGACTCGGGGACAATGGTTTAATAGAGTTTGGTATTGGAAAGGAGGATGGGAAATTTTTAAAGACCATTGGCTCATAGGGAGTGGGCCAATTTCTTTTCATTTGTTATTTCCAAAATATCTAATAGATTTAAAACCTACTATAAAAAATATAATTTATACAGGAAGTAGCCCGCCTCATGCTCACAACCTTATCGTGCAAACAGCTTCAGACTCTGGGTTAATAGGTGTTGGGCTGATGACAGCTTTTCTGATTTTATTTTACATGCAAGCATATAAGCTACTTAGATTTTCTAGTTTAGAAACTCGTACTTTCGTATTTTTTATTGCTACAGCTGCGACCTCTTTTCTATTGCATCATATGGGTGAATACAACTGGCCTGGTCCAATGTTTATTTATCATTTTACTTTTTTTATTTTTATAATTGATTTTTTTTACAGAAAACAATTTAATCTTAAAAAAAACAACTTCCCAAATATAATTACCTTAATGTCACCCGCCTTAGGGATAATTGTTATTTTTTTTACTTTAATTTCATGCAATCAATACTACAAGTTTCATAACACTTTAAGTTCGCGTGTCTCGGCAAACATGAATTTACAAAAATTCACATCTCTCATCGAGCAAGCAAAACAAGCTTGCCCACGGTGCGATAGACCTTATATGAAATTGGCGAGAAACTTGCTGTTTCTCTATAAAACCAACTCAGTCATATTACGTAAGTTTGATAAGAAGCTTTTACTGAGGGCAAAAAATGAACTGCTGGAGGGACGCAAACTTAACCCATATAACCCATACTATATGGGCCACCTAGGAAAAGTATTTGCCATTGAAGGAAATTACACCAAAGCCTTGCATTTACTCAAAGAAGCTTTAAAATTCAATAAAACCCATCATACTTCTAATATGATTAAACGATTCGATTTTAGTAGGGTTGACCTGCAAAGAATGGATAGGGGAGAATTTACTAGTGAATCAAAATAAGATGCGGTTATAAAACAGGTTTAAAAATAACTACCAAAGCTTATAGATTAAACCTGAAAGATTTTATAGAGTATTTCCGTAATTTATCATAATTACAATTTGATTTTTTTTTCTTATATTAAGGAATCTTATGAAAAAGCTGGGGGTAGTGAGTTTGGGGTGTCCGAAAAATGCAGTCGACACTGAACTAGTTCTCGGTGATCTTCAAGGTGACGAATACGAAATTACTTCCGACCAAAAAGAGGCAGATGTAATCATTGTCAACACTTGCGGATTTATTGAATCATCAAAAAAGGAATCCATTGATGCAATCCTTGAAATGGCTGCTCTTAAAACAGAAGGGAAATGCAAAAAACTCGTCATAACCGGATGCCTATCCGAACGATATAGCGATGAGCTTCTTAGTGAAATTCCGGAAATAGACCATATGCTGGGCGTAAACCAGTACCCACGTTTAAAACAAATCTTAAAAAAATCTGGAACCCAGAAAGAAAATACTTCAGTAAACCATGTTAACGAACCAGCAGAATATTTTGAATCATATATGAATCGCGTATTGACGACCCCTTTTTACTCTTCCTACCTTAAACTTGGGGAAGGATGTTCTAATAAATGCTCCTTCTGCATCATTCCAAAAATCCGTGGTCAATTTAGAAGCCGCTCACCTGAATCAATCATCGCCGAAACCAAACATTTCGCCCAACATGGAGTCAAAGAGTTCAACTTAATTTCACAAGACACAACCATGTATGGTGTGGACCTTAAAATGAAAAATGGTTTGGTCCAGATTCTAAAATCTCTTGCTAAGATTAATGGGGTCGAATGGATGCGCTTGTTCTATTGCTATCCTACTTTCATTAATAGTGAACTAATCGAATATATCGCCTCTGAAGAAAAAGTCTGTAATTATGTCGATGTTCCCCTTCAGCATACGCATGATTTTATGCTTAAAAGAATGAAACGCCAGGAAACAGAAAAAGGCGTCCGCAGTATGATCAATGAACTCCGCACTAAAGTTCCAGATATAGCTTTACGCACAACTTTTATTACTGGGTTTCCGGGAGAAACCGATGCTCATTTTAAACACCTTCTTGAATTTGTTCGTGAAATTGAGTTTGATCATGTTGGTGTGTTCACTTATTTTCACGAAGAGGGAACTGCCGCTTACAGCTACCCGGATCTTGTTCCCAATGAAATTGCTGTTTTACGACGAGATGAGTTAATGAGCCTACAACAACAAATTAATAGAAAAAAAAATAAGGCACGCGTTGGGAAAGTTTTTCCCGTGTTGATTGAAGGAACCGATGCTAAAGAAGAATATTTAGTAACTGGACGCCTTGCTATACAAGCTCCCGAAATTGACGGGCAAGTGATTATAGAAGAAAGCGACGTGGAAATCGGACAAATTCTACCCATGCTGATTACTGGATCAACAGACTACGATCTGATCGCTCGCCAGGCTTAAGAGGAGGAACCCCGGATTCTTTTGACGTGATACTTGGTACACGTTCTGGATCTTTTGTTATAAAAGCTACCGTTGCGAAAAGGTTTGATAATATGGCGTCCTTAAAAATACCAAACCTCACGCTCTAGCCCCTCTCAATAATCTGGCGATCTTGACAGAAAAACCTCCAACAGACTAGCTAGTAGAAAGCGCCGAATCAGCCGGTATTAGCTTTGGCCGATCAGCTCAATAGGTATCCCCTGCGAAATCAAACCATTTTAATCTAAAAAATTTTAGCCCAATTCACACCTAAGGATTTAGCTAAATCCCTTAAATCTAGCCTTGTCACCCTAAAAACAGTATGTTAATCTACGGAGCAATCCGCTTTTCGTCGGGAAAATTTTTTCGAGAATAGTATTTTATCACGCACGCAACTTGATCGAGCCTAAAGGTGACCGCAAGGTTTTAGGTTTGAGTTGATAGTTGCGGTGGACTAACCATTTTTCGTTTATTAAAGGAGTAGTAATGCCAGAAATCACAATGAAGCAGTTGTTGCAAGCAGGGGTTCATTTTGGTCATCAGACCACTCACTGGAACCCAAAAATGAAGACATATATTTATGGCGCACGGAATGGAATCCATATCATAGATCTTCAGAAAACACTTAAGATGTTCCGCGAAGCTGAAGGCTTTATAAGGAAAGTCACCGAAGCCGGGAAAAAAATTCTTTTTGTTGCCACGAAAAGACAAGCTCAAGATCTTATCAAGAAAGAAGCTGAACGGTGTGGCATGTACTTTGTTAACCAACGCTGGTTGGGCGGAACCATGACAAACTTTACAACAATTCGTAAGAGCATTGACCGATTATTGCAATTGGAAAAAATGGAAGAGGAGGGTGCGTTTGAGCATCTGCACAAAAAAGAAGCTCTCAACAAACGAAAAGATATTGAGAAACTCAATAAATTTTTAGGTGGAATAAAAAATATGCGCGAACTTCCTCATGCTATTTTCATTATTGATACGCAAAAGGAACGAATTGCTTTGGCGGAAGCAAGAAATCTTGGAATTAAAACCTTTGCCTTAGTTGATACCAATTGTGATCCCAATGGAATTGACTTTCCATTTCCAGGTAATGACGATGCAATCCGTTCAATCAAATTATTCACAACACGGATCGCAGATATTGCATTGGAAGGCCAAGAAATATTCCAAGCCAACCGAAAAAACGTAGAAAAGCCTGAAGAAGGGAAATCCGAACCTTTTGTAGAATCTTCAGATAAAGCTGAAAAGGTTAAAGCAAAACCCGATCAGGATTCTAAAAATGAAGAAAAAAAGATTCCGGTCTAATTATACCTACTCTTGAAGGTAACTCCGCTATGACGTGGATACCTAATTTTTAAAGTTTTTTTTATAATAGGTCTTATAATGAAGGAAAAAGATTGTTTTCCCTCGTTGAACTCTAATGAGCCTAGTTGGTATATTTACGAGGTGGGTCAACGGCCTCCTCGCAATGAAATCATTAAAAAAGCATAAACCCGTATAAATAAAGGATAGGAAGAATGGAAATCACGGCAGAAATGGTCAAGAGCTTGCGCCAGCAGTCAGGGGCGGGCATTATGGAATGTAAAAATGCACTTAAGGAAACTAGTGGCGATATCGAAGAAGCTGTTACATTCCTTCGCAAAAAAGGACTTGCTAAGGCGGATAAAAAAGCTGACCGAGAAACGAGTGAAGGAACAGTATCCACTTACATACATCCCGGAAATAAAATTGGGGTTATGGCGCAGGTCCTCTGTGAAACAGATTTTGTTGCAAATACACCAGACTTTCAGCAATTATCCAAAGATATTTGTATGCATATTGCTGCCTCTAAGCCAAGATTTGTTTCCCGTGAGGAAGTAACGGAAGGTGTGTTGGAAAAGGAAAAGGAGATCTACGCTGCCCAAGCAAGAGATTCTGGCAAACCAGAAAAAATAATTGATAAAATAGTTTTGGGAAAGATGGACAAGTTTTTTGAAGAGAACTGTCTTCTTGAACAAAAATTTATTAAAGATTCGGACTGCACTATTCAAGAGTTAATCAAGCAAAAGATAGCAACCTTAGGTGAGAATATACTGGTTAGCAATTTTTGTAGATTTGAAATCGGTAGTTAAAATATGGACAAATCCGTCTACAAGCGAGTTCTTCTTAAATTGAGCGGGGAAAGCCTAGCTGAACAAGATGGTGGGTTTGGGATTGATGTTGAAGCTATTAAAAACCTTGCTAAAGAAGTTCTTGATGGGAAGAGTCTTGGTGTTGAGATGGCGATTGTCATCGGCGGTGGCAATATTTTTCGAGGAGCTACGGCCAGTAACCTAGGAATGGAGCGCGTAACAGGAGACTACATGGGCATGCTTGCTACGATCATTAACGCGCTGGCACTACAGCATGCCCTAGAGGATGTCGGCATACAAACTCGCGTGCAAACAGCGATAGAGATACCTCAGGTAGCAGAAACATATATAAGACGAAGGGCAATCCGCCACTTAGAAAAAGGTCGAGTAGTAATTTTTGCTGCCGGCACAGGAAACCCATACTTTACAACAGATACTGCTGCATCTTTACGAGCCGTAGAAATAGGTGCGGATGTTATTTTTAAAGCTACCAAGGTGGATGGAGTTTATTCTGCCGATCCTATGAAAGATAATTCCGCAGTAAAGTTTAGTCAATTGAGCTACTTAGAAATATTAAAAAAGGGGTTACAGGTTATGGACTCAACTTCTGTATCATTATGTATGGATAATAAATTACCGATGATCATTTTTAATGTTCGAGAAAAAAATAGCATCAAAAAAGTTCTTATGGGTGAGAAGATTGGAACACTAGTGGGAGTAAATTCGTAAATGGAGAATTTATTCAAAGATTGTGAAAGGAAAATGAAAAATTCTCTGGATCATTTACGCCTGGAGATTTCCAAATTAAGAACAGGAAGTGCTAATGGGGCAATCTTGGAGGGTATCAAGATCGACTACTATGGAAATCTGACACCGCTGAATCAAGTCGCAACTTTGGGTGTTCCAGATAGCCAAACTATCACAATCCAGCCATATGATGTATCAATTCTTAAGGATCTTGAAAAAGCAATTCTAGCATCCGACCTTGGTCTTACCCCAAATAATGACGGTAAAATCATTCGATTAAATGTCCCGCCACTCACTGGAGAGAGACGCCAGCAATTGGTTAAAATTGTGAAGAAGTACACAGAAGAGGGTAAGGTCGCCATTCGTAACGTGAGGCGTGATTTTAATGACCAGCTCAAAGCAATGGGGAAAAACCATGAAGTTTCTGAGGATGAAGGGAAAAAGGGCTTGGAAAAGCTACAGAAAATAACAGACGAGTATATTAAGGAAACTGAAAAACTCTCTGAAGCCAAAGAAAAAGATATCCTTAATGTCTGATGGTTATCCTATAATATGCTCTTAAAATTTTTTTTATTTTATAAGGTAGATAACCAACGATCCGAACTAGAAGCTTGATTGCTTTCAAGCTCGATGAATAAATCTAGACCTATACTTAGAGTTTTATAACAATATTTATTCCGATGGATCTTTCCTCGATAAACTCACCATTACTGAAAAAGCTTGACTTAACTCAAATGCCTCGGCATATAGCGGTCATCATGGATGGAAATGGGCGCTGGGCGAAGAAAAATTCACTCCCGAGAATACAAGGTCACTGGGAAGGAGTTAAAACAGTAGACCGCATCGTTTCCTTGTGCCGGAAAATGGATATTGAGGCCCTCACACTTTACTCCTTTTCAGATGAAAATTGGAACCGCCCTCCAGTTGAAATTAATACTTTGATGAAAATTCTCGATCACTATCTTAATAAAGAACTAAAGCGGATGAAAAATGAAAACATCCGTTTTAATACAATAGGTCAAGTGGAGGAACTCCCCATCGAGATTCAAAAACTTATCGCGCACACAAAAGATTACACAAAGGACTGTGACGGTATGACACTTACTTTAGCGCTTAGTTACGGAGGACGACAGGAAATTTTAAAATCGGTTCAGGAAATAGCAAAAAAGGTTCGTGATGGTGAGCTGCTCCTAGAAGACATAAATTATTCTGTTTTTGAAAATTTTTTACAAACCAGTTCGCTTCCAGAACTAGACCTATTAATAAGAACCAGCGGTGAAATGCGGATTAGTAATTTTCTTTTATACCAAATTGCTTACACTGAGCTGCATTATACCAAAGTACTCTGGCCAGAATTCAAAGAAGAAGATTTAATTCATGCAATTATTGATTTTCAGAAACGCGAGCGACGGTTTGGTATGACCCAAGAGCAAATTATAAAAGCATAATAAATATTTTTTTTCAAAAAATCCATTTGAGGATAATCATTGAAACGTGAGTTAACAGGTATTATTGCCGCCGCCATTGTCGTGGGGATCGTGTACTCGAGTTCTGCTATATTATTTATGTTTTTTGTAGCGGTTATTATCCTGATGGGAATAAACGAATACTTTACTATCATTGAACGGATAGGTGTTAATGGTTTCCGTATCCCAGGCATGATCTTGAGTTTACTCCTTCTCCTATGTTTTTATTTTGATGAGCGTTTTATTTTGGAATGGGGACTAGTTGCTAGCGTAACTCTTTTTGCAGCTTGTTTTTTTCAAGAAAATAATACTAAGGATGCTATAGACCAAATTTCATTCACCCTTTTTGGAGTTCTTTATATCGCGGGTCTTGGGGGCTACTACCTTCTCATCCGAAACCTTGAAGGTGGCGAACGTCTAATTTTATTTCTGCTTCTCATTGTGTGGGCAGGTGATATTGCAGCGTACTACTGGGGGAAAAATTTTGGAACAAAGCCTCTAGCCTCTATTATCAGTCCTAATAAAACTTTAGAAGGTAGTATTGCCGGCCTTGCGGGAAGCTTAGTAGCTTCAGTTATTTCAGGGTTCTTTTTTTTGGATCATATAACGGCGGTACATTGTTTACTTATTGCTCTTATTTGCGGTACCATCGGGCAGTTTGGTGATCTTGCAGAATCTTTGTTGAAGCGTCACGCGAGTATTAAAAACTCCGGCGATATTCTTCCTGGCCATGGTGGGATTTTGGATCGTATCGACAGCCTATTATTTGCAGGACCCGCATTTTATTGTTATCTCAAGCTCGTACTTTAATCGGTTTTTTTATCTAATGTAAACAAAGTAATTTAGTATCTTTAAACTAGTTCTAGAGTTTAAGTCTATATTTATGAAAACAATTTCTATTTTAGGGTCTACTGGGTCTATTGGCGTAAACACCCTCGATGTAGTACGGCAAAATCCAAGCAATTTTACTGTTAGAGCCATGGCCGCGGGAAGTAATATTTTGCTTTTTGCTGAGCAAATTAAAGAATTCAAACCCTCTGTTGTTTCTGTTTTCAACTCTTCCAAGGTTAGCGAGCTTAAAGAATTACTTCAAGGGGAGGATGTGGAAATTCTTTTTGGTGAAGAAGGTTCCATTAAAGTTGCTACCCATACCGATGTATCGTTAGTGGTATCCGCTATCGTTGGCATTGCTGGGTTAGTGCCTTCATTAGCTGCTATTCAATCAGGTAAAGATCTGGCCCTTGCAAACAAAGAAACTTTAGTGGTTGCGGGAGAAATAATGCTTCGTGAGGCTAAAAATAAAGTTAATCTTATCCCAATCGATAGTGAACACAGTGCTATTCTTCAGGCTCTTAATGGAGAAAAAAAAGAATCCATTAAAAAAATTGTTCTTACAGGGTCCGGTGGACCATTTCGTGCCTTTACTAAAGAGCGAATGGCAAACGTCACAATCAAGGAAGCGCTCAACCATCCCAACTGGACAATGGGAGCAAAAATAACAATCGATTCTGCAACCATGATGAACAAGGGGCTGGAATACATTGAGGCCAAGTGGTTATTCGGACTCGATACTCTCGTCGAAATCATTGTTCATCCACAAAGTATCGTCCATTCTATGATTGAATTTGTCGATACTTCTATCATAGCCCAATTGGGAATACCTGATATGCGAGTTCCTATAGCATATGCTTTGACTTACCCTGACCGAATGGAATGTACATTACCGACTTTAAACCTTGCAGAAATAAAACAACTCACCTTTGAAAAACCAGACTATGAAAAATTCCCTTGTATCAAGTTGGCTCAAAACTCTCTGGACGCAGGCCTCAGCATGCCAACCGTACTCAATGCCGCAAACGAAGTTGCTGTCCAAGCTTTCCTTGATGAAGAGATTTCTTTTAAAGATATTTCTGAAACAATCCGAATGGCATTAAACAATCACAAACCTCATGCTATAGATTCACTTGAAGACGTGCAACGCGCAGACCGTTGGGCGCGGGAAGAAGCAAACAAACTGATTGCTGTCACAACGCATTGACCTCTAAAATTTAATTCAACTATGTATAGAATTGGAAATGGGTATGATGTTCATCGTTTGGCAAACGGACGGAAACTTATTCTTGGAGGTGTAGAAATTCCACATAGCCTTGGACTTCATGGGCATTCCGATGCTGATGTCCTATGCCATGCCCTATGTGATTCACTTCTTGGTGCTTCAGGTGCCGGCGACCTTGGAAAATACTTTCCTGATAAGGATAATAAATGGAAAGACATTTCTAGTTTGGTGCTCCTTGAAAAGTCTAATAAACTGGTTACTGAACGTGGGTATAAGATTGCCAATATTGATACAACTATCGTCGCTCAACAACCAAAACTCAGCCCATATATTGAATCAATGATTACCAATATTGCAGAATCCCTTAAAATCAGCCCTAACCAAGTTAACATTAAGGCAACCACTACTGAATGTCTTGGGTTTGCGGGACGGGAAGAGGGAATTGCTGCCTACGCGGTTGCTCTTCTTCAGACAAAATAGCTACTAAAGTTTGCCCCCTATTAGCAGAAAACATCGCAACTAATTTTATCTGCTTATTTAAATATGAAAAAAATAATTTGCATTTTACTAAGTGCATTAGTATTAGCAATATATTGGAAAGTTCAATATCACGAGTTTATCAACTACGACGATGGCCGCTATATAACACAAAATAAACATGTGAAATCGGGTTTATCCAAAGAAAATTTTATCTGGGCATTCACCCATTCACATTCAGCCAATTGGCATCCAATAACTTGGTTGTCTCACATGCTAGATTCGCACTTTTATGGATTAAATCCGAATGGGCACCACCTAACCAGTCTAGGACTTCATATAGCTAACTCACTACTTCTTTTTTTAGTCCTTTGCCGAATGACAGGGGAAGTTTGGAAAAGTTGCTTTGTTGCTTCTTTATTTGCCTTTCACCCCATCAATATTGAATCTGTTGCATGGACGTCAGAACGTAAAAGTGTCTTGAGTACACTTTTTTGGCTATTAACAACTTGGGCTTATATCAATTATGTTCAGAAACAGAATTTTGCTAGATATAGTATCGTCTTCCTTTTTTTCATATTAGGCTTAATGTCTAAACCCATGCTAGTAACCTTGCCATTTGTTTTTCTGTTGCTAGATTATTGGCCTTTAAATCGTTTTAAAATCTCACCCGCTAATAAGGCAAGTCAAATTAAAAATAACCTTTTAAATCTATTTTTTGAAAAAATTCCACTTTTATTTTTGGTAGTTGGTTCTTGCACGATTACATTAATAGCTCAAAAATCGTGGGGAGCCGTTGTATCTCTTGAAACTGTTCCATTGATGTCTCGTATTAGCAATGCACTAGTTTCGTATTTAAAGTATTTAGAAAAGATGGTATGGCCGAAAAAATTTTCTATTTTTTATCCCTATCCTACTGATGGATTTATTTTATGGAAAGTTCTGATGAGTGGACTAGTTTTAATAACTATCACATTTATATCCATTAGGCTAATTAAGAAGGCCCCTTATCTTGCAGTCGGTTGGTTTTGGTACTTGGGAACTTTAATACCTGTTATTGGACTAGTACAAGTTGGGCAGCAGGCCATGGCCGACAGATATGCATACGTCCCTTTGATTGGAATATTTATTATTATCGCTTGGGGCCTCCCAGAACTTTTAGCAGAATGGCGCTATAAGAAAAAGGTGTTGTCCCTATTAGTAGGAATATTAATTCCTACGTTAATGATAATAACTTGGATTCAAGTGGGTCACTGGAAAAATAGCATTACAATTTTTCAACACGCTATTAATATAACTGATAAAAAATATCCGAGTTTTGTTGCCGTTTACAATAACCTTGGTGTAGTTCTAATCGAACAAATGAAGTTTGAGGAAGCTGTGACTAATTTAGAAAAAGCTGTTGAACTTCAACCGAACTATTCTGAAGCATATAACAACCTTGGTTACGCCCTAGGTGAATTAAATCGTTTTAGCGAAGCTAATATTCATTATAAGAAAGCAATAAGACTTAAACCTGACTATGCTGAAGCACATAATAACCTTGCCAACTCATTAAGTAAAAAGCCTAATTTTAAACAAGCTATTATTCACTATAAAAAAGCTATCCAATTCAAGCCAGAATATTCCGAAGCGTATTTTAATCTTGGAGTCGTATTAAACAAATGGAATCATTCAGAAGAGGCTATTCCTCACTTGGAAGAAGCAATTAGACTTGAACCTAATTTTTTTCAAGCCCACTTAACCCTTGGAAATATTTTAATTCTGAAAGATAACTTTGAAAGAGCCAAATATCATTTAGAGAAAACCATCAAAATAGATCCAAATAACGCGATAGCCCATAATAGTCTTGGAAGTATTTGGGGCCAACAAGGAAATTTAAAAAAAGCTATTGCCCATTTTAATACCTCACTAAAAGTAAATCCTTTCTATAAAGAGGCCCACCTAAACCTTGGGACTGCACTAGAAGGCATAGGGTTGTCTGAAAAATCTGTTTATCATTTAAAAATTGCAAAAGAACTTGAAAATAAAAAAATTAAACGATGAATGAAAAAAGCTTTTTAAAAAACCAATCATCAAAAAAAAAAATTAAACGATGTAAAGATACAATCCAATTATTTTTTATCCTGTTAATTATAACGCTACTAAGGTTTCCTTTTCTTGAAATTCCTCTTGAACGTGATGAGGGTTCTTATGCGTATATAGCTCAATTAATTTTAAAAGGTGTTCCTCCCTATACCGAAGCATACTCGCTTTACTTTCCAGGTATTTTTATAATCTACGCATTCACCTTTTTAATTTTTGGTCAAACTATTTTTGCAATTCACTTTAGCTTACTGGTCGCCAATTTAGTTACTATTATTATTATTTTTTTGATTGGAAAAAAACTATACAACTCTGCGATAGGTATTTTCTCAGCCGCAACCTTCGGTCTACTTGGATTAAACCCTTACGCTCAAGGGCTATTCTCCCACGGTGAACCTTTCACCATGTTGTTTGTTTGCTCTGGAATTTATATATTATTATTAGGTATTGATTTTGAAAAAAAATCACTGTTTATATGGAGTGGTGGGGTTTTTGGATTAGGGTTATTAATTAAACAAAATGTTTTAATTCTTGTCGGGTTTCCAATAGCAATTTTGTGTTGGATTTTATTTAAAAATTTCAATGAGAAAAAAAATTTTTGGTTTAGGGCATTATTTTTTTTTACATTGGGGGCTTTAATCCCGTTATCTATTTTTCTTTTTTTCTATTTTATATCGGGGTTATGGAATCAAATGTTTTTTTGGACTTTTACCATGCCATCAGAAATGACCCCAAAAATCTCAACAGCAAGAATCATCTACCAATTTAAAATCCTAGCAGCCCCAATCATTAAGGTTTCTCCATTATTTTTTGGTCTAGCGGTTATAGGTTTTTTGAGCCCCCTTTGGGACAAGAAATCACGCTCCGCAACTATTTTTGTAATAGTTTTTTGGATTTTTTCTTTTTTTACCATGTGTGTAGCTTTTTACCTTCGCGCCCATTATTTTCTATATCTTTTTCCTGCTACCGCTCTATTAATTGGAATAGGGTTTAATTCGATTTGTCTACTTATTAAAAAGTTACGTATAATTAAATTAAATAGTTTCATTACTACTGCCACAATCTTAATAGTTTTTACTTATTGCTTGTTAGACCAAAGAAAGTTTTTATTTCAAACAACCCCTGAAGATGCCTCCCGGATTCTATATGGAGGCAACCCATTTCCCGAGTCTCTTGTTATTGCAAATTATATTAAAGAACATAGTTCCCCAGAAGATAAAATCGCCATCTTAGGGTCCGAGCCACAAATATTGTTTTATGCAGATAGAATTTCAGCAACGAAACATATATTTACATATTATCTGATGGGGAATCATCCCCACTCGAATATTATGCACAAAGAGGCAATGACAGATATCGAATTATCAAAACCGCCTATTCTCATTAACGTTGTCATTCCAACTTCATGGTTATTTCAAAAAGATTCTAAATCCATGCTTTTCCGTTGGCTTGATAGTTTTGTGTCTACACATTACAAATTGGCAGGGATTGTGGAAATTCAAAATACCAGGAACGCAAACTATTACTGGGGAAAAGATGTAATAAAGTTTTCGCCAAAAAGGGATAATTTTATTCAAATATACCAGCGTAAACAAAGCTCATAATATTAAAATTTCACGTTATCTCGAAAAGACTTCACCAAATACAACCAGGATATACTTTTGTCTAGAGTCCAAAAATTGATGGCTTTATAGGTCGCTATCTAGTATTTACCTAGGCGGGAATGAAAAGATTTAAAAAAAATGGGGCCAACCTTTTTAGGTTGACCCCATAATAATTCAGAAGAAATTAATTTATACCTCTGCCAGCACCATGGTGACCGCCTACACCATTTGGCAGAGTTCCAACAGACGGGCCACTATTCGCTGTCGCTGCAACATTTGGGGCAGCCGCGACTCCGGTTACATAACCCCCTATTGTTCCGGAAACGGATGAATCATGCATGTCTCCTATAAACTCGAGAGCAAAACCAGCACCGTTCGATTGCTGATAAACTACACCCCACATAGAAAGTTGGGAAACATTGTCCCACCTACTTATTACGTTACCCCCATCTGTGTAGTCTCCAGGTCGTCGTGTAGCATCGTGTGCCAACGTTGGCTGAGCGCCAACTCCTGTCACCTTGATACTACCGAATTGAGTGTTGTCAGTGGTAGTAATCAGATGTGTTTGCGAATCGGTGAACGCGGAATTAGCAGCGTTAATCGTAGCATGGCTCTGATTAACGATAAAAACTCGGTGCGTCTCGCCAGCCGATACAGTGAATACTGCAGCAGCTCCGGCTAGGTTATTCGGAACCGTTTCCATATCCAGTACTTCAAGTACTACCCCAATAGAAGTATGAGCGGTTGCTAAAGACGGATGGCTGACACCGACAAAGGTGTACGAGTCACCAGCCGAAACCTGCGCATAAGGTGAGATAGCATGACGAGCGTTCGTCTCCTTGAAATCTGCTGCTAATTGGGCAATATCAGGAGCATGTGTCACGTCTCCATAAGCGGGTTGAGTCATTCCAAACCCAAACATAACAAGCATTAAAAATAAGCTTAGTTTTTTCATTAGTTTTCTCCTTCTATATCTTTAGCCAATCACTTGGCGCAGATTTAAGTTATAAAAAATCACTACTGAAGATTGACGCCCGAACTCATATAATTAGCGACTGTTCCATAGCTGGTTTGGCTATCATTCATGTCGCCAATAAATTCCATGGCAAAACCTGTAGTGTTGGCCTCAATTATGACTGAACCCCAGTAGGTGAGCATCGTTATGTCTCTGAATCCCAGACCGACCGCACCGCTGGTAGGCTTTTGCAACTTCAATCCCCCAGTTTTTATTTCCGGGTGAGTCGCGATCGGATTGACACGAAGATGACCATAGGTAAAATCCGAAGTACCAGCTAAAAACTTTGCAGTTGTGATTGCTGTAGTGTTAATCGTAGTGTGGTTCGTCGGAACAATAAACACACGCTCGGTAGTACCCCAAGCAATAGTAAATTCTTCCGCTGTGTCGTAAGCGGTTCCTTCATTAGTTATAGCGTTAATTTTTACACCGATTTGGGAGGCCATCCCAGAAAGAGATGAATGAGAAACCGCAACAAAGGTATAAGAACCCGAGTCGACCTGCCAATAAGGAGATGCGACGATATTATTGTTGGACCACTCTCCTGTGGCTGCGGTAGTGTCACCACCAGACCGTGTGGCGTTTTGGTTGGCAGCATTCGCATCTACTGCCATAATAGCGATAAGAACAGTAATCGCGGCGCTAAAAAAATAACGCTTTAAGTGATTGTTTTTCATTGTTTTTACTCCTGTATATTCAAATTGATATATTCAAATAAATTTATATTTAAAGAATAACTGTCTTCGTTTTGACCGACTATCGCGGTTAATTTAAGCCACCACCTCCTTATTTTTAAATAAATTTGTTGATAATTGAGGGAGACTTTCCCCTTAATAAATTAAACTTGACCAACTATATCCCAAAAGATATGACCCAGAAGGCAAATAGTCAAAAAAATCAATGCCTCAGCTATTAAAAAAAAACTAGACAGCTTTCGTATCGGCCGAAAAGGGCAATACCTTAAAAAAAATTAATAGTTTTTTAATGATTTTTTGTGTTTTTGGATGCGAATCCTAACTTTTATTTTTAAAAAATTTTGATATTTTTCAAATAGTTTGGCGTATCGGCCTATAAAAAAAATCTCTATAGCATTGAATCATTTGTACTTATTTTGTATAATTGCTTAAATTAAAGTTTATTACTTGAATATAAGCCCCACATTGATTAGATTGCACCGCAATCTAAAATAACTAAAATATAGCAATCAAGAGTTTTAAGGGGCGTAAAGCCTCAAGGTATTGGCTCGTACTTTAACCAATTCCATCAGGGATATCTAAACTTAATTCATTACTCAATATATTAAATACCATGGTAGAGGATTTTGGTTCCTATTTAAAAGCTGAGCGAGAATTACGGGGCGTCACTCTGGAAGAGTTGCATGCGAAAACGAAAATTCCTATCCACTTTCTACAGGCGCTAGAAAGAAACAAATTTGAGGAATTACCCGAACAAGTATTTATTAAAGGATATATTAGGTCCTTTGCTAAGGTTATTGGAGCAAATGAGGATGAAATGCTATCTGCTTACATTGATATAACGAAAACGGCTCCTTCTACAGATTTAAAAAGTCAAAGCATTCCAAAGCAGAGTAACCCTAATCTCGAGTCAAAGTTCGTTTTCATAGTAATTTTTACAATTTTATTCTTGTCGGGAGCCGTCTGGGGTGTGAATACACTAATTCGTAAGTTCAATACTGAACCGAAAGAATCTACTCGCTCGATATCTCAGCAAAAACAAAACAAAGTTAAAGAAGAAATTAAAAATAGTCCCATTGCAAAAGAATTAGCAGATAACAAAGCACCTACAGAAAGTCGCATGCCGCTGAAATTAAAAATCAAGACCAAAAATGACGTATGGCTTAATATTGCGATAGATGATTCTCCTATAGAGAACTTTGTTTTTTCAAAAGGGTCCGAAAAATTATTTTATGGGAAAAACCAATATGCCTTAAGTGTTGGTAACCAAGACTCCGTCGACCTAACACTCAATGGAATAAAATTAAATTTCCCCAATAAAGATAAAAATGATGCAGTAAAAAATTTCATCATCAACTCCAAACTCATTGAGTAAATTAAATTACATCTGGACATTTCTTTTCAGTTAGAAAAAATTTATTTTATGAATGATCCCCTTAGGCCTACTAAACTCACTGGAGCTAAAGAAATCGCTTACTGTGTCTGCATGCAATCAAACATTTGGCCTCATTGTGATGCTACCCACCATAGCACCGGTGGCAGCGGGCCTAAAATAATAGAGCTGGATGAAAACAAAACCTATATGTTATGTCGATGTTTCAAAAGCAAAAATAAGCCTTTCTGTGATGGCTCTCACTCAAACACAAATCCCGATAATTGATCCTACCTGTATAACCGACTGTACTTCCATTAAATATAAATAACCCTGTTATGAACTTTATCCCTAAAGTTATGTCCTTAAATTTAGTTCGTCATTTTACTTTATTTATATGCCTTTTTATTCTAAACGGATGCGCTTCATTAATACCTCATGATAAAGATGACATGGTTCTCATCCCAGAAGGTATATTTACCATGGGATACAATATCGACAATATAAATGAGTGGGGAGACACCGATGAGGAACCTGTTCATAAGGTGTTTTTGAAATCTTACTATATTGATCGCCTCGAGGTTAGCGCATATCAATTTTCAAATTTTCTAAATAATCATCTTAAAAAAGCATCTATTTATTTTCAAACTGGCATGGGAGTCACGATCGAAAAAGTTGGTGGCCTATACAGTCCGCGAATTAAACTTAATAATTATCCTGCTAATCGGGTTTCTTGGTATGGTGCCGATGCTTATTGTCGTTGGGTCAACAAGCGCTTACCGACAGAAGCGGAGTGGGAAAAGTCTGCTCGCGGAACAGACGGTAGAATCTTTCCATGGGGTAATGAATTTCCAACTAATAAAAGAGTTACCTTCCGAAGAAAATTTAATAAAATGGGCTTTAAAGCCCTAGAAATGGTTGACTCAATGCCTAATGGACGTTCACCATATGGAGTCCACCACATGGCAGGCAATGTTTGGGAGTGGGTTTCCGATTGGTATGAGGATATTTACTACGAGAGATCGCCTTTTGCAAATCCAAAAGGACCTAAGTTGGGAGTAAGTAAGGTTTTGCGAGGTGGGAACTGGTACTACAAGGCCTATTACATGCGAGCAACTTATCGTTTTAATGAAAAGCCAGATGTATTCAAAAACTGGCAGGGGTTTAGGTGTGCTAAAGACCTGAACTATTGATCAAGATTTTTTATTTAAGTATTTTTTTTATTGTCCATTCCACGTTTATCTTTTTATTACAGTATTTAAAAATCGCTTCGCTCAATGGCATTAGTGAACAATGATCTGTTAATATTCCCGCTTCACTGGAATTAATAATCTTAGTTGGGCCGGGGCGCTTCCATGTTGTAAAAGCCCAATCAAACCACTGTTTAGACACAGACATAGATTTTAATGTAGGTACGGATCGACCATTTACGTCTGTCTCATAAACAATATTTTCCCGCTGTTTTTCGATGGTGTCATTCAAACCCACATCCGCATCTTCGCTATCTCGGCTGTGAGTCTTTTTTTTAGGGTAAGACAAATCTTGCCCTGTAAAAATAATGGGGTTTGCCCCTGATTGAAATGCTAAGTCGTAAGCGACAGATAGCACACTCCCACCCGGCGTCAAACGTCCAATCGCTGGTATTTGATTTGCGATTTCCACAAGCGCTGGTATGTCAGGAGCATGTTTATGAAAAAAAACTATATTACCTTTCCAAAGGTCTAAAACTCGCGGATGTATGATAGAAGGCGCAATCAAAGTCATTCCTCGATGGGAAACACCTTGAAAAAATTTAGCTACTTCCTCCTGAGGGTCCAAGTTTACAACAATGGAAGGAGTTACTCCTTGCAATAGTAAAGGCTTTAAAGCCGCATCGCTGGCCAAAATCATCGAATGTCCCTGCGCACGTCCAAGTAAATTAATATTCTTATCTAGAGATGGACCTGCGCCAACAATAATAGCTGGAATCTCTTTAAACTTCTGGGCTAGGGCGACAACCCCTGCGTTTTTTTGAATCGCATTTAGATTCGCTTGAAAATTTTGTCGCCAGAGATCGTTAAAGCGAAGGCTAGTAGCAGATTTAACTTCCTGAATATGCCGATCTTCATTCATTAAAAATAATGTAACAAAATACTTTATTCCAATCTACCTTCAAAGTAGCTAACCATAAAAAAAACCCGGGCAAAGCCCGGGTGAGTAAAACTTTACTATATAAAATATGATTAACGTACAAGATTAACTGATTCAGAAAGTAAATCGTCAGTTGTGGTAATTAGCCTAGCGCTTGCTTGATACGCTTGTTGTGTTTTTATCATCGTAACAAATGCTTGAGCAATGTCTACATTGGAAAGTTCAAGTGACTCGCCAAGTATTTTTCCCAACCCGCCAGTATCAGGAACCCCAATGGTAGGTTGTCCGGATTCTTGAGATTCCGTATATTTATTGTTACCAGCTCGATTAAGTCCTGATGGAGATAAAAAATCTGCCAATGCTACCTTATGTAAGTTTTCTGTTTGACCATTATTAAACAAACCCATAATAATTCCCTGGGAAGTCACGGAAAGACCGAGCAAAGTTCCTGTAGCATACCCGTCTTGAACCAACGAATTATTATTAGAAGCCGCCGAAAATCCAGTCAATTTACCATGTGTCTTTCCTGCTGAGTCCACAAGATCCCAGTTAAGAGTCATTTCATTTGCTGGAGTACTGGCTTCTGAAAAGTCTATTGTGAATGAATGGTCTGCAGCTACTTCACCATTGACATGGCTTAATTGGCCTACAGTATCAAAAGTAACTGTCCCCGTTGCGCCCGCAGTAATTGTGCCCTCAGAAGGAACGGCTGCATAACTCCATTTGTTTTCTGATGCAACTTTAGTGAAAGTAACGTTTAAAGTTACCGTCGTGCCAACAGAATTATATAATGTGACAGGAGTAATAAATGTTGAAGTTGCTGTTGCTGCTGCGTTGAGTTGCGTACCTGTATTGAAAAAGGTGCTGGAATTTGGCCTCGACTGGATACCTGCCAAGTCAATATCTTCCATGGTGGTTGATAATACATCGGCTGTATATTTAAATCCTTTTAAAATTTCTCCGGTCATGGATTGAACCTTACCACCCTCGTTCATACGGAACTGACCATTTCGTGTATAAAATTGCGCACTTGAATCTTTAGGACTTGTTACAAAAAATCCATTGCCGTCAATTGCGATATCCAAAGCATTGGCAGAATGTTCGATCGCACCTTGATCCCAAACTTGCAATACCCCGGCTAACTGCGAACCACCGCCCAATTGACTGGTAACCGCGCCATTATGTAAAACCGTGCTGAAAATATCTCCGAAAACAGGAGAGCTTCCTTTAAAACCCACTGTATTTACATTTGCAATATTATCACCGATGATCTCCATGGCTTTCGATTGTCCAGAAAGACCTGATACCCCGGTAAAAAGTGTACTGATAAGTGACATTAGCTTCTCCTCTTTATTTTATTGATTCATGCTGACTCGTTTAATTGTACTAATTGGTAATTCTTTTCCGTTTACGATGGCATACGTTTGATCCTCTCCAAATACAACATCACTAACTAGACCCGATGAAAATGTATCCACTTGAATTGGTACACCTTCTGAATTTTCAGCCTTAACAGCATAAGTATAGGTGCCAGAAGGAAGTGCATTACCTTGTTTATCTGCTCCATCCCATGACGCCTTATTTTTTCCTTGTGTTTGGCTGCCGACCTTGACCATATCAATCTGATTACCGCTGCTATCAAAAATATCAATTTGAACCGAATCTGCGTCACTTTCCAGAGAGTAGCTAAGAATCTCCGAAGCATTTGCTTTATGATTTAAGGTATTGCCCTGAGACTCCACAGTTTTACCGATGAGATTTACAGAAGAAGTATTTTGTAAGGCTTCCTCAAGTTTCTGAAGAATTTCAAGGTTTGAGTTCACATTGGTCATTTGTTCAAGTCCACTGAACTGAGCTAACTGAGCACTGAAATCCTGTGCCCCCATCGGATCAAGCGGGTCCTGCGCCGATAGCTGCGCTATAAGCAACTTGAGAAAATCATCTTTACCCATGGAATCAGTAGCTGCTGTTTTTACTGATGTTTTGTTGTTATCTATCGACATAACGCCTGGAATCATTTCCATTCTATAATCTCCAAAAAATAAAAAATGTGTTTATGCTACAACGCTAAGCGTTTGGGAAATATCATCAAATATAAATGAGGTCTGCCTTGACGACTCTTCATTTGATTCATCTTCCCATTCCTCAATATCTACTAAATCAAAATCACCCGAATCAGCTTGAGCAAAGCTACTATGCTGTTGGGAAAACTCTGGGTTACTGTCCCCACCAACTAAAACCGAAAAACCATCTAACTTAAGACCCTGCGCTGACATTGAATCCCTGAGCTGCGACAGATTATTTTCGATGACCTGTTTTACAGCTTGATTTTCTGCCACGATTATTGTCCTTACCCCATCACCAGATGTAATAATGTTCATCCTAACCCTTCCTAGGGAAGGAGGATCAAGCTGGATTTTAACTTCACTTTGTGAATTGTTAGAACGCACTGATAATCGATTGATAATTTGATCTATTACTCTGCTTTCGATAGGAGCTTTGTATATTGAATTCTCCGGTAGAACTGTCTTTAGAGCCGACTCACTTTTATTATTTCCCCCACTTACCGTATTATTATTTTGTACGTGAACTTCGCCGTTTGCTTTAATTGATTCTAAGTTTTTGCTTTTAGTTGCATCCAAACTAGCGTCAGCGTATTTCATGCCAATAGTATTTTGAGAGATATTTTTTTCTTGCCCTGTATTTTTTGACACTGTTTTTAAGTTTTCGTTTGAAGATATCTTTTCATCCCCCGTTGACCCAGTATCATCGCGTTTCTTGTTACCATCCGGGCTCAATCTATTTTGAATTTCTGATTTTTTTACAGTGGTTTCCTTATTTTCAGTTTTTAATTCAGTTTTTAAATTGATATTTTTATCCGACTGGTCATTGTCCTTATTTTTTTTCCCCTCTGTTTGTATATTAACTGTGTCTTTGTTCGCTTGGCTAACCACTTCTGGCTTTTTTGCTTTATCTACAGCGCTGAAGTCTTGTTTAGCTAATTCGCTATTTAAATTTAATGGATTAATTTGTTTCGATTCAAATTTTTGTACCAAGTTTTTTGATTCCTGCTCATTAAAACCCGCTCGGTTTAATAAATCGCTTATTAAAATTTTTCTATTTTCTAATTGTGAAAGGGAATTTTCGTCTAAGCTATGGGCCGCAAGGAAATCTTGAAGTGAAAAATCTTGTAGTTTTGAGTTCTGTGCTGTTAAAGACTGTAATAAAGCGCCAACATCTACCCCGGAATCATTTTTAAAAATCTCTAGTAGAGTGTCTACAGCTTGTATATTAAAACCCAATTCTTTTAGCTGATCCATTGCTTCTTGTAAATTTTCAACCGAAGCAAGTTCTTGAGGAGAAATAACTTCTGAGTCTGTAGCGGATTGCGTATTACCGAATGATTCTTGCGAAGTATCTTGATCGATTTCCTCTGAAGTAGTTTGATCTGTTTTTTTACCTTCAGTGGGCTTTGGTTTTTCTACTGGTTTATTATCTAATGATTTCGATGACGAGGCATGATCCTGTCTTGAAGAATGGTCTTGTCGGTCAGTTGCTGGTTTATTATTTTCTTTCGCAGGCGATACTTTGTGGTTTTCATCATCCATAATTCTCTGGAAACCATTATCCTCAACACTTTCATTCTTCTGGGGAGATACAGCCTGTTCGGCGGGTGCCTGCGGAGTAAATATTGCTAAAATATCAGGTTGGCTCACAATTAATACCTTTTATTCTCAAGTTAAAAATAGTTTCCCCTGTTATATGATGACTAGGGGTTTGCTTAGCTTTGAGCAAAAGGTATGCCAAACTAGACAACTATATTTTAAACATTTAAATATAAAGGATTACGGGTGCCCGTGTTTAAAAAAATAAAATTCAAACCACGGCAAGATTTTCCTAAACGCAGGCAATTTTATCTGGTTTTTAAAAATGGATGTTGAGGTAAATTTATTGTCTGAATAATAGTTTTTACTTGTTTTATTGTAAGATAGCTTCATTGCCAGCCATTAAGGGGAATGGTCATGCAACAACATCCAACTCATAAAAGTAAATCAGGCTTCACACTCATAGAATTGCTGATTGTCATTGCAATCATCGGCATTCTTGCTGGCATCGGCATTCCGCAATACACGCAATATAAAATTAGAGCTTATGACGCTCACTCCAAACAAGCTCTTCGCGATATGCATGAACTGTGTAATGCTTACTGGCTTGACACCGACTCCGAACATCCCCATAATCAAAGCTGCCACTTACGGTTTTAACCAGAACACAGATCTTGTAGC
>CAZOYP010000020.1:0-31042 GCA_964584125.1 uncultured Nitrospinaceae bacterium | reverse complement strand
CGCCTGACTTTTCTACAAATCGAGCTTTGGTCTGCTGGTGTGCAACTTGGTTTACCACAAAGGCTGGCGTACCTACTGCTATAGCCTCATGAAGGGTAATGCCGCCTGAACAAACCACAGCATCGTGTTCCCATAATATTTGAGCCATATTGCTTATCGGATCTAGAATATTTAATGATTCGAACTTATTTGAGAGCTTATTTAGTTCAGATGAGTTATTTGCGTTGTATCCAACTAGGACTGTTAGCTTAATATAATTTTTTTCCTGAAGCAAAAAATGTGTTAGAGGGAGAGTCAAGTTTTTTGGATCGGTCGCTCCCATAGTTATTAATAGCGATTTTAGAGAGATGTTAAATGCTCGTGACTGTTTGTGATAGTGGTGGAAATCAGGGTGCAACAAAGAATAGTCTGCGCCAAATAATCCTTTTGTGTTGGAGGAAATATTTTTAGATTCAGATTTGCCCTGATTGCAGTCTACAAGAATGTCTACATAATTTCTTCCTGTTCCTAAATCTTCAAAACTAACGATCCAGCGAGCATATTTTTTTAATGCATGAACTAATGATTCAGTAGTATTTTGCATATCCAAAATAAAAAAATCAAAAAGTTTTCCTAAATTTTCAGGTATGGAAGATTCGAAACCCGTCACTATTGTGGGGAACCCAGACTTAGTAATCAAATCAATAGCGGGTGAGAAGTTAGGTATATAAAAAGTAATCTGCCAACCCCGTTTTCTTAGCTCATTTGCTAAGTTAAACTGTCGGTAAACATGTCCCATGCCATTAGAAATCGATGCTTTGCAATGAATGGCGACTGTGGGCATAGCTTTTAGCGTGAGTGCGCTGAATTTACATTGATGCGAGAAAGAATTTCTTGATCTGAGTATAGAGCATCAGATTTTTCCATGGTGCGTCCTTTAAGAGCTTTTGGAAGTCTCTTAAGCGCCATGTAAAATGCAACCCAGAACCGCGATTTTAATCGAAATACATCACGTAGTAGAAAGAGAGGAATGTAAAATAGAGATGTGAGTGTCATTGATCGATCAAGGATATTTTTCCAAACAAAAAGATAATTGTTTCTTGCAGAAATTAAAGAAATTTGGTGCTGTTTTTCTTGCCGAGTGATCGTAGCCTGAACTTTATGATATGCGATCGATTTTGGTTCATAATAGATCTTCCACCCACGTTTTAGTGCTCGGTAAGATAGGTCAATTTCTTCATAATAGAGAGGGTGGTACATGGAATCGAAGCCACCTAAATCAAGATATTTTTGTCGGTTTACCATAAAGGCGCCTCCGCAGGCAAATAGAGTTTGGCTATCGTCTTCTTGTGGTTTTTCATAAAGGTGAAAGTGACCTTTTTGAAAATACCCGCCTCTATTTCCATATAAAAATGTAGTCTTATCAAAGGCAAATATTTTTCCACTTACTGCAAATGTATCTTTATTGTCAAAATGCTGAATTAGATAATACAGGGCTTTTTGGTCAAGTTTAATATCGTTGTTCATGGGCATGACGATTTTTGAATCTGCCAAGTTTACGGCATAATTATTAGCTTCTTGAAAACCTAGATTTTGTGGAGTTTTCTCAGTATGTACTTCAGGGAATTCATCAGATAAGACTTTCAGGCTATTGTCAGTGCTACAATCGTCTATAACCATTATTTCATATAAATGGTGACGATCAAACTTCACAGCCTCCAGAACTGATGGGAGGCACTCTCTAAGGAGACTTGACCCATTCCAGTTGGTTATAATGAGAGTAACATCTGGTTTCATCGGATTTGTGTTGTGTAGGTTTAACTACTAATTTATATTCTTTATTTAGCGGATAAATCGAAGGGGTCCTTGATGTATTTTAAATTAGGCTGTACCAAAAAGGAGAGATAATATTTTGCGGCCTAATAACTATTATTACTAAACAATGGTTTGGTCCTTTTTTTTGAAAAAAATTTAGTCTTTTACTGGTGTGTATTTAAATTGGCAAAGCGTTCCAAGTTTTGCAAACAGATTAGTTAGCTTTAAATCCACATAATCTTTTCTTATTTCATATGGTATTTTGTCAAACTCGCACGCAGTTGGAATATAATCAACCCTACCAAAACGTATGAAGAATTCCGCGAACCAACATTTTTTAAACTTGAAGTTTAACTCTGTATCACTTACTTTTTTTACATCAGGCATGAAATGTTCCCAGCTAAAAACATTTTCAAGGTTGTCATGGCTTGAGTCTACAAATTCTTTGAATGGATCCTTTGAAGCTTTTTCATTGGCGACGACATTCTCTATTTCAGGTTTTACCCATTCATGAAGAGCATGGCTTATATATTGTCGAGAGCGATCAATTCTAATATTATAATCTTCAAGAACGTTATGCGCTGTGTAAATAAATAATGCAATAATTGTCAATCGCTGGGTTGCAGAGTCGAGTTTTTCTCCATTTTCGTATTCCCACAATTTTGCAAATAGCTCAGTTATTTTATCTTTTTCGATTAAAACATCTTCTGTGTCTAAATGTTTCAGAATAGGTTCAATATACGTGGCGGCTCTTTGGGCAGACTCCGAATCTGTTGATACCTCGCTGTCTTTGTTGTCAGTCATAGCCAAGCTTTCCAAAAAAATAGTTTATAAAAAAATATTAAAAGATAGGAAAACTCACGCCCCATTTTTATTGTGGTCGAGTTATTCTCCAAAACTCAATTAAATACTCTAAAATTAGCATACTGCGGGGCAAAGGATCAAGGTTATTAGAGTCGAAACTTGGGGTGAGAATAGCATTAATGGTAGGATTAAGTGTTTTCGGGTAGATTATTTTTGATTTTAATTTGTTAAGTTAATGAAGCAGAACTTATTTGATGTGGTGATTATTGGTGCTGGAGTTATCGGGCACAGTATAGCTTTTAAGTTAAAGCAGTCTAAACCAGGGCTTAGTGTGGCTATTCTCGGTGATCCCATGAATTCTATCATGGCTTCACGAGCTGCAGCGGGGATGCTGGCTCCTTTTGGTGAATGTGATGATGCGGATAGGTTTTTTCAATTTTGTCGAGAATCTCTTTTAAAGTATCCTAACTTTATAGAAAATCTGACTTCGGTAAGTGACACCCCCGTTTATTTTTCTATGAAAGGTTCTCTCATCCCATCATTGTCATTTGAGGATGGTTGGGATAGTAAAATCCGATTTTTTTGCGAGCAAAATATTCCTTATGAAATTTGGTCGTCTGATAAACGTCGACAGTTAGCTCCTGCACTATCGGAATCCTGTGGTGAAGTAATGTGGGTGGGAGAAGGCCAGGTTAGTAATAGAGAAATGCACGATGCCCTTGTTGTTGCCTCTAGGAGATTGGGAGTTGATATTTTTGAAAAGAACGTAACTGGATTTGTTCGTGACTCTTCAGTGATAGAAGCAGTAGTTGCCGATTCACTTGAAGTTAAGGGGAGAAAGTTTGTCATGGCTTCTGGGAGTTGGTCGTCGAAGTTAGGAAATATTCTCGACCTGTCACTTCCCCTAAAACCTATTAAAGGCCAAATGTGCCGAATGCAGGTGAAGAGTGATCAGCTTGACTATACAGTCCACGGTTTGATGACATACATTGCGCCGTGGAGGAGTGGCAATGGGTTAGTCTTAGGAACAACCATGGAAGATAGAGGCTTTGACTGCACAATTCAAGAAGGTGTGACTCAGGATCTTATTGATCGAGCAGCACAGGTAATACCATGTCTTGAAGATGCTCGACTAATAGAGAGTTGGGTTGGTTTGCGTCCAGCTGCAGAGGATTTAATGCCTATTATGGGAAAAAGTTCTCGCTATAAAAATCTTTTTTTTTCTACAGGGCATTATAGAAATGGAATATTGCAAACACCTCAGCAAGCAGATTACTTAGTAAAAACAATTTTAGAAACTCTTGCTGATGAAATATATGAGTTTTCTCCAGATCGTTATAATTTATAATTCAAATTTTTTTTTTTTATGTTTAGCGATGATGGCCTGATACATGACCTTGAGCGTGATTTTAGAAATATTTGGCATCCTTGTACTCAGATGAAGGAACAAGAATCGGCACCCCCCCTTCTTATTGAGAAGGGTGATGGTATTTACTTGATTGACAGGAATGGCAAAAGATATATAGACGCAATTTCATCTTGGTGGGTAAACTTGTTTGGTCACAATCACCCTCGTCTAAACAAAGCGCTAAAGAAACAGTTGGGTCAGATGGCACACGTAATGTTTGCTGGCATTACACATCTTCCAGCTATTAATCTTGCTGAGTCATTAGTTAAGCTGACTCCTTCAAACTTAACGAAGGTATTTTTTTCCGATAATGGTTCAACTTCCATCGAGGTTGCTCTTAAAATGAGTCTTCAGTTTTGGCAACAAACGGAAAAAACACAACGAAAGAAATTTATTTATCTTTCCGGTGGTTATCACGGCGAAACTCTTGGTGCCTTATCAGTTTGCGGGATAAATTTATTTCGAGAAAAGTTTGAAAACGCACTTATGGAAAACCTTGAGGTGCAAGGACCTGATTGCTATCGATGTCCATATGACCTTAAACCCGAGAGTTGCAAGGCCGAATGTTTTGAATCTATGGAGAAAGCGCTTGAGAAGAATAAAGGGACAATTGCAGGGGTAATAATTGAACCACTGGTTCAGGGTGCATCAGGAATGAGAATGTATCCTCCGATTTACCTTAAGAAACTTCAATTCGTTTGTGAAGACTTAGAAGTTCATACGATATATGATGAAGTTGCAGTTGGATTTGGCCGAACGGGTTCTCTTTTTGTTTGTGATTATCATGAATTAAACCCTACGTTTCTCTGTTTATCAAAGGGTATGACGTCAGGTTATCTGCCCCTTGCAGCTACTTTGACAAGCGATCAAATCTGTCATGCATTTTATGGTGAAGCAGCATCTAAAAAACTTTTTATACATAGCCATAGCTACTCTGCAAATCCTTTAGCTTGCGCTTGTGCAAATGAAACCTTATCTCTGCTAACAGAAAATAATTTTATGCAAAACCTGGAGCCTAAAATTAAACTTCTTGGGGAAATGGGTGGTTCCTTCAGTGAGTCAAAATGGTGTGGTGAGTTCAGGCAAAAAGGAATGATAAGTGCTATTGAGTTAGTGCGTGATAAATTGAGTAAGGATTCTTTCCCTTTCAAAGACCGAGTAGGATATAAGATTTATCTCGAAGGACTTAAGCGGGGAATTTTTATGAGGCCGTTGGGGGATATTATTTACTTCATTCCTCCTTTGATTATTACAAATGAAGAAATAGAGACTATGATGGGCGCAGCATTTGAAAGTATTGAAGCGGTGCTTGGTTAAATACTCCAAAAGAAAGGATGGCTTTTAATGTATGAGGTGACAGTAAAAACTGGATTTTCAGCCGCACATCAACTTCGCTACTATGATGGTAAGTATGAAAATTTACATGGTCATAACTGGACTGCAATCGTTACTGTAGAAACTAAGGAGCTAGATAAGATTGGCTTAGGGGTTGACTTTGTTATTCTTAAAAAAAATGTTGTGGATATTTTAAGTCGCCTAGATTACAAAAACATCAATGAAGTCCCACCTTTTGATTTGAAGAATCCTTCCGCTGAAAATATTTCTAAATGGTTGTTTGACGAATTGGCAAAATTAATAAATTGTGACAATGCACGTTTAAAAAGGGTTGAAATTAAAGAATTCGATGATTGCGGTGCAGCTTATTTTGAATCGTGAAATAATTTGTTGTAATTACAAAACTGGTGTCCTTGTCATTATGAGGATTATTTTTCCATAAGGGGATTGAAATGCCGCTGTGGTTAATAGTTGGTATTGGTAGCTTTATAGGTGGTATTTTGCGTTATTGGATCAGCGGATGGGTTCAAAGTGGTGTGCTTACCTTTCCTTTAGGAACACTTAGTGTTAATTTTATAGGTAGCTTAATTTTGAGTCTGATAATGTATATTTCTGAGCATTTAGGGCTTTTTAATGAGGAGGTTCGAATTTTTTGGACTATTGGCCTCCTGGGATCGTTTACGACAATGTCAACATTTAGTTATGAATCTTTTCGACTGCTTGAGCAAAATGAACATATTTTATTTGGGATCAATATTGCCACTAACATAATACTAACCCTGGCCGCTGTTTATATCGGTAAACTTATCGTGCTTAATTTTTTAGTAGAGGTAAAATGAAAAATACATCTAATGTTGTGTCACTGCATGGAGCGTTAAACATAATTAGTATTTAAAGACGTGTTTTTTATTGTTTGAGGTGGGAGATTATGAGAATTATTAATGCCGTTAGATTGAAGATTAGTAGGAGGTAAGCCCATCTAATTATGTTGGTTTGTTTGGTGTCCAAGAAAATTTCGTGCTGATTTGTCCTCAAACCGGTTTTACTCGACGATTGCTCGGTCAAAGATATCAATTTTTGTTCAAGCGACTGGTTGACGTTAGCGAGATCATCATTCTTGCTTTGTAACTTTTCGATGGTATCTTTTAGTTGAAGTTTTTCTACCTTTAATGCCTTTGTTTTCTCTATTTCCCGAGATAAAGCTTCTTCAGGGCCCAAAGTCAGGCCATCCTCTTCATAAGGATTTTCCCAGCGATCTTCCATAAAAACTCACTTTCCGTGAAATGAAAGGCTTATATTATTCAATTGATTTAAATGTTCAGCACTGAGCTTTAAACTACCTGCAAGAGCAAATTCAGATACTTGGTCTGGTTTCCGCGAGCCAACAATTGCAGTTAGAATATTTTTTTGTTCAAGCACCCACGCAAGAGCAACTGAAATTGGTTTTGCTTTGATTTCTTCAGCAATATTATCTATCAAGTCTCTAACGGGTTTTGACTTTGCTAATAGAGGTTCTTGGTAAAGTTTGTTCCATTTGCGGGCAGGAAAAGCAGTCGCTTCATTCGAAAGACGGCCTGCTAGTAAACCTTGAGCCGTTGGAGAATAAGCCATGTAACCTATTTTATTTTTATGACAGATATCTCGAGTTTTTCCCTCATAGTTTCTTTGAAGAATATTATAAGGTACTTGGTTGATACAGAATTTCTGAATTCCTTTACCCAGTCGCAAAAGATCTTGTTCCATAAAATTTGATAAACCAATTGTGGCTGCTTTGCCACTTTTTTTAAGTTCTTCCATTAGAACGCAAAGTTTCTCACTTTGTTCAATGCTTTTAAAATAAGTACTTGGAAAGTGAACAAGGTATACGTCAACATAATCTCGATTGAGTGCTTTAAGTGAATTATTTAACCTTTTATGATAATCCTTAGATGTTAAAGATGCATCTGGCCAGATTTTTGAGATAATGATGACATCTTGTTTTTTGTGCCCTAATGCTTTTCCTAATCGACGCTCAGATTCGCCATCACCATAACCTTCTGCCGTATCAAAAGCACTTATACCTAGCTCAAGAGCATTTTTAACTACAGCATCTGCTGCTTGGGGTGAACAAATATTTCCCCAACCCTCACTAGGTGCGATTTGCCAGCAGCCAAACGTAATCACACTCCAATCCTTTTTAAGGCCTTTACACTTTATATAACGCAAATCAGCACCTTATAAAACGAATTTTATGGAAAGTATAGTACCGTGGTTTGTTATGACGATGTTTTATGGAATTAAACTCGATATAAAAAAGATCTAGGCTGTAGTTCTTTTCAGCTTTTACTTTCCGAAAGTAATGACCCATTATAAGAGCAACAAGTCCGATCAAGAAAATAAATATTGCGAATAGGGTACCTATAATAGCAGGGAACGTAAAGATTAGCATAGCCAACATGACTAAAAAAAAACCAAAATAAAGAATATTTTTAGTCGCTAATTGGTGCCCTTCAGAAAGTAAACCGTGTAAGGATCTAAAGTCATCTTTAAACATAATTACGCTCCTAATTCTCTTCTAATATTAAAGATGAAATTCAGAAGCAGGTTTGTCAAGGTTAGGACTTCCCAAATATTTTAGTTTAACTTAATGATCTTTATGCTTGTTAATCCAAGCCCTAGCCAATTTTCGAGCTTCTGAAATTTGGTTGACGGACATAAACTGTTCAATTTTTTCTTTTTCCTTGGCCCCAGTTATACTGAACCATTTGTAAGCTTGAATATAATCTAACTTATCTATTTGTTCATTAGCGTAAAGATGCCCAAGGTTTGACTGTGCCATGGATTCGCCTTGTTCTGCTGCTAGCGTATACCATTTTATTGCTTCAGTATAATCTTGAGCCACACCTTGCCCATCTTCATACATGGATCCAAGGAAAAACTGGGCTTTCGCATCTCCTTTTTCTGCCGGTAATGAAATCCATTTGAATGCTTTTTTGTAATCTTGAGGGACTCCTTGTCCATTGTCGTACATTACACCAAGACTAAATTGAGCTTTTAAATCGCCTTGTTCTGCTGCTAGAGAATACCATTTAAAAGCCTTTTCAAAATCTTGTATTTGTTCTTCATGGTAATACATCCATCCAAGATTATGTTGTGCATCAATATGACCTTGTTCTGCTGCAAGTAAATACCAATTAAATGCCTTTTGATAATCTTGAGCTACACCTTGTCCATTTGCATAAATTACTCCAATAGTGAACTGAGCAATGGCGTAACCTTGTTTTCCAGCAGCTAAAAACCAATCCAACGCTTTTTTATGATCTCGATTAACTCCTTGCGCTCTTCTATATAAAACACCAAGATTAAACTGAGCTTTTCTGTCACCTTGTTTTGCTGCTAGAGAATACCACTTAAATGCTTCTTTATAATTTTTGTCAACGACTTGCCCTTTGTAGTGCATCAGTCCTATTTTGTATTGAGCTTCTCCATACCCTTGTTCTGCGGAAAGTAAATACCAGTTATAGGCTTTTTGATAATCTTGTTTTACAGCCTGCCCAATTCTATAAAGAAAGCCAAGGTGAAACTGGGCCTTTGCGTCTCCTTGTTCGGCTAATGGTCTGAATATTTCGAAGGAAATTTGGTAGTTACCTTCATTCAATGCCTCCACAGCTTCTCTTAGCTTTTTTTCTATATTTTTCACCAGCATAGACTCGTTAGAAATTGTCTAGAAATTATATCAATTATTTGGAAATTGTTCTTTTGAGTTTCGAAGTTGATTGGATAGAGGTAGGTTGTTAAAAAGCTTTTTAAAGTCGTTTTTTTGTTGGTCTAGAGAACGCTTTGTATTTATGACACGCGGGCTTGGATGATACAGGGGAAATAAAATAAATTTTCCAATAGGTAGAGGACTTGCGACGACGTCTGCTAGTTTATATCGTGTAGCAAAAATTCGATTAATAGCTTCTAGTCCTACTCCACCAACTGTCGAAACTATTTTTGGGGTAACGATATTTATTAACCTTTCCAAAAAGGGAATGCAGTTATCTATTTCTTTTGTGGTTGGGCGTCGATTGTTACCATCTTTTAGCGGGTTGCATAATACGGCATTAGTAATGAAAATATCTTTTCTCTTTAATCCGACATGATTAAGAAGCTTTTCAAAGTTGTCTCCAGATCTATCGCCATGAAAAGGAATTCCAGTTCGTCCTGATCCAAAGCGACCGGGTGCTTCAGCAACAAATATAAGGTCAGTATAAATAGAGCCGTTTTTCGAACTTAGTATTGCAGGGAGTTCAGACATTGCAGGACAAAGCCTACAATGGGAAGAATTTTCAGATAACTTTTGGAATCTTTTTTTTTTATCGGACATGGATCAACTTCCATCATGCTTTTCTTCTTCATCTTCCTCCTCGTCATCGCTTGATCTGCAAATAACAAAAAAGCCGACAAGCATTAGGATGCTGGCAATAATTGTTAGCACCATGTCCATATGCTTAGTTTTTAAAAGGGTTTGATGGTCGCAAGGTAGATTATTCCTGCCCCAATTAAAAAAATCGGGATATGTACCATCATTGCGTATTTTTTTGGTAATATCTCAGCTTGGATCTGCTTGCCATTTAGAATGCCAAATACAACTAGTATGATTAGTAATAAAAGTTTGATGGATATCCAGTTGTTTTGATCTTGAGAGAACACACCTGTAGAACTTGCCAATATCATTCCAGAAATTATGGTGACCCCTAAAATAGGGTAATAAATAAATTTATGAATTCGTTTTTGTACATTTTTTACACCAGCGACTTCTTCTTGTTTTTTAAGTCGCAAACGAAAGACAACAATTAATGACTGAAGGAACAGGGTTCCTACAACTAGACACATTGATATAATATGTAAGGTTAAGATAAAATTTTTCATAGTTGGTTTGTCTAGAATTTAATGGTTAAGAAACGTTTTCAACAGGTGGTAGTTGGTCTTTTTTCCAGTAGACACTGCTAGCAGCAATCAATGCCATTCCTATGCCACAATAAATTGAGGCCACTACGACATACCCTCCAATATATGTATTGAATTCTCTAAGTAAAAATCCAAGTATCATCATTCCTGCTATTAAACCGTAAAACGGACCAGAAAAAACATGGTGGATGCTTAGCGGGGGAACCAATTGGTTAATTCTATTTCGATTTCGAAGAGCCGTTTTGCTAAGAACAAACTTTCCCTTGAGTGTGCCTAAAACGACTCCAAGAATAATAGAAATAATGAGAATTTCATTACTGGTATTTTGCTCTATTACAGCTAATTTATAAAGGTCTGAACCTCTATAAACTAAAAATAAACCGACTATAACCCAAATAAATCCCGCTATTTGCAGTAATCTTTGTTTGTCCAATTCATATCTCCCTAAAATAAGTTTCTGCCGTTTATTATTATATAAAAATACTGCAGGAATCTTTATTTAATCTTAAATTAATTTTTATAAAATTTATTCAACTAAATCTTTAATACGAACTGGCCTAGCCGCCATGCGCCCTGTTTTACTTTTAAATAAAAGCCTCACTTCACCATTCCTTAAATCTAGAATATAACCTTCATTGCCCAGCATCGCTTCGTGAATCCAAATAGTAGGCAAAGGTCCTTTTGGAAAAACTGGATCAAGATATATTTTTTTTTCATATTTGTCGTAGTTTTCATTATCTGTATTGTAAAGTGTTTGTGCTTCTACAATGGTTGGAAGCCTCCAGTCATTGTACCCTGCGAATTTAATGCCACCTAAGTTTAGGGCATAATTGTTGGCTTCATCCCAACTGAACCACTTAGCTTCCTTTTGCCAGGAATCTTCTCTAAGCCAAGTGAGATTGTTGGTTGTGTCGGTGACAGTTCCATCTTCGTTATCTCGATAAACAGGTTTCATGATTATTAAAAATAAATCTGCTTGAGGTTTTTAAGGGATTTTATCTAAAGATAAGTTGTTAAGACGTTCTTTTAGTTGTTCGATATTGAAATGGTCTAAACTTTTAAGATCTTTTGTTGTTAGTATTTTTGAAAATGACCGCCGTAGCAAGCTGTTCGACCAACAGATGAAAGGAGTTTGTCGTAAGATTCGTTTAACGGTATTACGTGAAATTTTAACATTCGCATTAGATTTTAACAAATCATGATTGTCATGCAGTTCTGTCACTGTTTCCATTGCCATCCATAATGGCCAAATACAAAATAACCGGATCCTTGCATAACTTCTTGGGATAGCAAGAATAAAATCCAAAGCATCATTGAGGTGACTCACAGTTTTGTTAAGAAGGCTTTTTAAAACTTTCAAATCATTCTTAGACGATTTTCCGGTATGGAACTCGTCAGGAGTTAATCCATTGGTTTCGATATAGCTCCTTGGTACGTATGACCAACCTCGCCCTCGATCGGCAACAATATCTTTTGAGATATTTGTGATCTGAAGGCCGAGACCGAAAGAAACAGCATTCTCTTGCATCACTTTTTTATTTTGGATAGATAGATCTGGAATTTCATTTATAAATAGATTGCATAACATTTCCCCTACGGCACCGGCAACAAAGTAGCAATATTCTTCGAGTTCGTTTGCGTCTTCTAATAAAGTCATTTTTTCTGGGGCAAATTTTTTTTGGAAATATGCCATCCCCTGCGCCATTGTGCAGACGGAAGAAATTATATATTGTTTGTGATCTTTTTGGATCGAATCGAAAATATTAAAAACTCTTTGAATGTTTTTCAATAGATCGATATCTGCAGGACTCCCGTCAACAATGCATGTATTTTTTACCCATTTATCCAATGCAGCGCTTCTATTTTTTGTGTCTTTTAAGATAGAAGCAAAATGAAGTAGGAGTTTTATTTTTTCAGATGATTCAAGCTTGCAGGCATCTTCAACTGTATCGATTGTGCGGCAAAATAGATAAGCAACTAAAATGCTTTTATGAAGATCGCCTTTCAGTACCGAGATGTTTAATGCAAAAGTTCTGCTTACTTTCGGTAGCGTTGTGACGCAATAGTTCCAATCGTCCATAAATAAAACAGTGAGTTAAATTCTACCACCTGAAATTTTCCAAACAGGGAAAACTAAACTAGAAAGAAATGCTCAGCGGGAATCAAGTTGATAATATTGGATTTAAAAAATAGAGAACTGTTAGTGAAGAAGTAAGCTAATGAACGGCTGGTTCTGAATCAATTTCTTCAGCGATTTTTAAAATCGCGTTGTGAGCTTCACTTATGACATGTTCGGGAGTACTTGTGCCGGCAGTTATTCCCACATGGTTTTTTTCGTAAAACCAATGTTTTTTAAGCTGTGAAAAAGATTCGATATGATGTGCCGCAATATTTTTTTCCTCGCATACTTGAACTAGTTTTTTTGTGTTTGATGAGTTGTACCCACCAATGACAATCATTAGGTCGACTTGATCTGCCAAGTCCCTGACAGCAATCTGTCGGTCACGTGTTGGTTGGCAGATAGTGTTGACAAAATATACTTCGTCAACATAAGTCTTGCCCCTGATTTGGCTGACTAGGTGCTCCACTTTTTCTACCTGTAAAGTTGTCTGGCTTACAATTCCCAGCTTTCTTTTTCCTGCATTTTCTATTTTTTCTATATCACTTTCTCCGCTAATGACGAGATAGTCATCAAGATCACCTACAATACCTTTTACCTCAACATGGTCTTGTTGGCCTATGACAACAGGGAAATAGCCTTTTATTACCATGGAATGTATAGTTTTATGCACTCGCATCACTAGAGGACAACTGGCATCGTAAACAGTGAACCCGGCATCGTCAAGCTTGTCTTTTGTTTTCTGCGCTGCTCCATGAGCCGTTATCATCACTTTCTTAGTTTTGATTTGGTCAATATCATCAATATTGTTGACTAGGGATACGCCATTTTTTCTAAGTGACTCATTGATTTGTGGGTTGTGGACCAATTGCCCGACAATTGTGAGGTTAGTCCCAAATTCTGGAGTCATCGCCATAGTGATCGCGTCCTCGACACCAAAACACGTCCCTAAAGCGTTGGCAAGTGATACTTTCATAACTCTATTAACTCTTAGGTGGATGATTTTTTTATTATCAAAATAACCAGTAAATTTTAGCAAAACCTGTAGATCTTGCCTAGGAAAATGAAGTTTAGTCCTTCAGTTACTTCATGAATATGTTTTTAAGGGTTTGTAGGGTGGTTTGCCGTCCAATGTCAGCAATGGACTCTGTGAGAGGAATACTCTTAGGGCAAACTTCTACACATACTTGGGCATTACCGCAATCGGTAATTCCACCTTCGCCCATAACAGCATCTAACCTTTCTTCCTTGAGCATAGATCCAGAAGGGTGAAGGTTAAATAACCTTACTTGGCTGAAGGTAGCGGCACCCATAAAGTTGTTAGTTAGAGAAAATTGTGGACAGGCCTCTAAGCAACATCCGCATGACATACATTCAGAAAGGGCATAACGCTGGGCTCTAACTTTATCTGACATTACAGGGCCTTCCCCAATGTCATGAGTCCCATCAATTTCCACCCAAGCTTTAACTTTTTTCAGGTTTTCAAACATACGGCTCCGATCAACTTGTAGGTCACGTATTACTGGAAACTTGGACATAGGTTCGAGAACCACAGGTTGCTCTAATGAGTCTATCAACGCGGTACAAGCTTGCCTCACTTTGCCATTAATTAGCATAGTGCAAGAACCACAAACTTCTTCAAGGCAATTACAGTCCCATGTTACTGGATTAACAGATTCTCCCGATTGGGTAGTGGGGTTTCTTTGAATGTCTTGAAGGCAAGCAATTACATTTAGACGTTCTTTATATGGTATTGTAAACTCCTGCCAATAAGTTTTGGCATCTGGTTTGTCACAGCGTTTTATTTTAAGTCTTACGGCTTTTTTTTCGGTCACTGTATTCCCTTTCGTCAGTCGTATTTGCGTGGTCGTGGTGTAACTATGGAGGTATCCACAGGTTCATAACTGATTTCCGGCGTATCGTTTTTGTATTCAGCTATAGTTGATTTAAGCCAATTATTATTATTAGCTTCGAAGCGTTTCATGTAGTCAAGGTGGCCTTCAGGAAAAGAATCTTCGGATACTTCTCCATAATTCTTCTTTTCCAGATAATCAATATATTCATGTGGGTCAAACTTAGAAGGTTGCTTAAGGTCGAATTCTGGTTTGTAATGCGCGCCACGAAACTCGTCTCGCATAAGCGCCCCTTTGGTAATAACTCTGGATAGCTCAATCATACAATACAATTGATTAATAAAACTTGGAGTTGGGTTTGCCCAATCTGTAGTATCAACACAAATGACATCTTTAAATCTAGTTTTTATATCGTCTATTTCCCTAATTGTTTTTTCTAATTTTTTATTTTCCCGAACAATTAAGACATTGCCCATCATGATATCACCTAATTCTCTGTGTAATTGATATGGGTTTTCGCTGCCTTTCATTCCTTTTATTTCTTTCAACCGATTTTCCCAATGATTTCTAGCATCACCAAAAGTTGTTGATGGAATATCATCAACGGATTTATCTTGATTATCAATATAGCTGAAAATTCCTCGGCACATCATTAGCCCAGTATAAATACAACTTAATAGAGAGTTAGCTCCGAGTCGATTAGCGCCATGGTATTGATAGTCGGCTTCTCCTCCTGCATAAAGACCTGGTATGGATGTAGCTTGATTTTTAGGAGAACCGTGCTCTATCATCCCATTTCCATCAGCTTCATAATCCGTCCATAAACCGCCCATAGAATAATGAACAGCAGGAAATATTTTCATGGGAACATCTTTTGGGTCCTCTCCGGTGAATTTTTTGTATATATCAATGATCCCACCCAGACGATCTTCTAGGTATTCTTTAGACTTGTGGGTAAGATCCAGATAGACCATTGGCTCGCCCATTATTCCTAAGTGTTGGTTGTAGACAATTTCGTGAATTTCTCGTGAAGCAACATCGCGAGGAACTAGATTGCCAAATAGAGGAAATTTTTCTTCTAGGAAGTAGTTGCGCTCGCTATCTGGGATCGATTTTGGAGGTCTTGTGTCATCAGCTTTTCTTGGGACCCAAAGACGACCTCCTTCACCACGGGCGGATTCACTCATCAAGCGAAGTTTGTCTGGTCCAGGAATAGCAGTGGGATGGATTTGAATAAATTCTCCATTACCATATTTGGCACCCTGAAGGTAAGCCATTGTTGCAGCGGCTCCTGTGTTTACAGTAGAATTGGTGGAGCGTACATAAACTTGGCCTGGCCCACCTGTGGCGAGGACCACCGCGTCCCCGGCTAGTGTAAAAACCGTATTAGTTCGCAAATCTTGCAAGACAGCTCCTCTACAGATCCCTTGTGAATCAAGAACTGCTCCTAGATATTCATGCCACTCAAGAGTTTCAACTGCTCCATCGTGTTGGAATCGACGGACTTGCTCATCTAAAGCATAAACGAGTTGCTGACCTGTAGTTGCACCGGCGAAAGCTGTACGTGAAAATAAGGTTCCACCAAAACGACGAAACTCTAAGTGACCTTCTCCAGTTCGGTTGAATGCAACACCGATACGGTCCAGAAGGTGTATTATTGCTGGCGCCTGGTAGCACATGTCTCTTACTAGAGGCTGATGAGCTAAAAAGTCCCCACCTTTAATTGTGTCGTAAAAATGGTTCTCTGGAGAGTCTCCCTCATTTCTTGCGTCAATCGCTGCGTTGATTCCTCCCTGAGCACAGACGGAGTGGGATCTTTTTAAAGATTGATATGAAACTATTACTACTTCAGCGTCTCGCTCGCAGATTTTCATTGCCAGGGAAAGGCCAGTTAACCCACCTCCAATGACAATAATTTTTTTCTTACGCTTTGGCATTTATTTTATCCTGGTTCGGTTGCTTCAACCCCAACGGGGTGAAGTGAAAATTCAATAACGGTAGCAAGTCCCATAATTGTAAGAACTAAGCCAAATAACGCAAAAATATAACCGGCATTTGTTTGCGCTCGGCGTCCTATTAAAATTCCCCATGAAATACAGAACCCCCACAAGCCACTAGAAAAGTGAAAAGTGGCTGCTACAATGCCTATTGCGTAAATGATACGCCCGTCCCAAGACTGAAACTCCTGATTCATTACATAAATTAGATAGGGGGCTGCTTCGAACTGAGTCTTTCCGTACCAAACTTTCGGCACAACCGTTGTTGCTAAATGATAGATTAAAAAAACAAAAATAACAGCTCCTGATAGCCTTTGTAAAGTGTACATCCAATTGTGCGGGTAGTTGTACCGAAATGGATTTGATTTCCCAGAAAAATATATATAAAAACCAACTAGTGAATGGAACATAAGAGGAGCTAGGATGAATCCAGCTTCAATCCAAATAAGAAACGGAAGATTATTGATTATGTCTATACTTATTTGGTAAGGCCAAACACCTACTGTACGCAGAGAATTAATAGAAAAATGAAGAACCAGAAACGCACCTACTGGGATGATTCCCGTCAAAGAGTGTGTTTTGAGTATAAGATAATGTATTTTGTCCTTTGTCTGTTGATTCATAGAATCGTTAGGAATTTTAAAGATTATTAAAAACAATAAAAGAATCCAAAGCAGATTGATTTTAGTTTTGTTTATTAAAACTAAATTTAAAGTTAAGAGAATTAACTAAATTTGAATTGCATAAAACTATCTCCTCTTTTTAAAAATCTGACTCTAAAATAGGTTTCGTTTTAAAGTTAGGATCAATTGGTTTGTCGTTCGAACTAATTTTGAGTGTTTTGGGGTTATCAACAAAAAAGAATACCGATCCACATTGAGAACATACTTTAGGCTGGAGAGGAATTTTTTTTTCTACACCATGGTCTCTGCGTACTACCAAGATCTGCTCCATATCTTTTGAAGATCTAAGGCAGATATCGCCTTTAAGGATTTGCCCGCCACAGTTAGTGCACGTATCGAAATTTTCAGGCATAGTGTGACTTCCTCTGGTTACATGCAGGAATTTATTTAGGTTTAATGATCTAGTATGTGAATGATCGATTTTTTACCTGTCAATTATAACATGACGTATTTTTATGCCGGAGAGTTTTATTTTTTTATAAATATGGGTCGATGCGGGGTCGATATGAGTTCGTATAATGTATTATTTTTATTTGCGTTTAATTGGGCCCTAAAGATTTGTTAGCTTGTTATTCGTAAGGTTTTGATTTAATGAATTTTAAAAAAAATATACTGGTTTATTTAACACATCCACACGTGCAGGCGTGGAATTTCTTGCCAAGTCATGGGAAATCTTTGGAAGACAGCGTTCCCGGCTTAAATGTTTCCATTTGTTTGAACTTAAAAGAGTTTTTAGATCTTTTGCCAGAGGCGGAGGTGATAGTTGTCTGGTTTTTTAATTCGGATTGGCTTGAAATAGCCCCTAACCTTAGGTTTATTTTTACTCCAGCAGCAGGAAGTGATTGGATAAAAGTCGATAACAATATGGTTAAGGTGTTCAACGGGAAATTTCATGGCCCAATGATAGCTGAAAGTATTGTTGGTGCTGTTTTTTATTTTTTAAAAGCATTTCATTTTTCAAAAAAAATGCAATTACAGAAAAAATGGGCCCGAATAAAAATTTCTGAACGTTTGAGCTCACTTAAGGGGGGTAGGGTTACTATTCTAGGCTTCGGTAGCATTGGCCAGTGTATAGGTAGGTTTCTTAAGCCTTACGGTTGCATAATAACAGGAATCAAAAGAACTTTTGTCAAAGATCCTGATTATTTTGAATATGGTGATCGTATTTTAATGATTGAAAAAATGCCTGAAGTTCTAGCGACGACGGACCACCTTATCCTTGCATTACCTGGAGGAGTTGAAACGCAAGGAATATTAACATATGAGCTTCTCTGTAAACTCCCTGCACACTGTTACCTTTATAATGTTGGCAGAGGTAATGTCTACGAAGAGCAAGACTTGATTGCGATTCTTGATGAAAATAAGATAGCAGGGGCTTATCTTGATGTTTTTCCCATTGAACCTCTTTCAGAGAAATCATTTTTTTGGGAAATGGATAATGTTCTTATCCAGCCACATATTTCAGCGGCGTCTCCTCATTATCTGGAGCTATTTGTTGAAGAATTGGCCAAAAAAATTATTGGTTTAAAGAAAAAAAAAATATCAAGGTAAAGGAATTAGGAAAGGTCATATTTTAATGTCAACTCTTTGAGTTGTTTTGGATCTATTCCTGAAGGGGCCTGTGTCATCATGCAAGTTGCTTTCTGGGTTTTCGGGAAGGCAATCACTTCTCTAATGGAGGGTGCGTTTGCTAATAGCATGGCAATGCGGTCTAGTCCAAAAGCTATTCCACCGTGCGGTGGCGCACCGTATTGTAGGGCATCTAAAAGAAAACCAAATTTTAATTCAGCTTCTTCTTTTTCGATGCCAAGTAATTTGAACATTTTTTGTTGAACATCTTTGCGGTGTATACGAATACTTCCCCCACCAATTTCGTTGCCATTAAGAACTAAATCATAAGCCCTTGCTCTCATTTCTTTTGGATTAGACTCAAACTTGTCTAAATCTTCTTCCAGTGGAGCTGTGAAGGGGTGATGCATTGCTGCATTACGTTTTTGATCTTCATCGTATTCAACCAATGGGAACTCTGTGACCCAGACAAGTTTGATTAGTTTTTCATCGATTAAATTAAGTAGTTTTGCTGCAGCTAGTCTTACATTGGCTAAGGAATCAGCGACAATCTTTGGATTGTCGGCTGAGAATACAATAGTATCTCCGGGTTCACCTTTTACAGCTTTAATGAGACGATCAAGCATTTCCTTTTCGAAAAACTTTATTATGGGAGATTGTAGCTCGTTTTGTTGAATCTTGATCCAGGCCATTCCCTTAGCCCCGTAAGTTTTCGCAATTTCGGTCAGATCATCAAGTGACTTTCGAGAAAGGGAGTCAGCACTTGCTTTTATATTAATAGCTTTAACCTCACCTCCTGTACCTAATGCTTGTGCGAATACTTTAAACCCGACCCCTTGAACAATTTTACTTAAGTCGACCAATTCAAGACCGAATCGTAAGTCTGGTTTATCTGATCCAAAACGGTTAATGGCGTCTTTGTATTTTAATATTTCAAATGGAGCTTCCACTTTTATTCCGACAGCGTCCTTGTAGATTGAAGTAATCATATTTTCGACCAGAGAAAAAATTTGTTTTTCGTCAACAAATGACATTTCCAAGTCTATTTGCGTGAACTCGGGTTGTCTATCTAGCCGGAGGTCCTCGTCGCGAAAACACTTTACAACTTGAAAGTACCGATCCATCCCAGAGACCATTAGTATTTGTTTGAAAAGTTGAGGTGACTGAGGTAGCGCGTAAAATTTCTGTGGATTAAGACGGCTTGGAACTAAGTAATCTCGAGCTCCTTCTGGAGTACTCTTAGTTAGTATTGGTGTTTCTATTTCAATAAACTTAGCTTCATCTAGGACGTTTCTTGTGATGCGGGTAATTTGGTAGCGTAATTCGAGGTTTTTTTGAAGCTCGTCACTTCTTAAATCAAGATACCGATGTTTGAGTCGGGTAGATTCACCAACCTCTTGATGTTCCCATCCTGTAAATGGCGGCGTGTTTGATGGGTTCAATATTTTGAGTTCTTCAATAAAAACCTCAATCTTTCCTGTTTTTAGTTTTGGGTTAACCATGTCCTCTGGTCTTGTTCGCACCCTACCGCAAACGGAAATAACAAAATTTCCTCGTAATGAATGTGCTTCCTGATGGGCTAATTGATCAATCTGTGGATTGAGTACAACTTGTGTGAGTCCATATTTATCCCACAAGTCAATAAAGATAAGTCCTCCATGATCTCTTCGGGTATGTACCCACCCGCAAAGGGAAACTGCCTCATCAATGTTTTTTTCTGTTAGCTCTCCACATGTATGGGTACGTTGTTGCATTCTATGTCCGTGTTAAATGAAGGTTGGGAATTTGTCAAAAGACCAACTAACATACTGAAGTTATGGGAGATTTTCAAGAGATAACGCTGGGTGGAGTAAAAAAAAATATTTATATTTTCTAGCAGCTCCTCGAGAATAATCAAAAAACCATTTTAATCTGAGTCTTAGGGCCTAATTTTAGGAACTATTCTTCGCTAATTGTTTCTTGGTTCTGAGCTTGGAGTTCTTCTTCTAAAGCTTTTTGTTCCAGTATTTTTTTTTCGTTTTCAAATTGTTTCTGTTCTTTTTCCATTTGTTTCTTTCGTATTTGTTGCTCAATCACCATAAGGGGTTTGACCTTAATAGCGACAGGAATATTTACTGTACTACATGATCTCACACATACGCCGCAACCGGTGCATACTTTTTTGTGAAATTCTGGTTGTTGATCTTTGTTCTGGGTGATCGCTCCAGGAACGGGACAATCGATAATGCATTGTTGGCAGAAGGTATCACCATAAGCTTGACATTTTTTTGTGTCGAGTATGGCATACCCCATATTGACATCACTGGGGTTTTCGACCGGTAATAGGGCACTATCAGGACAGGCAGAAATACAAGGAAGGTCATCGCACATTACGCAGGGTGTTTTAATTGGATCAATGTATGGTGTTCCCATTACAAGGAACCCGAATTTCTTTGGTGCCTTAACTATCGCATCTTTTGGGCAAGCATGGATACATTTGTCGCATCGAGTACAGTTTTGTAAGAACTGCCTTTCTGTGATTGCTCCAGGTGGGCGAAGGAGTGGGACCCTTTTAGTGAACTTATCTACTGTTTCGTTGATTTTTTCGATTTTATTTTGAACTGTTTCGACCGCAGGTTTTGCGAAAAAATGCACACCTTGCTTGATTAATCCACGACGGTCATATTCAGGATCAACATCATCTTCTTCGACAACTTCTGTAATCTCTTCAGGAGTTTGATTTATACTTTCTGCGATTTCTGAGTTATCAGTTTCTTCAGGAGTCATTAAACCATCTTCCGTTTTCGTTGAACTCATTGAGACCTGTTCTGGCTCTTCTGTTTTAGATTTAGGGCTAAAACGAGAGATAAGACGTTTAAAAAAACCTTTTTTGGGTGAGTGGTGAGTATTTTCGAGATCAACGGCTGGTTCCTCAGAACTTTCACTAGGTTTTAAGGAGTTATCTTCTTCGGTTTCCTCGATCGGTTTTACATCAAGTTCAGCAGCCGACTTCATGAAATTGCCAAAAGAAAAAAGGTCGCGCCGCGACAATTGTTTTTCTTCTTTTGACAACTGTGGCTTTGGTGTGATGGTTTGTCTGTCAAGACTCAGCGGGCTGATTTCAGGCGAAGAGTCATCCCCTCGCTGATCTTGGCTGATGACATCCATGCCTGGCGCGCGCTTTTGAGGGGTTTTTTTATTTTTAAATGTTTTTTTTGCTAGGCGATACCGAAAGTCCATGACTTAGTTAACGGGCCTATTTATAGTTTGCGAGAATATTTAGATGCTTACTTCCATCCAAACTCTTCGGCGATAAATTGATAATCATGCCAGTTTTGGGCGTTAGAGTTCTCCAGCATATACTCGTCGGTTGCTAGAACCAACGGATGCCCCTTATTAACAAATGATTGAACTGATGGGAAACGAAGCATAAAAATAGTTACAGCAATACGGCCCAAGTCAAGAATCTCTTGTTGTTGTTGTACCTGTTTCAATACGTCATCAGCATTTACGTCTGTGACAGTTTGAAAAATGTCGGCCGTTTCCTGTTCTAACTCTGGATGCTCATCGCAAATACAGGCAGCTTCCATTTGCAATTCCAAAATGCGTTTATAGTCCTCTAAATCGAATTCACCGTCCATTTTTCCTTCATCCCATGCAGAACCCTCTATGGTGCGTTCATTGGCAGCATCTTTACGGTCAGCGGTTTCACAAAATGTCAAATTTGCTTCGTCAAGTATTGTTTTGACAATAATCTCTTTACTAGGTCGTTGAGGTGACATGATATTCAATAATCTCCTGAAAACTATAACTAGAGCCTCATTTAAATGAAGATCTAGATTAGGTTTTTTTTACTCAGCTTTTTAAGAAAAGCTGGATGCAATAATGCCCAGTGATTTTATCATCAAGATGAATGGAATCACATCAAAATTAAATATAATTTCCCACGAAAGTACGGGTTTTTTTTGCCTTTATCTCTTCTTTGATGTTTAATGATTATACTCTATAGTTGTAAAAATATAATAGTTGTCGGTGTGTTATTCCATTGGGCAATCACGTATGGTAACAAACTTATGAAAAAGGTTTTACTATTATTTCCTCCAGAGTGGGTCCCAACTGCCCCCTACCTAGCTTTGCCAAGCCTTACATCTGTCCTCCGTGAAAATGGGATTGAGGTTGTACAAAAAGATATCAACGTGGAAATGTATGACCATATATTCTCACGGGAATTTCTTCTGTTTGTTAAAGGTCGTATTGATAAACGCCTGCGTGATCTTAGAGAAAAACAGAGAATGGGAGAGATAACTAGGGAAGAAAGAGATATCAAGGGTATGCTTAAGGAATATAGTTTTGTTGACCTTGAACATCACATTAAGGAAGTTGAGAGGGCTAAAAAAATCATGCGCGGACCGGAATTTTACGATATTTCCAAGGCCGAGTGGTCCCTTAATTCTTTCCGAGAAGTTATGAGCTATGTTTCTGCAGCATATCACCCAGCAGATATTCAGTTCTATCCAGTTGAGAGCAATCTTAATACTTATCGCCCTTGGATTTCGGGTGATTTGTTAAAAGCACCCCATGACGATACGGTTAATGTGTATGCCGATATTTGTAGGCAGTTGGTTTTTCGGGCTATTGAAGATGAAAAACCTGACTTAGTTGGTATTTCAATAGGGACTCCCGTTCAACTTATGTCGGGAATTACATTTTCTACTCTGGTTAAAGAGAAATTTCCGGAGATTCATGTAACAGTTGGCGGCAATATAATCACTCGATTACGCGATGAATTTCAGAAGAAAGAAGAGTTTTTCGGGACAGCATTCGATTCAATAATTTTTTATGAAGGTGAACACCCGATTGTTTGGCTGACGGAGGCTCTCGACGGTAAACGTAAAATGGAAGATGTTCCTAATCTGATTTACCGTGAAGAAAATGGAAATATTCGTGTTAATAGTACCTATCAAGAGAGGGTGAATGAATTGCCACCTCCTGACTTTGATGGTATTCCGTGGGAAAAATATTTTTCTCCAGAACGTCTTGTCCCCTATCTTGGGACTCGTGGTTGCTATTGGGGTGAGTGCACATTTTGTGATCATGGAGCAGGTTATATTGACCAATTTAGAGCGAAGCATGCTGATCAGATAATTAGTGACCTGGAGTATTTAAAAAAAGCATGTAATGCAAAACATTTTTTATTTACTGACGAATCATTCCCGCCAGCACTATTTAAAAAACTTCCACCACTTATGGTCGAAAAAAATCTTGGTATCTATTGGACAACTCTTATCCGTTTTGAGTCTAGCTTACTTGAACCTGAGGTTTGGGACCTTGCCGCGCAGTCAGGATGTCGGTCTCTTTATTTTGGGTTGGAATCTGCCAATCAACGTATTATCAAGTTGGTAAAAAAGGATACAGATATTTCTGCTGCAGTAACCAATCTAAGTGAAGCTAAGAGGGTGGGTATATGGAGTCACGTTATGGCCTTTTATGGATTCCCTTCTGAAACAGAAGAAGAGGCTGAAGATACTAGACAATTTTTGCTAAAAAATCAGGAAATTATTCATTCGGTTGAAATGTATTTTTTTGTTTTGTATAAACACGCTCCGGTCATGGATATGATCAAGCAACTGGATATGGAAGTTAAGGATAATCCTGAGCACGATTTAGCTTTAGATTTTTACTACACTCCAAAATCAGGGCAGACTATTGAAGAAGCCATGGGCCGTTATGAAAGTTTTTACCAAAACGACTTTGGTCCATGGGCCATGCGAATAAATGCCCGTGAGCACGTTTTTCTTTATATCACCCACCATGGAACCAACAATCTTCCTGACCTTTATGTTAAAAATCAAGCTGTGCCTGTAGGACGAAGTAGGTTTTGATTTTTAAGATTTCCATGCATGACGAGCTCCATTTTAAAAATTTGGCGAGATAGTAGCGGTTTTTTTTCAACGATCGCTTGAGTTAGGTATACTTTTTAGCTACCCTTTTGTTTTTTTAAATTAAGGAGCTTAACAATGATTAAGACAACCTTGATCGGCCATGCATGTCTCCTTGTGCAGTCTAAGGAGACGACCATATTGACCGATCCAGTTTGGTTTGACTATCTTTGGGAAGAAATAAATGTATTGTGCCCAAGTATTGTTTTGGAAAAGGATAAAATACCTCCGGTTGATGTTCTTAATCTTTCACATAGACACCAAGATCATTTTGATGTACGCACCCTGTCTTACCTTATTCAAAATAAAAGAATCCTTAAACAAGATTCAGTTGTCCTTGCCCCTAAAGATGATCTTCTACTTGATGTTCTCAATGAACTTGAATTTAAAAATATAAAGATTGTTTCAGATTTTGAGCCTATTCACGTTAAGGATGTAGTAATAACGCCGACTGCTTCACTTAATCAATCTAGTACTGCCGAAGATGATTTTCCAGAACATGGATTACTAGTGAGCGATGGAGAAGTGACTATTTGGAATCAGGTAGATTCCCAGGTTAATCCCGATATTATCCAGAGGATTGGAGAACTGCATGGCGAGATTAACTTTTTTCATTCTCGATTTGTTCCGTTATTAGAAGGTAACTTTGCCTACAACAAACCACTCACTTTACCCATCGATGAATATTGTACGTTTTTAAACGTCGTTAAGGCTCTAGGGCCTAAATTTGTGGTACCTGGTTCGGCCGCTTTTAGGTGCCGAGATGAATTGGACTTTTTAAACCAATGCACATTTCCGATTACTCAGGATCAGTTCATCCAAGATTTAGCTGCGTTTTGTCCAGAAGTTCCAAGTGCCCCATTTTTTCCTGGGGATGTTGCACATATTTCTGCTAGTGAGGTTCGTATTGATAAGCAGGCTTCTGAGTTTGTTCGTGTTAGTGAGGATGATAGTCATCGAATAATATTTAAACCAAACGCAGAAGTCCCGTCTATCAAAACGCAGACTCGTGATTTAGAAGCATATAAAAAAGAAATGAAAGTGATTAATGACTTTGTTGAAAATAATTTTCTTGACCTAATTTTAAATAGCGAGTTGCTTGGCGGTTGGCAACATTGGCAAATTGTTTACCAATTGGAAATATTTGGACAGAAAGACTCTCAAGTATGGACTATCGATTTTGGGAAAACAGATAAGCCAAAACTTAATAAAGGGGACCTTGGGAAAATAAATCTCTATGAAGGCATATCTTCGTCGGAAATGTGCGCATTGGTTGAAGGAACAACATCTTGGGATTATGTGACCCTGTGCGGGAACTATAGAACGTTCAATAATATCTATCGTATTACAGATGGTGGATTTGAATTACCTCCCGAGGACAAATCAAACTATGCCTTAGAACCTTTAATGGATATTTTCCCTTGGGATAAGGATATGGACCGTAGGAAATTCATGAGAGATGTTCAACGCTGGAAAAGCAAAAGCTGAAGGAGGTCATAGATTAAATTTTATTTTTTAGGTTCAGATATTACTTCTCTCGATCAAAATTGCGTAACGGAATAATAGGCTCAGAAACTTGATTAACTTGTGGTTCAGGTTTGGAGCCAGATGAAGGAGTTGATATTTCGGCTTCTTTTTTGGTTTCAGAGGGGCCACGCTTCTCAGTTAGAAAAACTGTAATATCTTGGTTGATTAAGTTTTCTGGGCACATCTTTAGATGTTGTCTATAAAATGGCATATTCATCATTAGGTCGCTGTAAAGGCAGTCTAAACCGTAATGCTCAAACAGCCCTTTAACTGCTCGAGGACCCACTAAAAACAAAATGCCTTCTGGTAAAAGAGCACGGACGGATGAGGCTAAAATCTGTTCGCATACACCTCGATCTTGAAAATAAAACATAGGGATCCATTTGAACATCATCCCATACTTGTCATTGTATACTTCTTCCAAGTGTTCCTTCTCTGGTAAAAAGGAAACTTTTTTTAAATTGTCCAGCTCTTTTCGTTTTGCGGCATAATCCCACAGTTGGTGTGCATTTTTTTGTGCAAGTTCAGGGTCGCTAAATAAAATAGTGTATTCTCTCTCATGGGTGCAATCGACACATCCAGCTATAGACATGTCAAAAGTGTGGACCAGTACACGCTCAACTTTTTCAAGTTTAGCGGGCATTCCCGGAGCCATCTCCATGTAATAAATTATTTGATCCAATGCAAGTGGCTGCAAAGCCGGTTCATCTATTTCTGCATTTCCTTCAGGATATAAAGGAACAGTATACATTGATTTGATTTTGTCTGTTTGTGGAGGAAAGCCATTAAAAAACCATTTCCAGTTAAATGCGTATTCCGGAATTTTTGCAGGCAAATCAGGTTGTGGCAAAATTTTCCAGTTAGCATGGAATGAAATTTCTTTTTGTTCCTGATCGTCTACCAGCACAAAGGAGTTTACACCGACTTGGACCTCTCTCTGGCAAGATGGCTTACCTCCTATCGAACGGTTTACGTAGGGAATTGGATTAGCCTCACCATAGCTGGTAACTTTATAAAGGTGCCCATCTTGGACTGTTAGACAAAGTTTTGAGCTATGGTCAAAATAGCGCCATGGAGGATTGGGCTGGGGAGACCAAGTGACTTCGTGTGAACGTTTGGTATCCAAAAATATACGTAAAATGTCTTTTTCTTCCCCAGGTGCCTTGGGAATAAAAAAAGATGCGAAAATATTATATGCTGCTCTAGAAGGGTAGGTTGGGAGGCCACGATAGCGAAGAGTATCTAATTGCTTCTCGCGTGACTGATCCTCATAAATCCCCCAAATGAATTCAAAAACAGCTCCGCCACTGCCTGGAATAGTAGATTGAAATAGCTCAACAACGGGAATGATATCTAAGCGTGCCCAGTTAACTTTAGACAAAAAACTTGAAAATATTTTTCGCCCATCAAAACTTCCGTCTGGTAAAGCGTAAAGCGAATCCTTTGTCAATTTCACTTTGTACTTCCCATCTCCTAGTGGTACCAAGCTATCTTTTTGATAAAAATAATTAACTTCTGAAACTGGTACTCGCCAAGCTTCAGCCGCTTTTTCTCGAAGAAAGTCCAAAGTCATATCCTCCCATCCCGGCTGGCCTTTTATATCTATCTGTGATTCAAAGGTACGAGATTTGGGTTTAATGCCAACCCATTGCAAAGAGTCAAGCTGCATTCGAGCTAGCTTAAGGCAGGTCTCGCCAGTAGTGGGGTCTTTGCTCCACTTAGCTTCATGGAGAGGATGTCCTTCTGGGTCTGTTCCCAAGAAACGGCGCCCTTCTTCGTTATAGAAAGCCATGTGTCCTGTTTTATAAACTTTGATACGTGTATTGGCAGTATTAGGAGCATTTTTATCGTGAAAAATAGTTGCACCATTTTGTTTTGTTTTTTTTAGTTGAGCCAAATTGTCAAGGATGGAGATGGCATATATCTCGTTGCCGTCAAACGAAAAAGAGGGTGGACTTGATAAAGCTAATTGGATTTTTTTTTCCAGCACGGGATATTCCTTCAAATATTTAAAACTGTTGAATGGGCGATTATAGAAAGCTCTATCTTGTTATGTCAATTAAACCTTAAAGATTGATTTTTATTATATAGCGCGAACTTTTAAAGCTCGCCACATTGCAACAATTTGTTTCAAGATAGTTGCTCTGGAACTTAGTTTTCGTATATTTTTAAGCCAGCACCTAAAAAAATCGTCAAGGAATAGATTGTAATTCCATAAGGTCACCCAGGTGCGAGAAACAGCAGTTGAGTTTGTATAAAAATAAGAGGTGGGAAACTTGCAACTGTGGTAGTTAATCACACTAATCGCCATATTTTTTTCTCACCATCTAAAAGAATAATGGGTTACGGTTTAGGCTGTAGCCCATTATTTGTTCTGGGTAGCACTGGGGTTGAAGTAAGCTAATAAAATCTTTTTCAAGAGTTTGTTAATTGCTACAATATTTTTATGTCTCTAAATATTGCTTTGATAAACATGCCATTTGGGTTTCATATATATCCATCCATTCAGTTGGGAACCCTTTCAACGTTGTTAAAATCGCACGGCTGTAATGTGAAGAGCCATTATCTGAACCTTCACTTCGCCCATCAGTTGGGAATGCCGGTCTATAACCAGCTGTGCGAAAAAAGATTTCTAGTCGGCGAATGGCTTTTTTCGCATCTTCTCTTTGGAGAAAATTCTAAAAACCTGGATTATATGAACCATTTTAACTCTCATATTGATGATGTTTGCCAGTCCATTGATCGCCCGCGCGAATTCTTGACAGATGTCAAAACAAAAATGGTTCCTGAGTTCCTTCAGTGGGCTTTAGAGGCAGGAAAATGGGGCGAATACGATGTTATCGGTTTTTCATCAACCTTTAATCAAAACTTAGCAAGTGTGACACTGGCTAAGCTAATTAAAGGGAAATATCCTTTGGTTAAGGTTATGTTTGGCGGAGCTAACTTTGAATCAGAGATGGGATTGGAATATTTTCGCGTATTTCCCTGGATTGATTTTGTTGTTCCAGGAGAGGCTGAAGGTGTATTGATCCCATTAATGAAATCATTGGAAAAAAACGAACCAATCCCAAATGGAGTGGCACATAGAAGTGGTGGAGAGATAGTTTTTGCGGAAAACCATGAACTTCATGAAGATTTTAGTGATAATGCCCCTCCTGATTATGATGATTTTTTCGAGCAATTGAGGCAAATAGATCCTAATTCTTCATTATTGGAAAATCCAATTATCCTTTATGAAACAGCTAGAGGTTGTTGGTGGGGAGAGAAACATCATTGTACTTTTTGTGGCCTAAATGCGAATACTATGAAGTTTAGATCAAAGCCAATGGCACAGGTTCATGCAGACATATCGTATTTGTCACAGCGCTACAATTCTTTTCGTTTTCGACTCGTGGATAATATTTTGGAAATGAAGTATATAGAAGGTGTTTTTAGCCAAATGGCAAGTAATAATTTTGATCTTCAGTTTTTTCTAGAGGTGAAAAGTAACTTAACCAAAAAGCAAATTAAATCACTAGCTCACGGCGGAGCAAATGTAATACAACCGGGCATCGAAAGCTTTAGCATTAATCAATTAATGGAAATGGATAAAGGAGTGAGACCTCTACAAAATATTCTTTGCATGAAGTGGGCAATGTACTATGGGGTTGAAGTGAATTGGAATATTTTGATCGGGTTCCCAGGAGAAACGGATGAAGATTACCGTCAGCAAATCCAATTGATAAAACTTTTGTCGCATTTGCCGCCACCTGAATGTGTTGGCGATCTTTGGCTAGAAAGATTTAGCCCATACTACACCCGACCTGAGGAATATGGGGTAACGATCACAGGACCAGGCGAGGCCTATCCTTATGTTTACGACTCAGAAGATATCGATTTGTTGAGAATTGCTTATGATTTTGAATTTACTACTCAAAATGAAGTAGAACTGACTTTAAAAAGGCAGTTAACTGAAACAGTCCAAAATTGGCAATCAAGGCACCAATCTAATGACTTACCGTATTTGTTTTTCACAAAATCCATGAATTTTGTGACAGTTTATGATGATAGGTCAATTGGAAACCCAAATAAAAATCGCTTTGAAGGGGTTCCTGCTTGGATTATCGTTTTTTGTAACGAATCACCAAAAAACATGGATCAGATCAAAAAACATGTTGAAGGCTTGGGTGCAGAAGAAGGTGCGGCTAAAAAAGGTGTTTTACAACTGGAAAAAATGGGCATCCTTTATGGCGAAAAAGGAAAGTATCTGACCCTTGCATTACCTCATAACGCAAACCTATAAAACCTCATTATTGTTGAAACTTAGCATATCTTGTTTTTCTACCATCGAATCGCTGTAAGTACCCCAATTTCTACTCTTTTAAGACACTTCTTTGAAGAATTTTGCTTAGATGAGGAGTAAATTTGACAGCGGAAAAGGAAGGCTTTATAATTTCTGGTATTGACCCTTAAAACAATTAGTTGGCTTATAACTGATCAATCGTTATTTTTGGTTGTGGGTTTCGGGCTTTTTTTAAATTGAATCAACCTTCAAAAGGCAAACTCAATGGCAGAAATTGAAGAAGGAAGGAAGTTTGAAAAAATTGCGTTGGATTTTTTGAAGCAGAATAATTTGTCAGAGGCGGAGTCCAACTTTATTCAGGCGTTGACTCATATGAAGCAGTCTGGGGATGAGGAGGGTCAGGCATATGTCTTGGGAAATCTGGGTAATCTTTGTTTTCAGAGTCGTCGGTTGGATAAAGCTGAGGAGTACTATGGCAAAGCTCTAGCATACATGGAAAAAGTAAATGATATTAGAGGAATAGAGAGTTCTCTGGGTAACCTTGGGAGCGTTCTTTTCTATAAGGGTAATCTTGATGAAGCTGAGGAAACCTATAAAAAAGCCTTGAAGTTTCTTGAAGAGGCTAATGATGCGGAAGGCCAAAGTATTTATAACGAAAACTTGGGGAACGTTTACCTTAAAAAGGAGGAATTGGCTAAGGCAGAAGATTATTTCAATCGAGCTAAAACCTTACTTGATTCTGAAAAGAATAAGGATCGGATCAAGGAGGTGGAAGATAAGCTAGATGCTTTGCAAAAACATCCTAAATATGTTGAAGGTAA
>CAZOYP010000019.1:0-33291 GCA_964584125.1 uncultured Nitrospinaceae bacterium | reverse complement strand
AAGGAAACATTTGAGGTTTTACAAAAAGTATCGGATGAACCTCTAACCGAATGTGAGAAATGCAAAGGCCCCCTACAAAAGATTATGAATAGCATGACATTTCATTTATACGGGCCTGGGTTTTACTCAACCGATAATAAACGAAAGTACTTAAAATAAGATCATTTTTTAGAAAATTTTTCCCACAATATGATATTTATTACAAGAAAACATCATTTTTGCGCGAGTCATCGCCTATACAATCCAGATTTTTCTGATGAAAAAAATGAGGCTACCTTCGGCCCATGTAATAATCCTAATGGGCACGGGCATAACTATGAACTTGAAGTTACGCTATCTGGCGAAGTGAGTAAAGAGACGGGAATGGTCTTTGACCTAAAAGAGTTAAAAAAGTTAACAACGCAGGAAATTCTCATTAAGGTTGATCATAAAAATCTCAATATAGATGTCGATTTCTTAAAAGGTATTATACCAACAGCTGAAAATTTGGCAATTAAGTTTTGGGAAGTTCTAGAACCAAAAATTAGTAAGGGTCGTTTACACGAAATTAAACTTTACGAATCCGAACGTAATTATGTTGTTTACAGAGGGGGTATCTATGAACCTACCCCCTAAAGAGGCTGGACTTCAATCATTGATTGAACGGCTTTTACATGCCGTTGGCGAAGACCCCAAACGGGAGGGTTTAATTAAAACTCCTGAAAGAGTAGAAAAATCTTTAAAATTTTTGACAAGTGGCTACGACACAGACATCGATAAGCTAGTAAACGATGCTCTTTACAGTGAGAATTACAATGAGATGGTAATCGTTAAGGACATTGATGTCTATAGTCTTTGCGAGCACCATATGCTTCCTTTTTTTGGTAAATGTCATGTAGCCTACCTTCCAAAAGGTAAAATCATTGGGTTAAGTAAGGTGCCTCGATTAGTTGATGCATATAGCAGACGTTTACAGGTTCAGGAGCGTTTGACCACTGAAATAGCTCAATGCATAAACAATATTGTAAAACCAGATGGGGTCGCTGTTGTTATCGATGCCGTACACCTTTGTATGGCCATGCGCGGAGTAGAAAAGCAAAACTCCTACACCACTACTAGCTCTATGCTGGGATGCTTTAAAGATGACGCACGGACTCGCAGCGAATTCCTCAGTCTTTTAGCACCATCTCGAACCTCCAGCTAAAACCAGCCTAACTATCTATACTTTATCTATTTAACTAGGGTCTTACTGCGTTTGACAAGTCAAAACGAGCAGAGATATAATGTCAGAAATAAACCCTGTGACAAGGATCTCAATCCCTCTTGAATCAAACTATTGACAAAGAGCTTCTTCTCGAAAACCTTAACCACATACCAGAAATTTTTGGTGCTCAAGATATTAACCTTAAGCAAATTGAAAAAAAATTTAGAGTACGTATCACAACTAGAGAAAATCAAATTAAAATAAAAGGCGACTTTAACTCAATTAATTCAGTTGATGTCCTCTTAACTCAGTTAGAAGATCTTATCGTTTCAGGTTACAAGCTAAAAGATGACGACATAAAATTTGCCACCCGCTTAGTAGCAGAAAACAGTAAAGTAAGTTTGAAAACTATTTTTTTAGAGCGAATAGCAGTCTCACCTAAAAAAGGATTTATTACTCCGAAAAGTCCAACCCAAAGAGAACTAATCCAATCAGTCAAACAATCAGATATTGTTTTGGCTATTGGGCCAGCGGGCACAGGAAAAACATATTTAGCAGTAGCTTTGGCAGTAGAAGGGCTACTCAAACATCAATTCAAGAAAATTATTTTGGCCCGCCCCGCAGTTGAAGCAGGAGAAAAGCTTGGCTTTTTACCAGGAGATATTGCAGAAAAGATCAACCCGTATTTTATGCCACTTTACGACGCTCTTGATGACGCTCTGGAATCTACCAGAGTTAGAGAACTCATGGAAGACGGTATCATCGAAATTGCCCCTTTGGCTTATATGCGCGGACGCACATTAAATGACTCTTTTGTAATTCTTGATGAGGCACAAAATTCTACCAAAGAACAAATGAAAATGTTTCTTACTAGACTCGGGTTCAATTCCAAAATGGTAATAACAGGTGATATCACACAAATTGATTTAGAAAATGAAAAAAATTCAGGCTTAATTCAAGCTCAAACCCTTCTAAAGAACATTGACGGCATCAGCTTTGTCAACTTTAGCGGAAGAGATGTTGTACGACACGACTTAGTAAAACATATAATTAAAGCTTACGGTCAAGATGGATTTAAAAACGATTAAAAAAACGATAACTTAATGCAAGTTTTTATAAGTAATGACCAAAAGGAATTTTTTGTCGATTGCCAATTACTCGAAACTCAATGTAGAAGTATTTTATTTTTTTTAGAGTGCAATAACCAAGAACTAAGCATACTTCTAACTAATGACAAAAAAATACAGGAACTCAATAAGAAGTTTAGAGGCCAAGATCAAGCCACGGATGTACTTTCTTTTCCTCAAAATGAAGGAGAGGAAAATGAACCTAATACTCAACTAATAGGAGACGTAGTCATATCCATGATGACTGCTAAAAGACAGTCAATTGAGCACGGATTATCTTTTAATGAAGAAATTATTCTTTTACTTATTCACGGCATCCTACATCTTCTCGGATTTAAGCATGAAAATTCTGAAGAAGAAGCCTACCGTATGAAATTAAAAACTCGAGAATTGTTTAATCAAATATTTCCTAATAAGAAACCGATACAATCTTGTAGTTTCTATTCGGACGAAAAGTGAGCATTTTGCATATGAAAAAACTTTGGGCGCCCTGGCGCATAGAATACATCACTAAAGATAAATCAAGGGAATGTATTTTCTGCTCACTTCCTAAACTCAATGATGACAAAAAAAATTTTATTCTATTCCGAGGAAAATACTGTTTTGTCATAATGAATATTTACCCATACAATAGTGGCCACCTAATGGTATCTCCATACCGGCATTTGGCGTGCATTACAAAGCTCAATACCGAAGAGTCTCTGGAAATGACTGATCTCACGAAAAATTCCATTCAAATTTTGCGTAAAGCAAACACTCCTGAAGGTTTTAATGTGGGTTTTAATTTAGGGAAAAGCGCTGGAGCTGGCTACGACGAACATATTCACAACCATATTGTTCCAAGGTGGACTGGAGATAATAATTTTATGCCAGCCCTCGCAGAAACCAGAGTTATTCCAGAACATTTGGAAAAAACATACGATAGGTTAGCCCCAAATTTCAAAAAGCTATTACCATAACTCATATCCTATGAACCACAAACCTCAAAGTATTATAAAACTGGAAGAGGAAACTCCAATGATGCAGCAGTATATAAGTATCAAAAAGGAACATCCCGATTCCATTCTTTTTTTTCGAATGGGTGATTTCTATGAAATGTTTAATGAAGACGCCGAAGTTGCTTCACAAGTTTTAGAAATTGCTCTCACTTCTAGAAACAAAAACAAAACCAACCCAACTCCTATGTGTGGCATTCCGCACCATTCTTCCAAATCTTATATCGCCAAACTTATCAAGTCAGGAAAAAAAGTAGCTATTTGTGAACAAACTGAAGACCCAAAACTCACAAAAGGTTTGGTAAAACGTGAAGTGGTAAGGATAGTAACATCTGGAACTATCATGGATGAAAATCTACTTGATCCCAAACAAAATAATTTTCTCGTTTCAATCTGTTCAAACTCTAAAGGCTGGGGCTTTGCCGCCCTAGACATAACAACTGGCCTTTTTAAAGTAGCAGAATTATATGGTGATGACAGAGAATCATTATTGCAAGATGAGATTGAAAAGTTCGATCCTAAAGAAATTATCCTATCCCATAACTTTGTAGATCAAAGTAATAATGCAAAATGGCTCGAAGAACGTTCAGATACCATACAATTCTGTGAAAACTGGACTTTTTCATACAAGGACTCATACAAGCTATTAATCAATCATTTCAAAACGGGTTCTCTTGAAGGGTTTGGTTGTGAGAATATGAAGCTTGCTATTTCTTCCGCTGGAGCTCTTATTAGATATTTACATAAAACACAAAAATCTGCTCTAGAACACATAAGTACGATTAATGTGTTCAATATTCATAGCTATATGCTTATGGACCAAGCGACCATACGTAGTTTAGAACTAGTAAGGTCAAGTGAAGGAGAACGAAAAAATTCTCTACTAGACATACTTGACCTGTCTCAAACTGCTATGGGAGCAAGGCATATTAGGGAATGGATTCTAAAACCATGTATTAATATCGACCTAATAAGAGAACGGCTTGAACAAGTTGATTTTTTTAAAAATGATCTAATGCTGAGACAAGCTATTCGTGATCAACTGAAATCAATGTATGACTTAGAAAGACTCCTTGGACGTATTTCTCTTTCTGTTTGTAATGCACGCGATATTATTTCTCTAAAAAATTCGCTTTCAGTTTTGCCTCACCTATTAAAACTTTTAAAAAAAAGCAAAAATAATGTTTTAAAAACATTCATATCTAAATGGGATAATCTTGAAAAGGTACACGCGCTTATTGAAAGAAAAATTGTCGAAGATCCACCCTTTACTCTTAAAGAAGGAAATTTTATTAAAAGAGGCTGCGACTCGGAATTGGATCGACTTAAAACAATCGCGCTCGATGGGAAAAATTGGATTACACAATTAGAGGTAAAAGAAAAGAAACGCACTGGTATCTCTGTGTTAAAAGTTGGATTCAATAAAATCTATGGTTACTACATTGAAATAACAAAAAAAAACCTTGATCGTGTCCCTCCTGAGTACATCAGAAAACAATCACTTGTTAATGCAGAGCGTTTTATTTCTCCAGAACTAAAAAAGTATGAAGAGGAAATCACTGGAGCCCAAGAAAAAGCAACTAATTTGGAGCAAATAATCTTTCAACAGACTCGAGAAGAAGTTGCATCCCAAGGATTGAAAATTCAAAAAATGGCACTAGTAATCGCCAACCTAGATACGATAACGTCACTTGCTGAAGTTGCTCATCGTTATAACTACTCAAAACCAACAATCTCAGAAGGAACGGAACTCACAATCAATAATGGTAGACACCCCCTTATAGAACGTATTGTTCCTGAAAATCAGTTTATTCCTAATGACACCCAACTTAATAGTACAGATGACCAGATAATGATTATCACTGGCCCCAACATGGCTGGGAAATCTACATATCTGCGACAGGTATCATTGATCACTCTGATGGCACAAGTTGGAAGTTTTGTACCTGCTGAATCAGCAAATATCAGTATCGTTGATAGAATTTTTTCACGTGTTGGCGCACAAGACCACCTTCAAAGAGGGATGTCTACCTTCATGGTAGAAATGAACGAAACAGCTAATATTTTAAATAATGCTACTGACAGAAGCCTTATAATTCTTGATGAAATTGGTAGAGGAACTAGCACTTTTGATGGGATCAGTATCGCCTGGTCCATCGTAGAATACCTTCATGCTGATAGCAATAAAGGAGGGCCTAAAACTTTGTTCGCTACTCACTACCACGAACTCACTGATTTAGCCTTGGTTTTAAAAGGAGTGAAAAACTTTAACGTTCAAGTTAAAGAATGGAATAACGAAATAATTTTTCTTAGAAAAATCATCCCAGGAGGAGCTGATAAAAGTTATGGAATTCAAGTTGCAAGGTTAGCCGGACTCCCTGAAAAAGTACTACACCGTGCGCATGAAGTTTTATTCAACCTAGAAAAAAGCGAATTTGACGACTTGGGAGCTCCAAAAATAGCACGTTCTGAAGAAAAAAAAATAAATCCTCAATCAGAACAACTCGGTCTATTTTTAGAAACAGCTCATCCCGCAATCAAACAACTAGAAATCATCGAACCTGACAATCTATCACCCAAACAAGCTATTGAAAAATTATATCTTCTTAAAAACCTAATAAAAAGGCATTGATAATGAATATACTTGTAACTGGAGGAGCTGGTTTTATTGGGTCGCACATTGTCGATGCTTATGTTGATAGTAATCATCATGTTGTTGTTATTGACAATATGTCAAGAGGACGAAAAGAATTTATAAACCCAAAGGCTGTTTTTCATTCAATATCAATTTCTGATCCGCAATTAGCTAGCATAATCGAGAATGAAAAAATTGAAGTTATCAATCACCATGCAGCGCAGATTTCTGTAAGTGATTCGGTTAAAAACCCAGTAAAAGACGCAGAATCAAACATTATTGGCACTTTACAGTTACTCCAAAACGCCGTAGAATACGGGGTTGAGAAGTTTATATTTGCGTCAACCGGTGGGGCCATTTATGGAGAACAAGATTATTTTCCAGCTAAAGAAAATCATCCCCAAAAACCGACTAGTCCATATGGACTTTCAAAGTTAAGTATTGAAGGCTATCTCAGATTCTATAAGGAGCAATACGGACTTAAATCAACTATTTTTCGTTACGGTAATGTTTTCGGTCCTCGCCAAAACCCTAATGGTGAAGCTGGGGTTGTAGCAATTTTCTATAATCGTTTGTTAAAAGGCGAAGCCCCAATAATTAACGGCGATGGAGAACAAACAAGAGATTACATTTTTATAAAAGATATAGTAAGCGCTAATTTGCTAGCTTTAAATCTAGATGATTCAGGTACTTTTAATGTTGGAACCGGGCAAGAAACATCTGTTAATGAATTAACCCGTTTGATACTAGAGTTGGCAGAATCTAGCATAGCTGTTCAACGTTCTAAGAAAAATAGTTTTGAGCAGCGAAGAAGTTGTCTAGATCATACAAAAATAAAAAAATTCCTTAGTTGGTCTCCTGAGTTTTCATTAGAAGAAGGGCTAGCTGAAACATTTACTTTTTTCAAAAATAATGGAATCTAAAACCAAAATCCTCACTGCATGGCTAATCATGGGAGTTTTTATTCTCATTAATGCCATAACTGTAGAAGCCTCGCCGTCTCTCGTAAACATTGGTGTAGGGACAAGAGGAAAAATTGTAGTGATAAACGCACGACTACTTGATGGATTCACTGCTAGTATTGAGGAAGCGATTGAGAGTGGGGTCCCTATAACTTTCACATTCGAAACTGAACTCAGACAAGTAAACAATTTTTGGAACGATAGCCTTATAAGCAGTAACACAATTAACCACACAATTGAATATGATTCATTAAAGAAGGTGTACCGCTTCACAGCTCTTGGCAAAGGCATTAAACGAAAGATTGCAACGCGCAACAAACAAAAGTACCAGCAAATGATGCTCACACTAGAAAATATCCCAATCTCTTCTATTCGACGCCTAGATTTTAAAGAAAAATATTATGTACGTATTAAAGCAAGTTTAGAAACAAATGAGTTTTGGTTTCCCTTCAATCATCTTTTTTTCTTTCTACCATTCGATAACTTTGATGGAGAGTGGGCTGAATCGTCACCTCTTTCTATTGATCCAGACTTGGCTTTTGCAAAAGATGTAAAGGATAATAAAGATAGATCAAAAAATAAAACAATCTTTGAAGGGACAAAAAATGTCGTCCGATCCTTCAATAAATAATCCACCATACCTCACACTTTCATCAAAACAATCCCAAATAAAGAAAAATCCAGCATGGAGGACCATTGCCTGGATACTTTTTGCCCTGCTTTGTTCAACCAGCCTGGAATACTATTTCCTTCAAGAGCAGTCACCTGCTTCCGTTAAAAACAATCTCGCTGTTTTACTAATTTTTAATATTATTCTCATACTTCTATTTGTTCTCGTTGTTCTCATAACTCGTAATCTGGTAAAACTCTACAGCGAAAGAAAAAGTAAAATTTTAGGATCAAAATTTCAAACTAAACTTATTGTAGCGTTTCTAATACTAACGCTAGTGCCATCAATTCTTCTATTTACGGTCGCTAGCAAACTATTTACATTTAGCATAGGTAGTTGGTTCAACTTAAAAACAGAGCAGACGTTGCAACAATCAATGGATGTAGCGCAAGAATACTATGCAAATTTAGAGAGAACTTCACTTATCCGTATACAAAAAATAGAAGAATTTATCACTCAAAAAGAACTTTTCCCAAAAGCACAACGACAGAAACTTAATGAATTAATTAAAAATAAAAGAAAAGAATATGCAATTGGAGGGATTATTATTTACGATGACAAATATATCCCTATCTCTTCAGAAATTGATAAAAAGGGCGCTCCGTATGTTCAGAGCAGTGACTTCACTGATATATTAAAAAAAAGTGCTGGAGGGGAAGGCGTTTCTGAGTTCCGAACATCAAGTCAAGGCCACTATCTAATTGTCGCCAAACCGTTGACCGAAAAAGTAAGGAATAAACTATCTGTGTGGGGATACATAATAACATTAGCCTCGATCCCAGGTAGCGCCCAACATAACATTCAAGCCATACAAAACTCCTTCGAGAGCTATAAGCGGCAAAATTTCTTACGTCTTCCTGTATCCGCAAGTTATTACACTACATTCCTATTAATTACACTATTGATTCTGTTTTCGGCAATTTGGTTGGGCTTTTATATGGCTCGCGGCATAACCATTCCAATACAACTACTTGCAGAGGGAACGCGGCGTATCTCAGAAGGCGATTTAAATTTCAAACTAGGAATTACTGCTCAAGACGAAATAGGCATTCTAGTTGACTCATTTAATCGCATGACTGCTAAACTTAATGACAGTCAGTCTAATGTTGAAAAGGCAAATCAAGATCTGAAAATAACTAATGTTGAACTTGAACAACGCAGGCAATACATTGCAACAGTTTTAGATAATATAGGAGCAGGTGTTGTTTCAATAGATAAAAAAGGGCATATAACCACATTCAATAAGGCTGCAGCAGATATTTTAATGGTTAAATCACAAGATGTAGTAGGATCTAGATATAAAAATATTTTCAAAAAAAGCCACTTAGTCGTGATTCGAAAAATAATTAGAGAAATGATTTCAAAAAACAAAGAAAGTTCTGAAGGTCAAGTTGAAATAAGATTAAACGAAAACTCATTAATTCTGTTAGTAAAAGCCCATGTCTTAAGAAGCCCAAGGCAAAAATACCTAGGAATAGTTATTGTTTTTGAAGATCTAACTTCAATGATTAAAACTCAGAAAATAGCTGCATGGAAAGAAGTTGCCCAAGGAATAGCACATGAAATAAAAAACCCTCTTACACCAATCCAGCTAAATACTCAGCGGCTTAAAAAAAAGTACCATGAGGATAAAGCAAGTTTCAATAAAGTATTTGAAGAAAGTATCGATATAATCTCGCAAGAAGTAGAAGGGATGAAAGATCTAGTCAATGAGTTTCTTAGATTTGCACGCATGCCAGCCCCCTCTCTAAAGCCCCATTCTCTTCATGATATAATTGATAATGTTTATAATTTATACAAAAATAACAGTAAAAATATCACTATCAAAAAGAATTACGACCCTAATGTAGCTAGCGCAAATCTCGACACAGAACAATTCAGAAGAATTTTTATAAATTTATTTGAAAATTCTATAGATGCATTGGAAGATAATGGTAAAATCGAGATATCTACTAAAGCCGATTTTGCTAAAAACAAGATTTTTATTCGATTTTCGGACGATGGGGTAGGAATCCCGATGGCCGATCGAGATAAGTTATTTCTTCCTCACTTTACAACAAAAAAAAGAGGAACTGGCCTTGGCTTAGCAATTGTAAATAGAATAGTAGTTGATCATAGTGGGACGATAACAGTGAGAAATAACCAACCTAAAGGAACAACTTTTGAAATTCAGATTCCACGGACTCACGTCCCTTTTAATGGAGAATCTACATCTCCCAAAATAAAGAAAAAAACTTTTTCACCATTCTAATATCATGTTTAATATCTTTCATTTAGATTCTATAGCTATATTTTAGCTATTTGCTTTTTCTTGGTACAATTTCAAATCTTTAAATATAAAAAATTTATGAATCAACTTAAATTAAAACTTGATAAAGATACTTATCAACAATTAAGAATTAAATTCAACGGCGACATTAAAGCGATGGAAGATTTTGCAAAAAAAACTATCACCAAAGAAGTTGAAAAATCAAACCTTGATCTAAGCAAAGAAGAAAAAAAAAACAATGAAGGCACTCTAGAAAACTATTTGAAATCAAGCAAATCTGGCTCTCGCTCTTATGGCATCAAAGGCCAAGGTTGGTAATAGATATCATTAGTAACACATCAAGTATGAATAAAACTTATGGAATTTTAATCGGAAAGGAGCTGGCAAAAGGGAGTAATACAATTCCCGTAGTCAACCCATTCACAGGCGAACCTTTTGCACATGTGTGCCTTGCTGATTCTGATACCATAGATAAAGCTATAATCCTCGCCGAGAAAGCTTTTAAAAAAACACGTGTTCTACCAGCCTACCACCGTAGCCGTATATGTTCTGAAATTGCCACTAGTATTCAAAGACGTTCAGAGGAGTTTGCCAAAACTATTGCACAAGAATCAGGAAAGCCTCTTATATATGCTAGGGGAGAAGTAGCGAGATCGGTTTCAACTTTTGAGATTGCTAGTCAAGAGGCGCTTCGACTTGACGGGGAAATGTTGACTCTAGATATTACAGAATCTTCTCAAGGGAAAGCAGGTCTTACTAGGCGTTTTCCCATAGGACCTATTGCAGGCATCAGCCCTTTCAATTTTCCTTTAAATCTCGTAGCTCATAAGGTAGCTCCAGCTCTTGCTTGTGGTAACCCAATTATTCTTAAACCCGCATCTTCAACGCCATTAACTGCTTTGTTACTTGGTGAAGTCGTTCAAAATACGCAAGCTATAGAAGGAAGTCTTAGTGTGCTACCCTGTACTAGCAAAAACGCAACTCCACTAGTAGAAGATTCACGCTTGAAAATGATCACATTTACTGGAAGCCCTAATGTTGGCTGGAATATTAAAAAACGCGCCGGGCACAAAAAGGTGGTTCTCGAACTAGGTGGAAATGCAGGTGTAATTGTTGAACCCGATGCTGACATTAATTTGGCAGCAAAAAAAATAGCCTTTGGTGCTTTTGTTTACTCAGGACAAGTTTGCATCTCAATACAACGTGCTTATATTCACTCCTCAATATATGATGATTTTCTAGAAAGCTTAATTAATGCATCAAAAGAATTTATTTCAGGCGATCCACTTGATGAAAATGTCACAATAGGACCAATGATAGACCAGGAAAATGCAGAAAGAATTGAACTATGGGTCAATGAAGCTGTTGTTAAAGGTGCAAAAATTGTATTTGGTGGCAACCGTGATAAAAATTATTACCCCCCCACAATCCTTACCAATGTTAACCCAAGCCTTCCTGTTGCATGCAGTGAGGCTTTTGGCCCAATCTTAATCATTAATTCATATACCAACTTTAATGATGCAATCAAAGCAGTAAATAATACAGATTTTGGACTGCAAGCCGGTGTATTTACTAATAATATAAACAAAGCACTTGGCGCATTTAATCAATTAGAAGTCGGCGGTGTTGTTATTAACGATATCCCTACCTTTAGAGTTGATAATATGCCATATGGTGGTGTAAAAGATTCGGGATTTGGGCGCGAAGGAATAAAATACAGCTTACGTGAAATGACGGAAATAAAACTTCTAGTTTATAATCATCTTTTAGAAAATGAAAACATATCATGACTGATAGCAAAAGGTTCACAGATAATGGGAACGAAACTATAGCCGATCTGGAAATGAAGCTAATCTGGAAAAAAACGGATTCATTTCAGGATACAAAAAAATGGCAGAACTGGTTTAAATGCCAAGATTATACTGAAATTACCAACATACAAAGGTTTGCAGGCTCAGAAGATTGGAGATATCCCAATGAGTTAGAAGCATGGAGTCTATTTGACCTAAGTAACAAAAATACTGATAAATATGGTGATGAAATTTATCTCCATTCCATATTTGGACCAGGATCCGGTGGAACAACATGGACCAGTGAAGAGAAAGACTCTTCGGCACTTATCATACAATACGAAGATGGGGTAAAAGTATGGCCTTCTAAGTATGCAAATATGAATATGTGTGTACGGTTAGTGCGAAATCTCACGTAGTTTAATGAGTATTTTTTAGCGAGTTCGTGGGAAAGGTTACACGAATTTTTGGTTGGTTTGGTCCAATATAAGAAAACCACGGCTGAACAATAAACCTAGCTCCAGTTCTCTCAGATACAAAATTTTTAAAATTAATTGGGTGAGTCCGCTTAGCCATTAATTCTATTCTTAAAATTTTTCCTTCCGGCAACTCAAAATTGCGAGAGGAACTTTCCTTTAAATTGATCACAATAGAACCGTTTCCCCCTTTTTCCCAAACAGAAGAACCTTCAGCTAAATGCTCCACTCCCTCCCCATCAAAAAATATTTTCCATACATATTCGGTTTCGAACCCACGAACATACCCAGGTGAAAGAACGGGATCAACAAACTGAATAAAGTCACTATCACCATCTTGATAAAAATACAGATTAGAGGGGGCCCATTTTGAAAGTTGTTTTTCAAAAGTATCACGAGCATAACGCAAACATTGAGGGTCTTTTAAAAATTCTTTGACAGAAATTCGACTAGCTCGAATTAATCTTTTCCTCAGATCAAGCCCTTCGGGTTGCATCAAATAGCATGTAGCAAGACCAAGGATTTTATCTTTTTTCTGAGAAACAGTTATTGTTCCAAGAACATTTTTTATACGATTAATAATTTTCTTCTCGAATTCAGGAAAGTATCCTCGACTTAATTCAACTAAAATATCACTAACATCAGTCCATGCACCATTATTGAAGGCTTTTTCTAAATCAGAGTTAACTTTTTCTTCAAAACTATTAACATCAGGGTCATTAATAAAATATTCTTTACCATCAAAAACATTTTTTTTAAGAAATTCATATCTAGCCGGATGGGTATAACGAAAATATGGATAGTGGATATAGGCTGTCACCGAGTTAGCAAAATCTTCCTGGGGGTTTTGTCGTGAATAGGTGGAAATATTTCGTCTAGCTATTGGGGCATAATTATTAACCTTGGGGTCATTAACTAAAGCATACAAAGAATCACTATCTTTAACACCATCCAAGGCAAAAATATGAATCACCTTAAATTTTGTCAGAGAAATCCACTCATCAGAAAAGCTCAGAAAACCTCTAGATAAATCAAAAGCATGAGCCATCTCATGCTGTATAATGTTAATTACATCTACCCTGTCTTCATGAAACAGTGGGTTGTAAAGTTCAACTCGGAGCTCCTGTTTCTCCACAAAAACTCTATATGACTGTGATATATTTTCAAAAATTGTGGTAAATGATGGGAGTGTTGCAGCTGGAATATCATCCCTTGGGGAATTTTCACCATTCAAAACAATATTTTCGAGGCGATATAAACTTTTCAAACCAGGTAACTTGTGAAACTCAGGAGGGAGTTGATCAAAAGCATCATAAACAACATCAATCTCGATTGGCGACCAATTTCGGCCCATATCAATTAAATTGTAACCAAATTTGCTTTTAAACTTAGATTTTTTAGAGGCTATTTCCTCTCCATAATTGCCCTTATATTCATAAAATGGGCGTATGGGGGTATCGAAACCTTGTGCATAAATATCACTAAAACTAAAAAATAAAGAAAATAAAGAAAATAAAGAAAAATAGATAAATCTGAAATTTAATATCATAAAATGAGCCATAAAAAAATATTTTCAACTATGATGAAAAGAATAGCAGATGTACATTTTGAATGCGACTAAACCAAAATTAAATATTATTAATTCAATATAAGCATAGTACAAATAAAAATAGCAAATTCTTTAAAAAATGCTAATTTATGGCACCAGATATATAGCATGATTTTATCTAAATTCTAAAATATTAAGGAGGTAGTTTTATGGCACAGTTGCCAGGAGTAGATGTGAAGTTAATTAGACTTAACCCGGAATGGAGTGTAGAAAATGCGGCATCAACACCTTTGGAGCAAAATCTTTCTATAAAAGATTTTAGTGGAAAACGACTTATTATCACTCTCCCAGGAGCTGGTGGTTTTTGTAACAAGGAGTTTGACCAAGTAAAAGATAATATAGACAAATTCAAAATGGCTGGTGCTGATGAAGTCATCGTTATCGTGGGAACCGATATTTTAAGTAACGCTGGCCGTGGAATTCCCAATCTATTCCAAGACCCTGACTTGGAATTTGCAAAAGCCAATAAACTAAACTTAGACGGAGTTCGTAGTCGGTACTTAAACAGATCTGTAATCGCGGTCGACGCAAGTAATAATGAGGTGGCTCGCGAAGACGCTGATCTTCTTGGGTGTCGTACTGTTGACGCTTTGGTTGGAGTTGCTCAAAAAGCCTTTGGTTAACGAAAAAAGATTTAAAACAACTCTTCCCTTAAGCTTAAGGGAAGAGTTTTAAATCTATTTTTTTACCTATAGATTCAATTATCCTTAAGAAGTTCAAGAATAGATTCAAGATCAGCGATGATGTCCCTCTTCTGATCCATAAAAGACTCGCGATCAAACCCTAATGAGAGCTGGGCACTTTTCTTCTTATTTTCCCTCATTTTTTTTTTGGCGCCAGAAATAGTATATCTTTCTAAATACAATAGTCTCTGGATTTCAAGGATCAGTTCAACATCTTTTTTTTGGTAAAAACGTTGTCCAGATTTGTTTTTTTTAGGTTGAAGGGCTTCAAATTCGTCTTCCCAATAGCGAAGAACATGTTGTTCTACTCCTGCCAGCTTGGCAGCTTCACCAATTTTAAAAAACAACTTATCTGGTATCTTTGAATTCATCCGGCAATCGATTAGTAGAAATTAACAATTGTTTACTTGGCTTAAAAGTTAAAACTCTTCTAGCTCGAATGCGGACAGGTTCACCGTTACGCGGATTTCTTGCAGTTCTAGCATTTTTCTCTCTTAAATGAAATCCAGCAAATCCAGAGATTCGAACATCCTCACCGTTTGCAAGAACCATTTTAATTACATTTAAAATAATCTCAACTGCTTCCATTGCTTCCTGGCGAGTAAAACCTACTCTTTCGTATACTCGTTCAACCAGATCTGCTTTTACAACCGTATTGCATTCATATGAGTCACTAGTTTTCAAAATCAAGCCGCCTAAAATAATTTCAATTTAAAGAAAATCACCCAATATCCTTACTTGCTTTTTTGAATTCACTTTGATCTTCTTCGATAATATTTTTCTTTAAGTGTTCTGGCACGTCTTCATAATGGTCAAATTCCATAGTAAATACTCCTTTACCACTTGTCATTGAATTTAGGTCAGCTGAGTAATTAAGCACCTCAGACATAGGGACTTCTGCGCGAATATTTTGATGGTTATCCTCCGCATCTATCCCTAAAACTTTTCCGCGCTTTGAATTTAAGTCCCCCATAATATCTCCAACAAATTCGCTCGGAATAGCAACATCGATTATCATAATTGGCTCCAAGAGAACTGGTCGACAGTCAAGCACTCCTTTTTTAAAACCTATTGATCCGGCAATTTTAAAAGCTATTTCGGATGAGTCAACGTCATGATAAGAACCATCATATAATCTTATTTTTATATCAACCATTGGATACCCAGCAATAACTCCTTGCTTCATAGCCTCTATCACACCTTTTTCTACCGCAGGTATATATGTTTTTGGTATAGCTCCACCCACAATATTATCTTCGAAAACAAATCCACCACCTTTTTTAAGCGGAGAAATTTCTATCCAAATATCGCCAAATTGCCCACGTCCTCCACTCTGTTTTTTATGCCTACCCTGAACCTTGGTGATCCCTCGAATAGTTTCCCGATAAGGTACTTTGGGTGTTTTAACATCAACTTCAATACCAAACCTACGCTTCATCCTATCTAAAGTAACATCAAGATGAACCTGCCCCATCGCAGATATTAAAAGTTCATTGCTTTCTATATTACGCTCAACAATAAGGGTAGGATCTTCCTCACAAAGCCGCTTTAAAGCATTACTTATTTTTTCCTCGTCGGCTCTTGTTTTTGGGAGAAGAGCTTTAGTTAAGACTGGCTTTGGAAAGGAAATCGTGTCAAATTCTATAAGGTTGTTTTCTGATGATAAAGAATCACTCGTAGTGGTAGCCTTCATCTTGGCAACTGTACCAATATCTCCCGCACAAACTTCAGGAACAGGAATCTGTTTTTTGCCTTGTAAGAAATACACCTGCCCCACTCTTTCTGAGATTCCTTGATTCACATTATAAACAGAGGAGTCGGACTTAAGGGTCCCGGAAAAAACTCTAAACAGAGTTAGTTTCCCTGCATATGGATCAGCAACCGTCTTAAATACCAACGCTGCGAGAGAAGATTTAAGATCAGCTCTACATACCTTATCTAAGCCATCTTTGGGATTTTTTCCTGTTATCATCTCCCTCTGAGCCGGTGAGGGTAAATAGTCTATGATTCCGCCCATCAAAAGATCAACGCCTATATTTTGAGTAGCCGATCCCAAAAATACTGGCAGCAACTTACTCTCTTTTAACCCCTTTTTAAATCCAACATTAAACTCCTCTTCAGAAAGCTCCCCATTTTCAAGGTAGTTTTCGGTTAACTCATCATCAACATCAGCAACCAGTTCGGTGAGTTCAGCAAAAGACAAATTTACTTCTTCAATCATTTCATCAGGGATACCATCACACCTACTTATTCCAGAACAATCCTTTGGATATGAATATAGTTTCTTGGTTAAGACATCTATCATTCCAGTAAGTTCTTCACCTATACCAACATTAGTATTGACACAAAATGGACTTACTTTAAACTTTCTCTTTATTGAACCTAAAGTCCCTTTTATGTCTGCTTGTTCATTGTCGATTTTATTAATAAAAATAATTTTTGGAATAGATTGCTCAGTAGCCCAATTCCATACCTTTTCTGTATAAAACTGTACACCATCTACTGCGCTTATTACTATTATAATTCCATCAACAACCCGCAAGCAGGCAGGCGTATCAGCAACAAAATTACTATCACCCGGTGTGTCAATTAGATTAACCTTACTCCCGCCCCATTCGTAGAAAGCAATAGAAGCACTAAGAGAATGTCCTCGGTCTACTTCATCAACGTCATAATCCATCAGTGATGAATTATCGCCAACTTTACCTAGACGATCATTCACACCTGATAAAAATAGCATTCCCTCTGCAACGGAAGTTTTCCCTACACCACCATGCCCAACGACCGCCACATTTCTAATATCTTTGAGACTATACTGTTTCATCGCAGGCCCCTCCAAAAAAAGGATTAAGAGCGTACAAATAAAAATCAACATTAGTCAGTGGAGATAAAACAATGTTCACCTGAAAAAAAACCTAATAAATTTACTTCAGGCAATACAATATTATTGGAAAAATTAAGTTTCGCAAACCTTATTTTAATGAAGGGTAATAACTAGCGATAAAGTCAAAAAAAAAGAGACTGCTTCTTCAGGTTAAGCTATTGATATAGAAAGGATTTTTTAAAGGGATCCGCATATATTTATTTCATTTTTTTAAATCAACCCAATGAATCTACAAAAATTTTCCTAGGGGAAACAGCAATTAAGAACCTGACATTTACTAAAAAAATAGTTAACTTTAATTTATTTTTTCTTTCCCGAAAAAAGTAATTTAACTGGTGCTCCGGAAAGCCCAAAAGTTTTTCTTAAGCTATTGATCAAATATCTTTTATAAGAGAAGTGAATTGCTTCCGGATAATTGACAAAACACCTTAAGGTCGGTGGGCGGCTTTTTATTTGAGTTGTATACTGAACTTTTACAAACTTCCCGCGGTAACTTGGTATTGGGTTTCTCTCTATCGCTTTTTCAATGCAATCGTTTAGCTTACCTGTTGATAAGTTTTTTTTATATTCTTCATAAACCAACTCTACTTGAGGTAACAAAAGCTCAACTCTATGTCCTGATAGCGCTGACAAAACAATAACTGGGGCAAAGTCTAGGAATTTGCATTTCTTCCTTATTTGCTCTTCAATAGAACTTTTCGTTACACCAAGTGATAGTGCTAAGTCCCATTTGTTGACAACAAAGAGGCACCCCCTACCCCTTTCAAAAGCATAACCGGCAATGGTCGCATCTTGATCGGTAATGCCTTCTGAAACATCAACAAGGATCACCGCTATATCACAACGATCTAAGGCTTTTAAAGCCATGATTGTACTAAATTTATCTAATACCTTCTGAGTTCTCCCTTTTCTCTTAATTCCCGCCGTATCAATTAGTAAAAAATTTTTATCCTTCTCCTTGAGAATTGTATCTACCGCATCCCTTGTAGTACCTGGAATATCAGATACAATGCAGCGAGTCGAAGCCAACAATCGATTGACTAATGAGGATTTCCCAACATTGGGACGTCCTACAATAGCAATACGCAGGGTATTTTCGGGAAGTAGTAAATCGGTTACCTCTGGTAGTTCTGCAATAAGATCATCTAGCATGTCGGCTACACCATAGCCGTGTTCAGCTGAAACTGGGTAAATGTTTTCAACGCCAATCGAAGAAAAATCAGAAAGCTCTTTTTCATGCTTAGCCTCATCAACCTTGTTAACGATAAAAAAAAATGGTTTCCCGGATTTTCTTAACCGGTCAACCACTTTTCTATCTTCAGGGGTAAGCCCTAAGTTTTTATCCGCAACAAAAATCAAAACATCGGCTTCATTTTGCGCTAATAAAGCCTGCTCAACTATCTGATTTTCTATATCGTTTACTCCATCAACGTCTACCCCCCCTGTGTCAACTACAATAAAAGAATGCCCCAACCAATCGGACTGGCCATATATGCGATCACGAGTAACTCCTGGAGTATTATTTACGATTGACTTACGTTTCTGTATAAGTCGGTTAAATAATGTAGATTTCCCGACATTAGCTCTGCCGATAATAGCCACGAGGGGCAATGCAGCCATGTTTTTAATCTCTCTAAATCATGGGATCAAAATCCTGAACAAACTTAGCGACTCCTTTTGCTATTGAGGAAGCAAGCCTATCTAAGTAAGAACTTTGCTTTAATCGGTTCTCTTCTTTTGGATTTGTAAGAAACCCAACTTCAACAAGAACACTTGCCATATTGGTATCATGTAAAACAAAAAAAGGTCCTTCTTTTACCCCTAAATTTTTCACTCCCGAGTATTTTTTTCGCATGGATTGATATAGTTGATTTTGAATATTTCCTGCCAAACGAGAGGATTTATTGATTTTTGTTGTGCTTATCATACTTGCTAAAATTTCTTGAGTTTGGTCATCTTTGACCGATTTAACCAACTTTCCGTTTTCACGGGCTGCTGTGGCTTTTGCCTCTTCACTGTGGCCCTGTCCAAGATAATAAGTTTCAATGCCACGTGCAGCTCTTCGATGAGCTGCATTAGCATGTACTGAAATAAAAATGTCTGCATTATTATCATTGGCAATTTTACCACGTCCTTGAAGTGGGATAAATATATCCTCTCCTCTGGTAAGGAGGACACGATACTTGTAACGCGATATAAGAATATTTTTTAAACGCAAAGCAATGTCTAGGTTAACATCCTTCTCACGAACACCTCGATACCCTACCGCTCCCAAATCCTTACCTCCATGTCCAGCATCGACTACAATTAGAGGAGATTTTTTATTAACCGCTACTGGAGGAAGTTTTTTGGATACCTTGACAACTGTCTTTCTAGGTTCTTTATAACGCTTATTTTTTTTATCAATAGCAATAACATTCTTAGTTACAGAAACAGCCTTTGGTTTAGAAGCAACCTTTACCTTTTGAAGGTGTGCATTACTCAATTCTACAAACAACTTGGTCCTCTCAGACCAAACACCTATTTTAAGATTGTTTGATTCATTCAAGTCAACTACCAGACGGGTATTTTTCTTATCAAATTGACTCAACCGTAGCCCTTTTAAAAAACGACTTCCAATTTTTATATCCTTAGATACTCTATCGGCCAATTGAGTTTCATTAAAATTTATATATACACGTTCTGGATCAGATAAACGGCCTTGGGAAAAAGTTACGGCTTCACTTGTGTGAACCACAATTCGAAAAGAATCTGCCCCAACCGTATAATCAATTTTATCTAGGGTTGTCTTTTTACTATTGGTTAGGATGGGGGATTTTCTCGAGTCCGACACATTTTTTATTTGTTTTGGAGATACTTTTTTTAATAGATTATTTTTTGAAATAATGTGTCTAACACTAAAAACTTGAGATCTTGCTTTTGCAACCATATCCCCTTTTGGAGTTAATTTTAAAATCTTCTCAAAGGAATTCAGCGCATCAATATATCCCTTTCGACCAAAATAAATTTCCCCCTGGCGGTAAAGAGCATCATCCGTCAACCGGCCTGGTTTGAATTTCTTTACAGTTTTCTGATAAGCATCCAACGCTGCATCAAGGTCCTTATCTCTTCTAGAAATCGCAAAAAGCTGCTCGTACAAGTCTCCTATTGTAAATATAGCTTTGTATGCTTCGTCACTGGGATAGTAATTATTGTAAACTGATTCAAACTTTTGAATGATTGATACCCACTGGTCTCTCCTATGCATTTTTTTATTAGATTGAAAAAAACTTTGATAAGAGGTGCGGGCTTTTTCATAAGCTATTGAAGGAGCTGAAGGCTCAGCTAATGCTAACTGCCCAGAAATCATCTGAGCGGATAGAAAAAGCAATAAAAAAAATTTTGAAAAAGACTTATGTAAAAATAAATGCATAAAACACCCTGAAACTTTCAGCCTAATAAGTTTCGAACGCTACAAACGGATAGATATTAATTAAAAAAAGTCTAACTTTTAAAGTTTATTACAGTTTCAAATGCTATCACCTTTAATAAATCAGGTCAACAAGCTTAATATTTGATTTTATTGTGGTTATTGCCCAAAGCTTAATCGATCTGAAAGGATAGTGGGAAGGCCCGAAGCTATTATTTTTTGCTGAGTTGAGGCAAAGTCATAACAAAAGCGATGAAATTCTAAAACATAGCTAGCCGAGTCATATGTAACAAACACGGGGTTTGGATCTCCATCCCTCGGTTGTCCAAGGCTGCCAACATTAATAATATAACGAGATTCGGGGTCAAGTTTCATTTTAGAAAAATCGTGTGAACACACCTCATTATTTTTATTTTTTTCAAAAATAGCCGGGAGATGGGAATGTCCTAAAAAGCAAATATTCTGCTTAAAAAAATTAAAATTTTGCTCGGCACTTTTTATTGTAGAAACGTAATGCCACTTCTTTGGCTCAAAAGGAGAGGAATGGACCCAATAAAAATCATCATCCTCTTTTTCAATGGGCAAAGTATCTAAAAATTTTAAATTACTTTTAGTCAGATTCCTTCGGGTCCAAGCGCATGCTTGGTATGCTGCGGGATTTAGATAGCTGGATTCCTTTGGGTTTAAAACACACCAATCGTGATTTCCAGCTAATACAAGATCGGTTTTATCTTTGACCCACTCAACAACAGGATTAGGGTCTGCATTGTATCCGACAATATCGCCAAGACAAACCTTCTTATCATGAGAAATATCTTCTACTTTAAGACTAAAAGACTTTATTGCCTCAAGGTTACTATGTACATCGGAAAAAATTATAAACTTCATTCATCCCCTAACTGAGCGAGAGGATAAAGTCTCAACTTGTAAAAGGAAGCGGACCTTTCTGCCCAATTTCCTTATAAACCTTATCCAAAACTCCATTAATAAATTCAGGGGAATCTTCATTGCCGTATTTTTTAGCTATATCAATGGCTTCATTAATGACAACTTTAGGAGGGGTTGAAAAGTTAAATAGTAATTCGCACACTCCCATCCGCAAAATATTTTTGTCAATAATAGTCATTCGATCGAGAATCCAGTTATTGCTATACTTTTCAATAACCTCATCAATTTCTTTCACTTTGTTAATGAGAGGAAGGACTAAACCTCTCATAAAATTTTCAACATCTTCCTTTGATGGATTTTGCTTCAAAAATAATTTTATCTGCTCATCTAACTCCCCCTCATTTAACTCAAATTGATAAAGAAACTTGAGTGCCAACTCCCTAGACAACCTTCTTTTTCCCATAGTAATAGTGGAAGTTAAAGTTTTTTAAAAAGCGTGGCCATCTCGATAGCAGCAAGAGCAGTTTCAGCACCCTTGTTTCCACATTTTCCACCTGACCTATCTTTCGCTTGTTCTAAACTATCTGTAGTAAGCACGCCAAACATAACTGGAATACCTGCATCTCTAGCAACCGATCCTACCCCACGTGCAGTTTCTCCGGCTACATAATCAAAGTGTGGTGTCCCTCCTCGAATTATCGCACCTAAACAAATAATTACATCTTTTCCTCTCGAGCAAATTTTTTTTGCTGCAATAGGGATCTCAAAAGCACCTGGAACTCGAATTACCTCAATCTCATTTTCGTCAACTCCGTGACTTACCAATTCGTTGATAGCACCAGTCAACAAGTCATCTGAAATTAAAGCGTTAAAACGGCTTACCACGATACCTACTTTCAAACCAGAAGCCTTCAAATCTCCTTCTATAAACTTTGTCATTTACAAGAAAATCATCATGAAATGTTTTTAATCATATGCCCCAGTTTCTTTTGCTTCGTTCTAAGGTACTTAAGATTATCCTTCTTAGGGTTCACTTCGATTGGAACGCGTTCAACCACTTGCAAGCCGTATCCTTCTAACCCTACTATTTTTCTGGGGTTATTAGTCAACAGTCGAAGTTTTCCCAAGCCAATTTTTTTCAAGATTTGTGCGCCAACACCATATTCTCTTAAGTCTGGTTTAAATCCTAGCGAGGCATTTGCCTCCACAGTATCTTGACCGTCATCTTGCAAAGCATAGGCTTTTAATTTATTGATAATACCGATCCCTCTTCCTTCTTGATAAAGATAAAGCAATACGCCCTTCCCATCCTCAGCAATCATTTCCATAGATTTATTCAATTGTTCACCACAATCACAACGGAATGAACCAAACACATCCCCAGTTAGACATTGAGAATGAACGCGAACTAGTGTGGGAGTTTCAGCATTGATAACTCCTTTAATTAAAGCAATATAAATTTGATCATCTAAAATATTTCGGAAAGTTACTGAATTGAAAATACCAGCTTCAGTAGGGAGTGTTGTGGATACAACTTCTTCAACAAGTGTTTCCTGTTGTAAACGATATTCCGCAAGGTCTTTGGTGGTTATCATTTTAAGATCATGTTCACGTGTAAACTTTATAAGGCTTGGTAATCTGGCCATGGTTCCATCATCATCCATAATTTCGCAAATAACTCCTGAAGGATATAATCCAGCTATTCTTGCTATATCTACAGATGCTTCCGTTTGCCCCATACGAACGAGAACTCCACCCGTACGAGCTCTAAGAGGAAATATATGCCCTGGTTTAATCAGATCAGTTTTTTCTGTCTCAGAATTGATTGCAGTTTGAATTGTTATGGATCTATCACTAGCGGAAATCCCAGTAGTTATCCCTTCTCTAGCATCAATAGAAACTGTAAAAGGAGTTTCAAAAACTGATTCATTATCTTCAACCATCATTGACAGCCCTAATTCATGAGTCCGCTCTTCAGTCAACGCAAGACATATTAAACCGCGGCCATACTTAGCCATAAAGTTGATAGCTTCGGGTGTAACTTTTTCAGAGGCGATCATTAAATCTCCCTCGTTTTCGCGATCTTCATCATCAACGATAACAATCATCTTTCCTTGACGAACATCTTCAATTGCATCTTCAATAGAACTAAAGTTATTTTGCTGACTTTCTACATGTTCACTCATTGTTATGCTTTCAGTTTTTCCCGCATAGTTGATAGTCATAAATAGCAAACGGGAGTTTTTTATTTTTAAATACCCTACCTTCGAAGCATCTCTAACAAAACCTTCTTAATCCGTATGACTAGATAATAAAATTGTTTCACAAGCTTTATATATATATTTACCAATCATATCATATTCAATATTAACAATATCCCCCGCTTTTCTGAAAGCAAGGTTCGTATGAGAAAACGTAAAAGGAACAATAGATACCGAAAATCCATTATCAATACAGGAAAAAGCAGTCAAGCTAATCCCATCAACCGCAACAGAACCTTTTTCGATGATATATGGAGCGTATTCAACTGGATATTTAAAACAAAAAACTATTTCACCACTCTTATGATCAATAGAATGAATATGCCCAACGCAATCTATATGACCACTAACAAAATGGCCGCTAATTTTATCTGAGAGTGTAAGAGAACGCTCAAGGTTAACACGAGCTCGATTTTTAATATTTTTAAAACAAGTCCGACTAAGAGTTTCAGCGCTTAAGTCTACAGTAAAAGCTTCTTTAGAGCTGTCTCGAACTGTGAGACAGACACCATTAACAGCAATACTTTCTCCTAGATCAAATCCTTTAAAGTCATCACCGCCGGACACTGTAAGTGTAGCACCTTCGTTTTTTCGGACAATCTGATCAACTACTCCGACATTGCTAATGATACCGCTAAACATAGACCTCCCTCAACTTAAACTTCCTTCAATCACTAGATCATCACCTAGTTTATCGACCGACATATTTTTAATTAGCATAAAATCTTTAATATGCTCCACACCTTCCCCGCCCACAGGACTGGGAGAATTTCTACCACCAATAATTTTAGGTGCTATAAAATAAATCACTTTATCGAAAAGTTTTTCTTTAAAAAAACTTCCACTAATTTCTGCTCCTCCCTCAATCATTATAGAAGTAACTTTCATTTTTCCTAGTTTGTCCATTAATAACGATAGGTTTACCCTTCCTCTTTTATGCTTTATTAAAAGAACTTCCACTCCCATTTTCTCTAATTTTGTTTTTCTACCAGATGACAAGCCAGTGGTAGCAGCGTAAATAACTCGTTCCTTATGAGAATTTTTAAAAACTTTGGCTGATGTAGGAACAATTTTTTTTCCTGCCACAATAATACGAATTGGATTACGCTTACTGTTTTTTTCTAATCGGGAAGTCAGACGTGGATTATCAGCAATCACCGTTCCAGCACCAACAAGAACTGCATCAACTCTACCTCTAAGCTGATGAGCATAATCTCTAGCTTTGGGTCCTGTTATCCACTTAGAGTCTCCTGTTCGAGTTGCAATTTTTCCATCTAAAGTTAATGCGCTTTTAAGAATTATAAATGGCCTACCTGTTTTAATATATTTTAAAAATGACTCATTTAACGCCTCGCATTCTTTCTTTAAAACCCCAGTAACGACATCTATGCCATTTTTCCTTAGGAGACGAATACCTTTACCATTTATAAGGTAATTAGGGTCTCGGGTGCCAATTACTACCCTTTTAATCCGGGCCTTGATGATAGCATCAATGCATGGTGGTGTTCTTCCATGATGACAACAAGGCTCTAAGTTCACATATAGATCGGCCCCAATTGACTTACTACCTGCTTGACGTAATGCAATTATCTCTGCATGAGGAAGTCCTGCCTTTTGATGATAGCCCTTAGCAACTACTTTACCAGATTTAATAACTATCGCACCAACAAGTGGATTTGGGCTAGTCTTTCCTTCAGCCTTTAGAGCAAGTTCGAGCACAAGCCTCATATAATTTTCATCTAATTCGAGAGCCAAAGAGAACCTCTTTAAAAGGGTAAGCTAAAGATTCTATTATATTCAAAAATCGTCTTCATCTTCATCAACTTCGGTATGTTGAAGAGAAACACAACGAAACCCGGCAGCAGGATAAAGCTCATCTGGGTCAAAAGTATTTCTATAGGCACATTTAGAGTGAACCATATAATTTAGCCAAGACCCTCCTCTTGCGACTCTTTGAGTGACATGTCCTTTAGAATATAGTTGAACACACCATTCCCATACATTACCAGCCATATCAAAGCATCCAAAAGGTGATATTCCTTGCTCAAACTCAGTCACCGAGGAAGTTTTTCCAATCACAAAGTCGCAGGTATTAGCATAATCATTCTGATAACCCATGGCTTCTCCCCAAGGATAATCTCTTCCATCAACACCACGGGCCGATTTTTCCCATTCCTTTTCTATCGGAAGTCTCCTTCCCAACCAAAGTGAACAAGTCAAGGCCTCATAAAAGTTTATACCTACAACAGGATGGTCATCCAAATAAGAATATTTAGGGAAACGTAGTGTATGATTAGGATCAAACTCTTTATATAAAGCATTAGTAACTGGGAATTTCATGATCGAATACTCTTTTAAAAAAACATGGTCTTCTTTATCTTTTTCATCTTGATAAATAAATTTTCCCGCTGGGACTGTCACCATCTCACCCCAGCGCTTAATTTTTGAAAGGTCAACTACCTGTGGATTAGAAACTTCATTTAAAAACTCATCTAACTCTTTGACCATTTTTAAGGAATCAAATTCCTGGCGGTCAACCAATTCAGACCAATCAATTTTTCTTACGCCCAAAAGCAGTTCTATTACCGAGTAAAGAATCCGTCCATCCCTGTTTTCTCTTTTCAACAACTTTTTTAAAAGAATCAACAAAGTTGATTTTTCGTTAGCCGCTACAACATCTTCAACCTTAACCAAACGGCATCTAGAAAACTGTGGAAAAGATTCTCGGCATTGGTATTTAAGCAATTGTGCGATCAATAACCGCCTTTTTTCGGCTAGTTCATTTGCTTCACAAACAGAATTTCCTGCCAGAAATAGGGCCCCTTGGCCCATAAAAATGTCAAAAACATCATCAGACACCACCATCCCTGCGAAAAACTTTAACATTTCTTCCCAATATTTGTCGCGACACTTCAAAGCAACTATTTTCTTCCAGTCTTTATTTTTAGCCAACCTTCTTGCTGCAAAATATTCTTGAAATGAAGGATGCCTAAACTGCCAACGACTGGAGTTTTGTTGGAGAACTTTTTCTAATTCTGAAGGAATGATTTCATTATGTATTAGAGTTTCAAATCCCCCCTCTTTTAAACGCTCTTTAGAATAACCAGTTTCGACGTCATCGATGCGCTGAGAAAACCCATCATCAAGCAATTGGAGTGCCACTTCCTCAAGTTGATCAAAAGTTTTTTCAGAAAATTTTTTTTGGTTTTCAGAAGAATCATTTTCTAAAAGATAACTAAAATAAGCTAAGTAAATATCACCGCGAGAAGTAACACCGCTCAGTTTATCTAAATCTGATAGGACACGAAGCATCTTCAAAATTAAGGGCACTTCCATCAATTCAGGCGAATACTTACCCAAGCTTGCAACCTCTTTATTTTTTTGTGCTTCTCCTAAAAATATGTTGCGTTTCTTTTCGTCTATTTTTTCAAAAGCCACATGAAATGCCGCATCTTTTCCTCTCTGAATTATGGAGTCTGTGGCAAGGGGGCCGAAACGAAATTTTCGAGTAGCAAGAATTAATCTATTACTACGAAAAGTCTTGTCTTCAACAAAAGTTTCTAAATAAACTTGAAATCGATCTTCAGCGGGCAGTTGATCCAAAGCATCCAGCATAAAAAGAATTCTTCCCTCTCTTTCTAGAGCCTTGATAGTTTCAAGAAGGCACTCTTCATCAAGAACTAGTTGGGAGTTCTCCTTACACTCGGTTAAAATAACATCCAACATTTCTAAATGAACCAATTCCATAAAACGTTTAATTCCATCACCTTCTGGCAATTTACCGAGGTTAAAGTAAACTGGCAGTGGGTAGACAGGGTGTGGTGTCTGCTGAAGTAATTGCTCTTGGTAGTATTTTAAAAAAGTTGTTTTCCCCATTCCACAATCTGCCTCTAGCATGATTTTCATGTGATCAGTCATAAGTAAATCTTCATGAATTATTCTTGGCGCAGGGAAAACCTGTTCCTGAATACTTTGACGATGTCGAATGGGATTAGTGTCAAGCAAAACGGGAAGCACATAAGACTTATCACGCGACCCTTCACCGAGCACATTGTCCAACCAACTAGATGTTTGAACCTGCTGGTGCTTACGGTAAGTATTGATTACCCATTCTCGTGATTCCTCCAACTTGGAACCAACAAGAGCTGATCCATCGTCGTCGGAAAGAGGTACTGGCATTTCATTTGGTTCATCCACTTAAAAGGCCCTATAATTATATTAATAGTTTATTTTATCATAATAGCGTTATTCACGATGACTTCTTCTATATGTTGATTCCTTTAAAAGATGAAAACCCAACTAAAAACTTTCCTCTCTTTACCATTATTTTCATTGCATCAAACACACTTATTTTTCTTTACCAAGTAAGTCAGCCTATGGCGATTGCTACAACATTTAACACATTTGGGCTCATCCCTATAAACCTAATTGAATCACCTATAAGTACCTATCCGACTATTTATTCATCGATGTTTCTCCATTCGGGAATAGCCCATCTAGCAGGGAACATGCTTTATCTCTGGATTTTTGGGAATAATATTGAAGACATTCTTGGGAAGCTCAGGTTTGTTATTTTTTACCTGGTTTGTGGCACACTTGCTTCCTTAGGACACATTCTTACAGACCTTCAGTCTGAGATTCCAATGGTAGGAGCTAGTGGAGCAATTTCAGGAATACTAGGCGCCTATCTTGTTTTGTTTCCTTTTGCACGGGTAAAAACCTTAGTATTCTTAGGTTTTTTTATCACTATTATCCGTATACCATCTATTATTCTACTAATAGTTTGGATTATGTTTCAGGTTTTCAGTGGTGTGGTCTTTGGTGACGGTGATGTAGCATGGTTTGCCCATATAGGGGGATTTATCGCGGGAATGCTACTCATACTACCTTTTCAAAGTCTAAAAAACGATAGTCTTTCTTACTGAGCGTAATAGGAAACCATCAATCCGAAACAAAGTATGACAAAGAAAATCCAAAAAAACATAATAATTCCTGGACCTTTAAAACGAGGATAGTTGGGAATATTAGAGTTTTCCGGTTTTTTACAATTGGGACAAATAGGATTCTCGTTGTTATACTCCTGTCCGCAGTTCCAACACTTAATTTGACTCATCGGGCTCTTTCTTTCATGTAAGATTTAGTAACCATTGACGAAGTAGGTCTAGCGCAGCTTGAGCCGACCTTTCTTTATTACGGCTTCGATCATTATAAAAACGAAAATCCTTACAATCTGATTTACTTGCATCACTAATGCCTATAAATACTGTTCCCATAGGTTTATTATTACTAGCACCCGGACCAGCAACTCCCGTAACCGACAAACCAATATCGGAATCCAACGTTTGACGTACACCCTCTGCCATCGCAAGTGCAACCTGTTTACTCACAGCCCCATATTTTTCGATCAAAGCCGACGAAACTTGTAAACGACTTATCTTGACTTCATTGCTATAGGCAACTACTCCTCCCAAAAAATAATCTGAGCTTCCCGGTTCCTGAGTCAACCTGTGACCAATCAGTCCACCAGTGCAAGATTCAGCAAGAGCTATGGTTCGTCCCTTTTCTTGAAGCAACTTCCCAAGCTTACCTTCCAAAGTCTCATCATCTTTTCCATAAATCCACTTTCCCAATGATGCCATAACCATACACTCGGCTTCAGCCAATCTACTTTGCACCTCTTCTGAACTTTCTGCACAATAAGACAATCGAATCTTTACTCCTAAATATGAAGGAAGAGACGCAATCGTAACCAATTTTCCTAATAGATCAATCGGCCCAAACTTTTCCCAAAGAGAAGCTTCTGTCAAACCCACAGTTTTAATAATACGATGGCCAATCACCCCTTTTTGCGTTTTTTTAAGATCGGGGCGAATGTACGTTTCAAACAGGTGTTCCATCTCTACAGGAACGCCTGGAAGAGAAAATAGTTTTTTTTCATCACGTTTGATAAGAAAACCTGGAGCTGTCCCTTTCTCATTATACAAAATAGTAGCGATTTCTGGCACTTGATACTGGCTATGCACTATTGCAGGAACTTCTTGATTACGCTTCTTAAAACTTGTCTCGAGCATGTTCTTCACCTTATTATCAAGAGTCATTTTAGAATTGAAGATCTGCGCCAGCACATCTTTTGTAATATCGTCATGTGTTGCCCCTAGGCCACCGGTAATTATAACTATATCTACTCTATCTAAAGCACCTTCTACAACATTAGAAATAGAATCCTTATCATCACCCACCGCCGTGATTCGTAAAACATTAACCCCGAGTAAATGCAGCTCTTTACTTAAATACCTACCATTTGTATCTTGAACAAGACCACTAATAATCTCATTTCCAATCGCAATAATTTCTGCTTGCAGCAAAAACTCTTCATTATTAAACATTGCTTAAAATTAAACCTCTAAAAATTATTTTTTAATTAATCTTTCTAGATCATCATGTCGAATTAGGTTAACCTAATCTGATTACCATTTTAACACCTAACTTTATTTTAAACTTCCAAAGCAAACGAATAAAAGATTTTTAGTAATTTTTAGACCTCACATTTATGTCGTTTAATTAAGCATTGAAAAAACAATCTACTGGTAGAAAAAGGTGAGAATCTCAAATGGCCTTAGAATACACATCTTTAACAACCGCTGAAATCCATAAAGTAACCTATAAGTATGACTTATGGCGTGGATTTTTTGAGGGCGTAATGAGTTCAGGCATACAAACTTTTGCTCTTTTTATAGCCATTCGCTACTACAATGCCGGAGAAGGAATCAAATCTTTGATTGCAGCTGCCCCATTTATAGGAATGATATTATCTCTTCCCTTGGTTCATTTTACTGCTGGAAAAGGACTAAAAAAATCTTGGTGCAGTGCAGTTCCTTCTGCATTTGCTTCGATCTGCCTTATTATTGGAGCTTGGGTGCCTTCCTTAGAGTTTTATGCCCTAATGATTACTGTTAGTTATATTTGCAGAAGTGCCGCTATTCCCTATTTAACATCAATATATAGCGACAACTATCCTCACCATAAACGTGGTAAAAGTTTTTCAAAACCATTACTTCTAACCGTAGCAATCTCGTCACTTTTTGGGCTCGTTGGCTCCTTACTTTTGGAAATAAATATTATTTACTTTAATTGGGTTTTTACTGTAGTTGGAATATGTGCTCTTGCTAAAGCATGGGCAATTTACTCGATGCCATCAAAAGCGATTGAAAAAAATTCTCACAATCACCCATTTGGCAGCTTTGGATATATAATGAAAGACAGAGAGTTTGGATATGTCCTTTTCACTTGGTTTATTATGGGTTTTGCAAATCTCTGGGTTCTTCCACTAAGGGTTGATTATGTGGCATCATCCGCTTACGGAATCGAAGCTTCTCCCGTAATCGTCGCATTAATAATCACAATAATCCCTGAAACAATACGTTTTTTATTCATCCCTTTCTGGGCTCGACTTTTTGATCGCATGAATTTTATTTTACTTCGAATGATACTTAACGTCTTATTTGGAATTGGGATAGGTCTTTTTTTTATCAGTAAAAACTTACTGATTATAGGAACCGGTTCGGCTCTAATTGGTCTGGCATTTGCGGGAGGAAGTATCGCTTGGGCACTTTGGGTGACTAAATATGCCCCACCTGGGAAAGTGTCTGCGTATATGTCAGTTCACGTATCTCTTACAGGAGTTAGGGGTACTATTGGACCAATCATAGGCTATTGGACCGCTGCACAAGTTGGAGCAACAATGACTGGATGGATATCATGTGGACTAATGCTTTTAGCAACTATAATGCTTATTCCAGAAATAAAGCATGGACGTAGAAAGATGATAACCACACCTTGAACAGATATTATGAAGCAATGGATTAATTCTTTAAAAACTTAAAACAAGAAAAAACTAAGCAATATTTTGTTTTCAATATATTATTTTGCTAAAATTAAGAAAAAAATGATTAATATTTCAGAAATCATATTTCATTTTTTTGGATTAGTTCTAATTTAATTTAGAGCCCCCCTACTCGTACGTTACAAGAACTTTCGCAATTAAATTAAAAATAAGATCTAAGGAGAATAAATTTTGAGTAAGCCTCATGTTGGAATTTTGATGGGAAGCGATTCTGACCTTCCTGTAATGGAAGAAGCTAGTAAAATTCTGGATAAATTTGGTATTAGCCATGAAATAATTGTATCATCAGCTCACCGCTCTCCAGAGCGAACACGCAAATATGTTACGGGCGCTTCTAAGCGTGGTATTAAGATTTTAATTGCAGGTGCTGGTGCTGCAGCTCATCTTGCTGGTGTAGTAGCAGCCGAAACAACTTTGCCCGTAATTGGTGTTCCAATTGGCTCTTCAGCACTTAATGGGCTTGACGCATTACTTTCAACCACTCAAATGCCAGGGGGAGTTTCTGTCGCTGGAATGGCTATTGGGAAAGCTGGAGCAAAGAATGCAGGCGTGCTTGCAGTCCAGATACTGGCACTTAATGATAAAACCCTCCATCAAAAACTGTTGAAATTTAAAAAGGATCAAGCCAAGGAAGTAGAAAAAAAGAGTCGTGCGCTCAAATCAAACTATGCAACAAATACTTAAAATAAACCCCAACGATTCTCTAAAGCATCACTCGAAGTATATCCGTAATGTTCTACAATCCGGGGGAGTCGTTGCTTTTCCAACAGATACTTACTACGGATTAGGAGTAGACCCATATAACGAAAAAGGTATTCGCCGAGTTTTTGAAATTAAATCGAGGGCGTATAACAAACCCCTCCTGGTTCTTATATCTACCGAAGACCAAATAGCGGAATTAACACAAAATAGATCACGAGAAGCAGAACAATTAATACAAAAACTTTGGCCTGCTCCATTAACTTTAATTTTTAATGCAGCTACCAAATTACCCGATTCTTTAACTTCAAACACCAAAAAAATAGCCCTACGCTTACCTAAAGAAAAATGGCCACGGTATTTAATTCAAACAGTTGGGTGCGCATTGACAGCAACAAGTGCTAATAAAAATGGTGGGAAAAACACACGAACAGCTAGTGAAGTTTTACAGGTTTTTGGGAATGACATAGATCTTATTATTGATGCGGGTTCAGCGCCAGGAGGAAAAGTTTCAACTTTGCTTGACACAACTATTTCTCCACCTACTATTTTAAGACAAGGGGCCATCTCTCAAAGGAAAATAAATTATTGCATCAAAAATTTAAATACCTTGACTTCTTAAAACCATTTTCATAAAGAAAAGCCATAACTATGATATTTGGAACTGGTATTGATATTATTGAAATAGATCGTGTTAAAAATTCTATTCAAAAATATTCCGACCGTTTTAAAAATAAAATTTTCACCCAAAAAGAAATAGATTACTGCCATGCTCAAGCCGACCCAATAAAACATTTTGCCGCTCGGTTCACTGTTAAAGAAGCAGTCTTAAAGTGTTTTGGCACAGG
>CAZOYP010000018.1:2956-33873 GCA_964584125.1 uncultured Nitrospinaceae bacterium | reverse complement strand
CCACAGCCACAGCCCCTTCAGTGAGCATTCCTCCATAAGCAATAGGACGACCCTGCGATTCAACCGAAAGTTGCTTGGAAGTTGTTCCCCCCGCAACTAAAGAATGAAAGCCAGAAACTGCCCCACAGGCAACCAATACAAATAACATAGGCCATACCGGCCCTTGTTCTTCAGAAAAACCTCCTCGATATGCAGGTGTATGGAGTTCAGGTTGAACCCATAAAAGCGCAAGCACAGCCAAGGCCATTGAACCAAACAAAATATAAGTCGATAAATAATCCCGCGGTTGGAGAAGGATATTAACTGGAAGGATAGACGCTACTGCGGCATATGCCATAAGGACTACAAACCAGAACATTAATGGTGAAAATCCAAGAATTCCGCTTTCAGGAAGTATAACGGGTGATTGAAAACCAAAATAAATACTAAAAATTACTCCAGCAACCGCAATAATAGATGATATGGCAAGATCGGTATTTCGATAGTAAATAAACCAACCTAGAGCAATTGATATCGGAATAATAGCGAATGTTGGTACTACCATATGAGGTTGAGCAACGAGAGTTTTAGCTGCAACAACACCAAAGACAGCAATCACAAGTAGCATTGCCAACACAAGGAAAATAGAAAAAACAGCCTTTGCTCGAGTACCCATCGTTTTTTCAGCTATATCTGCAATAGAACTGCCCCGATTCCTAACAGAAATCATCAACGCTAAATAGTCATGGACCGCTCCAATAAAAACATTCCCAATAAGAATCCAGACCAACGTCACAATCCATCCAAAATGATGCATTGCGACAATGGGACCAATCACAGGGCCTGCACCTGCAATAGAAGCAAAGTTATGACCAAACAACACTAATGGCTTGGACTCAACAAAGTCAACACCATCCCTCTGTAGCACCGCAGGTGTAGAGAGAGAATTGTCTGGCTGGATTACTTCACGGTCAAGGCGACCAGCATAATAACGATATCCAACAAAGAAAAAAAATAGCCCTGAAAATATAAGTATAGATACAGTCAACATTTGTTTTTAAGATTGAAGTTTATATACATGTTGAGAGAGTTATTGTGATATATCAATATTTATAGTATCAAAATAATCCCGAAAATCTTTAGGTTTTAGGAAAAACTGACTCAAGTTAAACAACATTGCGACTTTATTTCTCAAAATTTTACAACACAAATACGTCGTCATTAGCAATCTTTAAACGAATTGAGAACCTATTAGATTTGTTGAGCAGGGATAAAACTTTTGAATTGGAAAAACAGGAGAAATTAGAATAATGTATCCTGGTGAATTGTTTGGTTACGTTCCGGCCCAGTAGATATTATCAAGAACCCGACCCCAAGAATATTTTGCAAACCATCCACATATCGTTTGGCTTCATCAGGAAGTCCATCAAAGTTTTTTGCCTTCACAGTACTTTGATTCCACCCTTCAAACTGTGTGTATATGGGTTCACCATTTTCTAAAACTTCTAGATCTGCCGGCATTTCTTCAAAAATCTTTCCTTTGTACTTATACCCGGTGCATACTCTTAAAGTATCAAATCGATCGAGGACATCCAGCTTTGTAATAGCCATACCATCAATACCATTTAAACGAATGGCATAACGAGCAACAACTGCATCAAACCAACCGCAACGCCTCGGTCGCCCCGTCGTAGAACCAAACTCATGTCCTTCCTTACGTAATTTCTCTCCATCCGCATCGTGAAGTTCTGTTGGGAAAGGCCCTTCACCAACTCGTGTCGTATAAGCCTTAATAACGCCAACCACTCTATCAATTTGGGTTGGCGGAATACCTAAACCAGTTGAAGCCCCTCCAGAAGTTGAATTCGATGAAGTCACAAAGGGATAGGTCCCATGGTCTACATCCAGCATGGTCCCCTGAGCCCCTTCACAAAGTACTTTTTTCTTTTTATCGATTTCATTACGCAAAATAACATGCGTATCTCCAATGTATTTAAGAATCGTTTCCCGATAACCCATCAAATCTTCAAACATAGACTTGAACGAAGGAAGTTCTTTGCCATACAAATCTCTAAAAATACTACTTTTCTCTTGATAGTTGGATTCGAGTTTTTTCCTTAAATAACTTTCATTTCTGTAATCGCAGACACGTATACCTGAACGAGCAATTTTATCTGCATATGAAGGCCCTATTCCTCTTCCAGTTGTGCCAATTTTTTCAAAATTATTTGAGTTTTCACGACCTTTATCAAAAGTACCATGGTAAGGAAGAATAATATTCGCGCGATCACTTATAACTAACCGCTCATCTAGATTAATTCCTGCTTTTTTTAATAAATCCATCTCATAAATCAAAGCCGCAGGGTCAATTACGACTCCATTACCTATAATACAGAGTTTTTCAGAATGAAAAATTCCTGAAGGAATAAGATGCAAGATATGCTGATTACCATCGAACACGATTGTATGCCCTGCGTTGTGCCCTCCCGCATAACGGGCAATAACATCGGCCTCTTCTGACAAAAGGTCAATAATTTTTCCTTTTCCTTCGTCTCCCCACTGCATTCCGACCACAACAACAACTGACATGCTTTTCCTTGAGTAAAATTAAAGACATCGAACAACTGGGCATTATCTACAGGCGACTGGCAGATGTCAACTGCTCTTAAAATAATCAAAAATAATATAAATCCATCAACTTACGCATACCTATCCTCATGTAATATCGGATATTATAATTCAGAAAAACTTCTTTTTTACAGTTAAGAACCAATTAGAGAACTTAAAAACTAAAACACCTTAAAGTTTAAATTTTTCTAGAAAACTTCGAATGGTGGCAACCGCAATATGTGGACCTGTACCTATCCCTGGACAAAAAGTGCCTACAAGCTTCCACATAGCCTTCGATGTCATATTTTCATGCCAAAAAGGATAGGAACGACATTGAATTGGCTTTCCAAAGTGAATCGAACAACCTTCATAGGTTAAAAACTCACAGGGGTTTCCATCTTTCACCTCATGTATCCATTGGCCGTCATCGAGCTTTAAAAATTCTTTTTTGAAACGAGAAGGGCTAAGATTAGTGATTTTGGAAGCATTCTCAATAGACAATTTGTCAAAATAAACAATACCCGGCTTTGCGCAACATTTGAAACAATCGGGCTGGCATTCAAAGCGCGGAACTTCTTTTTCCCACCATTTTTTTACAGCCATCATAGTAGCGATAAATCATCACGGTGAATTACTTCATTATAAAAATTATCCTTAAAAATTTTTTTTACTGCACTTGTTCTCATTCCCATAATGCTATCCAGATCACGAAAGTTATAATTAACAAGCCCACGGGCAATTTCCTTGCCATCCTCACTTAGAATACATACCGCATTTCCAAACTCGAATTCACCTTCAACTTTAATCACCCCGGCCGGCAATAGACTTTTCCCTCGTGACAAAATAGCTTTCTCTGCACCTGAATCAACCGTTATTTTCCCAGATGGTTTTAGGGTATGCGCTATCCAGTGCTTTCTTTTTTTTATTTTTTCCCGTCCAGCCCAAAACAGAGTCCCCACGTTTTTACCTTTGTAAATTTTTTCAGCGATACTTTTATCAAATCCATTAACAACAAGCGTAGGAATGCCAAAGCTCATGGTCTGCTTAGCTGCAAGGATCTTAGTATACATCCCCCCAACAGTCACCTTACTCTTACTCCCACCAGCTAGCTCCTCGATTTTTTGGGTTATGCAATCTACATGTTCAATAATCTTCATGGGCGCATCTCCCTCCCTCATCTTTGAAGACGGATTTCGAGAAAAAAGCCCATCGACATCAGAAAGGATTATTAATAATTGGGCATTGAGAAGGCAGGCAACTGTTGCTGACAATGTATCATTGTCACCAATTTTAATTTCATCAATAGTTACTGAGTCATTTTCATTAATAATAGGGATAACTTTGTGCTCCAAAAGAGCTTCCAAGGTATGCTTGGCGTTAAGGAAACGCTTACGGTTTCGTAAATCATCGTGCCCAAGTAGTATCTGAGCTACCCTAAGTTTTTCTTTCTCAAATTGTTTTTCATAGGTGTGCATAAGGTAGCTTTGACCAATAGCAGCACAGGCTTGCTTTTCAGGAATGGAAAGGTCTGCGCGATGCAAACCTAGACGCTCTCTGCCAGCCATAATAGCTCCGGAAGAAACTATAACCACCTCGCAGTTTTGGCCAATGATTTGACGAGTTGTTCGGGCTAACAGGCGCACGTTATTGGCGTTCAATTCATTAGCCCATTCATTATTTCTTTTTTTACGCTTAGTAATAATACTGCTACCAATCTTAATTACTACACGCTTGAGATCCTTCAGAATTTCTTTACGAACATCTTTATGCATATCAATATTTTTTATATTATCCCTGTGTCAAAATTCTTACGATTTAACTCAAATTGGCTAGAGGGTTATCAGAATTTTTATTGATTTGTAAAGAATTAATGTTTTTAATAAAATGAGAGATAGCATTGAAATAGTCTGCTCCTCCAACTAGAAAGGTGTCATTATGGCCTGCACCCTTGATATCATAAAATATCTTTGGTGTAGCGGCTGCAGAAAAAAGCTCGCGGCCTAATTTGTAAGGAACCACTTCATCATGAGTTCCATGAAGGAATAGCTTGGGAAGTTTGAGATTAGGCACCTTCCCAATTGCGTCGAACTTGGATTTTATAGCCCAGCTTAATGGTAGAATCGGAAACATCTTTCTAGCCATTTTGCTGGCAGATGGGAAAACAGATTCTAGGATGATTCCAGCAGCTGGGTTTTTAGAAGCAACTTCAATAGCGCAAATACCCCCCAACGAGCGTCCAAATAAGATTATATTCTCAGGCATTATTTTTTTTAATTTAACAAGCCAGTCATAAGCCGCTTGGGAATCTAGATAAATTCCCTTTTCATCTGGTTTCCCTTCACTTTTACCATAACCTCGGTAGTCAAAAATAAATATATCTATATTAAGTCGCTTCATCATTTCAATATTTTCCAACCGGTGTGTTATGTTTCCTGCGTTCCCATGAAACCATAGTAAAGTTGGATTTGATCTATTTGACGAAAAATACCACCCATGAAGAGCCACACCATCACTGGCAACGAAGCTAATATCCTTTTTGGAAAATGAACTTGAAGATGAGTTCCAATTACCTTCTGGAAACTTATAAGGATGATAAACTATCCACCGCTCACAACCGACTAAAATAACAGCGAAGGTTAGAAGGACAAGTAAAGCCAGACCTACTATATGAGAAATCGTCATTATAACTTTTACCTTCAAGAACAAACCAGTGGTCTGAGTTACTTACATTTTCTACTAGTAAAAACTTTTTTCACATGATAAAAATTTTTTTAGAAAAACTTACTTATTCTAATTTCCTAACTTTTATTTTAAGACCTTTCACTGCTTCGACTGTTACCTTCTCACCAACCGAAACAACTGTGTCACTTTCAGCCTTCCATGTTTCTCCGTGAATAAGCACGCGCCCCTCAAGATTTAAGGTGTCTTTAACAATCCCTACCTCGCCTAATAGCCCTTCCATACCTGTTGTTGTGGCTAGCTGATGGGCCCTTTTAGCTAAGTAAATACTCCCTATCGAAAACAGAAAAGTCATACCAAGGGTAGGATACAATATCATCTTTGAAATTTGCATCGCGGGATCCTCACTATCTATCAACATAATAGACCCAAGGAATATTGAAATTGCACCACTAATCGCAAGTAAACCATAGCTCATCATGTTGACTTCGGCTATCAACAAAATCACTCCTAGGACAATCAATAAAAAACCCGCATAGTTAATAGGAAGAGTCTGCATTGCATACAAGGCCAAAACCAGACTGACACTTCCTACCACACCTGGTAAGATAAGTCCTGGGTTTGATAGTTCTAGATAAAGGCCCACTAATCCCAGCATCATCAAAACATACGCCACATTAGGATTAGCAATAATATCGAGGATTCTTTGCCTGCTGTTCATCTTCTTAAAATTAATATTTTTTTCAGAAGTATTAAGTGTAACTACACTTCCCGCTAATTTCACTTCTCTTTTATCTAATGCCAAAATCAGAGAATCTAAGTTAGCAACTACAAAGTCAATTACGTTGAGGCGCTTTGCTTCCTCTGCTGAAACAGAAACACTTTTTCTAACAGATAATTCAGCCCAATGAGCATTTCTACCCCTTTTCTCTGCAAGAGAACGGATGTAAGCAGATGCATCGTTCACAACCTTATCTTCCATAATTTTTGCTTGCCCACCTGTACCACTACCCATTAGGTTAACTGGGTGAGCAGCCCCGATATTTGTTCCCGGTTCCATAGCAGCAATATGAGATGCAATTGTAATAAAGGTTCCGGCTGATGCTGCACGTGACCCCCCTGGAGAAACAAATGAAACCACAGGGATTTTCGAACCTTGAATGGCCTTAATAATTTTCCGCATAGAAGTATCCAATCCCCCTGGGGTATCCATTCTAATAACAATCAATTCCTCCAAAGACTTATTAGCGTTATGAATTTCATTAGTCACAAACTCTGCCACAATTGGATTGATAGCACCATCCACCTCAACCACAATTATTCCACTTGACCCGAACGCGTTCGTAGACCAGGCAATCAGCGAGAATATGATAAATAGTAGTTTACTGAAAACTATCATAAGTTTTTAGATTAGATAAGTTCAGATAAATTTTATTGTCCACACCGTTTTAAGAAAAGTCAAACGTAAAGGCTAAATGAAAATGGTTTGGGTTTGAAATCCAGTTTTTTTTCATGGATGTGTTTTTTGATGATAGACTAAACCAGTTATGGATTACTCTACACACACACCTAAACAAACACGAAATTCCGCCTTTAAATCAATATTTATTGTCGATCCCATTAAAGGAGAAAGGCTTCATCTAGCTAAACTCCTTAAGCAAGAAAAACTTTTAATGATGACATTTGAAAGGCTCGAAGACTGTTTAAAGCAAAACAGATCGATTAAACCAGATTTAGTTATATATGTTCTACGTAAGGATAAAAACGAACAAAATCAATTAAAAAGCATAAAGAAAAATTTTAAAAAATTGCATTTTATTATTCTAATGACCCCAGAGGTTTCTGAATTAAATATAGAGGAACTTAAAGAGAGTGGGTTTAGCTCAATTCATAAGGCAAGTAATCAGGATGTAGCCAAGAACTTTATTTATACTCTAATGCCAGAATGTCAGTTAACTCACGCAGATGCACCATCATTCGAAGCAAAGTAAATTTGTATTTTTTTTATTCTCAAGTAAAGCGATAAATCCTCTTTCCTAAATAGCATTGATTAAAATCCTATGGGTATAAAAATAAAAAAAACAAAGGTTGTAAAAATTGGAAACATCGAAATAGGTGGCGGAAGACCGATCGTATTAATTGCTGGCCCGTGTGTTATCGAATCAGACAAGCATGTCCTTAGTACAGCTGAGAAAATTAAACGTGCTGCCAACCAAGCAGATATTCCTTTAATATTTAAGGCATCTTACGACAAAGCTAATAGATCTTCAGTCGACTCTTTCCGTGGACCAGGGCTAATTAAAGGTCTAAAGTCTCTTGAAAAAATAAAACAGGAACTAGCTGTCCCTGTTCTTTCAGATGTACATACAGAAGAAGAAATTGAACCAGCTGCTTATATTCTGGATGTATTGCAAATTCCAGCATTTTTGTGCCGACAAACCAATTTGATAATAAAAGCAGCAAAAACAGGCCGGGCAATTAATGTCAAGAAAGGGCAATTCATGGCTCCTTGGGATATGAAAAATGTCGTTGATAAATTATCCCAAAGCGGTTGTAAAAAAACATTACTAACAGAGCGTGGGTTTACATTTGGTTACAATAACCTTGTTGTAGATATGCGTTCTTTGATCCTAATGAGAGAACTAGGGTATCCCGTTATCTTTGATGCAACCCATAGCTTGCAACTCCCGGGAGGGCAAGGGAAAAAAAGTGGTGGCCAAAAAGAACTTATCCCAGACCTTGTCCGTGGAGCTATTGCCGTAGGGTGCGATGCAATCTTCATGGAAGTTCATCCAAACCCAGACAAAGCAAAATCTGATGGACCTAATATGCTTAAGCTATCCCAATTACCAGGACTTCTTAAACAAATAAAAGCATTAGATTCAGTTGTTCGAAAGCAAGCCTAAAAATTAAATTCTAAAGAGTAAAAAGGAAGAAGGCTCCCCACATTGGGGAGCCGGAGAGAAAAACACATTTGGCTTTCGCTTTGGCACGCCACGGTTAAGATCTTGGGAGACCTAACCGTTGGAGGAGGCTATGCCAACTCGAATCTTCAAATATGTAACAAGCAATCTCCATGCCACTATTTGGCAAAATACAAAAAATTAAAAGCGCTTTTATTACAATAATTTACAAGCCTGGTGTCGATAGCCTCCCCTAATTAACTCACAAAGGAAGGCAAATTTGTCCCACACTGTCAAAATTTCTCTATATATAAAAACTCTATTCTAGAGCAACAGGGGAATTATAAGGTTCTGAAAAAAGCACCCAAAACTTCTGTCAAATTCGTTGTAGCTTTCTGGCTTTGACTCCGTAATGATATAAAGTTTTTTATTTCATTTGGGTGCGTGACCGCGAACCAGCCCGCTTTAATTTTGGAGACCTTTCCATCTCCATCAATAAATGAACTTATATTAATCAAAGACTGTTCCATTGTATCGCTAATGGCTCTAACTGAAACAAATGGAATTTTATTTTCAATAGCATATTCTATAAGCGACGATGTCTCCATATCCACCGCCAATGCTTTATGAGATATCCCAAGTTCTTGCTTAGCAAAAGAATCTGCAATAACTTGGTTAACTGTTATTAAAGTTCCTCTGTAAATAAGTATTTTTTTATTAGAATCGAGCCTTTCAAATAAATCTAGTTGTTTTGGATCTAAAGAGTAAGATTTAGAAAAGGAAATAGTCTGGTTAATTTCTAAAATTTTTTCAGCGATAACTATATCTCCTACTTTTAACTTTAAATCCAGCCCGCCGGCATACCCTATTGAAAGTATAAGAGATGGAGCTTTTCTGCCTAAAGCTTCCTTTAGAGCACTCAAAGCACAATCTTTACCCATACCCGTTCGCACTAAAATGATACTGATATTTTGCCAAGTACCAGCCCAGACATCTGCATGCCCCATCTTAAATTTCTCTTTGACAATCATCTGCCTTCTAATTTGATTGATCTCTTCTCGAAGGGCACCCAAAATAAAAATTGGTTGATCCATTTTTTTAAGTTTTAATTATTAAATAATTTCTTAAGAATTAAACATCAAAGATGATGAAGACGCAAAGAAATTGTGACCATTGGTTAATTCACCTTGCCAATTTTACCCATGATATGCTAGCGTGCTCGATCGAACTTTGGAGAAAAGGATGGCTAAACAAAAACACACTATCCCCGTACGTCCTGGTGACAAGCTTGAACTTACTGTAGAAAGTCAAGGGTCTAGCGGGGACGGCATTTGCAAATATAAGGGCTACACACTTTTTATTCCCAAAGGCCTCCCGAAAGATCAAATTTTTGCAGAAGTGATAAAAATCACACCAAGATTCGGAGTTACCCGTATTATCAAACAACGTTCTCCATCACCCGACAGAGTTGAAGCCCCCTGCCCAGTATTTAATAAGTGTGGCGGGTGTAAATTACAGGATTTAAATTATAATAAGCAAATTGAATTCAAGGTTGGCGTCGTCAAAAATGCTTTGAAACATATTGGGAAAATAGAGTCTTTATTGATACGGTCAGTTCCAGCAGAAAAAAGCTACCACTATAGAAACAAAGGTAGCTTTGCTGTACAAAAACAAGGCGGGTTTCTCCGAATGGGATTTTTTAAGCAAGGTTCACATGCCGTTGTAAGCACAGAACGATGTGGCATCCTCCATAATCAAATTAACGATACAAAAGAATTTATTAGAGAACTTCTTATTAAACACCAAGTCTCGATTTATGATGAAAAAAAACATGAAGGTTTATTTCGTGAATTGGTCATACGCCACTCACAGGCTACAAATAAACTACTAGTTGGATTAGTAACAACATCAGGTGATTTTTCGAAAGAATTTTTAAAAGAACTAACTGATAAAATCTCCTGCAGTAAATTAAATATTTGTGGGATTGTGCAAAATGTCAATTCTCTAAAAACAAATGTGATTCTAGGGGAAAAAACGCATGTACTATGGGGACAAGGAGTGCTTAATGAGCAGCTAGGAAGTTTGAAGTTTCGTCTTTCATTAACTTCATTTTTTCAGGTTCATCCTGAACAGACAATTCGGTTATTTGAAATAATAGAGGAATGGGCAAAAAGCACGACAGGTCGAGTTCTTGATGCTTTTTGCGGAATAGGTGCCATCAGTTTATGGTTGGGACAATCTGGTTTACGAGTGGTTGGGATTGAAGAATTACCCCAAGCAGTTTTAGATGCACAAGCAAGTGCGCAGGAAAACCACATTGATTCTTGTGTTTTCATAGAAGGTAAGGTCGAAGAACATATAAGAAAGTTCAAAGAACAGGATATTGGAACAATAATTCTAGATCCCCCTCGAAAAGGCTGTTCAGAAAAAGTAATCAGAGCTGTTTCCGAGATCAAACCCAAAAAAGTTATTTATGTCTCTTGTAATCCCTCTACCCTTGCTAGAGATCTAGCACGTTTAGAAAATTACGATATCAAAGATATTGCCGTGGTTGATTTATTTCCCCAAACACAACATGTAGAAACTGCTGTCTTGTTGAACCTGAATGGCTCTTAAAATCGTGCATTTTTTGGAGTACGAGGAAACGGAATAACATCACGAATATTTTCCATCCCCGTTACAAACTGAACTAATCTTTCAAACCCAAGGCCAAATCCTGCGTGCGGAGCTGACCCAAACTGCCTTAGATCCAGATACCAATGATAATCATCTGGGTTTAGATTTTTTGCCTCCATTTTTTTTATCAAGATATTGTAATCATCTTCTCTTTGACTACCTCCAATTATTTCTCCAAGCTTAGGTAAAAGCACATCCATTGCCCGTACGGTCTTACCATCATTACTAGATTTCATATAAAAAGGTTTAATTTCTTCTGGGTAATCATAAATTATGACGGGTTTTTTAAAAACATACTCGCTAATATAACGCTCATGCTCTGATTGCAAATTAGCTCCCCATTTCACTGAATAAGTAAAGTTCTTGTTCGATTTCTCTAGTAATTTAATAGCTTCAGAATAGGAAATTCTTTCAAATTTATTGTCAACAATTCCCTGGTGTCTTTCGAGAATAGTCTTATCAATTTGTTTATTAAAAAATTCTAAGTCCTCCGGACAATGCTCCAAAATATCTTTGATTAAATAACGTAAAAAATCCTCTGCCAAATTCATATCATCCTCAAGATCATAAAATGCCATTTCTGGTTCTACCATCCAAAACTCTGAAAGATGACGGCTAGTGTTTGAATTTTCAGCTCGAAACGTTGGGCCAAAAGTATAAATTTCAGAAAGAGCCATCGCATAAACCTCTCCTTCCAATTGCCCACTTACCGTAAGGCCGGTTTTTTCTCCAAAAAAGTCTTGGCTATAATCAATTTTACCGTCTATTGTTTGAAGTATATCTGAGCTTAAAGTTGTAACCTGAAACATTTCCCCAGCACCCTCACAATCGTTTGTTGTTATGATTGGAGTATGCAAGTATAAAAAACCTCGCTCTTGAAAAAAATTATGAATAGAATATGACAATCTATTACGGACTCGCATTACTGCGCCGAAAGTATTTGTACGAGGCCTTAAATGGGCAATCTCGCGCAAAAACTCAAAGGAATGGTGTTTTTTTTGCAAAGGGTAGTGATCTGGATCAGCCTCGCCATAAACTTCGACTATCTTTGCCTGGAGTTCGACACTTTGCCCTTTTCCTGGCGAATGGACTAATTTACCAATAACCCTTGCGCAACTCCCAGTATGTAATTTCCCAGAATTGAGTTCAAAACTATCTATATTATGGTCGACAATAATTTGAAGATTTTTTAAACAGGAACCATCATTTATTTCAATGAAAGAAAATCCACCTTTAGAGTCACGGCGCGTTCTAACCCATCCCATAACAAGAATTTCAACTTCTTCTTTGTTTTGATTCAATATTTCTCTAATTTTTTTTCGATTCATTCTTTTCATTTAACACCTCTAAACAAACTTGTATAACTTCAAAAACATAAAGTTAAATAACTAAAGGAACTCCTAAGGGACATAAACATTTGTTACACGTTGACATCCTTTATATTATTGGATACTTTATTAACAGTTTTTAAAATCGTTAATTTTATTAGAATTGACTCTTTTCCCAAGCTGATTCCGCCCACTTATTCAAAGAAGACGATTCGATGTTTATCCTAGGTAATTTTTTATCAGCAACTGCCCAAATTCTAAAAATAGTTCTTGAACTATATATGTGGATAATGATTATCCGTGCTCTATTGTCTTGGGTCAACCCGGATCCTTATAATCCAATTGTTCAATTTCTTAATAGTATAACAGAACCTGTTCTCTATAAAGTACGCCAACTCTTGCCAATGAGTGGAATAGGAATTGATTTTTCTCCCATGATCGTAATACTGATCATTATTTTCCTACAATCATTTCTGGTCAATTCTATTGGAATGATTGCCATGAGGTTGCAATAATTAATTCATGAGGCTTAACCACCTAGATATTCTTGAACAGTGTTTTCGTGATAAATTTTTTGGGTATAATAAAGAAGATGTGGATTCATTCCTGCACTTGGTAGCGGATGATTTCAAAGAAATGGCTGAGGAACTAAACCAGCTTAAAAAACAAATAGGTCAAAAAAATCAAGCTATAGAGCACTTTAAAGAAGAAGCAGAGCATAAAACTGGCATATCAAAAAATAGATCTATTGAGATCACACCTGAAATAAAAAAATAAAACCCAAAAAAAATAATTAACGCCGCACGTGACCACGCCAGCCAACATAAAAAAAAGGCCGAACATGAACTCGCTGGCCTAAAAAGAGAAATTGAAAAATTGAAAGAGGAAAAAAAGAACTCGGCTCATACTCCGAAGCAATGAAACCAACGGCTAAAGAAAATTTTACTCCCAAAAAATTAAGAAATATTTATAGCTTTTTATGGCTCTAAATATCAAAACTTGCAGGGACGGCATCCAGTTTTCAGCAATCATTCAACCACGGTCTTCACAAAATAAAATATGTGGGATCAAAGGGGAGTCTTTAAAAATCCGCCTCACATCTGCTCCGGTGGAAGGTGCAGCAAATAAAACATGCATCAAATTCTTGGCAAATAAATTAGATATTGCCTCATCTCAGATAACAATAGTACGTGGCCAAAAAGCGTGTAATAAAATTATTCGTATTGAAAAAATTGAAGAATCTGAATTTATGACGAAGATTCTCAAATCAAATAAAGCTAGCTCATAAACCACGTAAAACTTACAAAATATATTTCCTTAACTAAAGATTAAAAGCAATTTAACAGAAAGATAATTAATGATAAAAACTGTTGAGTATTTGGGCGACAAGGTAAGAATGATTGATCAAACTCGTTTACCCTTGGAAAAAGTTTTTATAGACTGCAAAACAATTGAAGATGTAGCTGATGCAATCAAAACAATGGTTGTTAGGGGCGCTCCTGCCATTGGAGTCTCAGCTGCAATGGGTGTTAGTCTCGGAGCTGAATCCATTCAAACGGATAATTTCGACTCTTTTTATATTCAATTAGAAGACAAGTGTTCAGCACTTGCAAAATCTCGCCCTACAGCGGTTAACCTTGCATGGGGAATAGAAAGAATGAAACGCGTTGCGCGCGAATCTAAATCCCTTAGTATCCCTAAACTAAAAGAAAAGCTTAAACAGGAATCACTGGATATTTGTAAAGAGGATATTGAATCTAATATGGCTATGGGAAGTTTTGGTCAAACTTTAATTGATGACGGAAGTACTATCCTTACTCATTGTAATGCTGGTGCATTAGCAACAGCCGGATTTGGTACAGCTCTTGGTGTCATTCGTGCTGCTGTCAATGCGGGAAAGAAAATTGATGTGCTTGCTGATGAAACACGCCCCTTTTTACAAGGAGCACGTTTAACCGTTTGGGAATTAATGGAAGATAATATTCCAGTCAAACTAATTACTGACAACATGAGCGGATTTTTCATGAAGAACAAACAAGTGGACGCGGTTGTTGTGGGAGCTGATCGAATTGCCGGAAATGGGGACGTTGCCAATAAAATTGGAACCTACATGGTAGCGGTACTGGCACAAAAACACCAGATTCCGTTTTATGTTGCTGCCCCCATTTCAACTCTCGATTTATCCCTCAATTCTGGGGAAGAAATTCCTATTGAAGAGCGCTCAGAAGATGAAGTCATCAGTCTCAATAATAAACGGATCACACCCGAAGGAGCGATCGCTGCCCACCCAGCTTTTGATATCACACCTAATGATCTAGTTACCTCAATAATAACGGACAAAGGTATAGCAAAGCCACCATATACAACCTCGCTCAAAAATCTTTCGGAACAGTAAAAATGTTTTTTTATCTTCTACCGGTAATTAAAAAAATAATTTATTTAAGAGTAGTTCGATGAAAGCAATGGTTCTGGCTGCTGGGTTTGGCAACAGGCTCCAACCATTAACTCGAGTCTTACCAAAACCAATGTTTCCTGTCCTTGGAAGGCCATTGCTATCGCACACTTTTGATATCCTCGAATCTGCAAATATCATTGATGTTGCAGTCAATGTCCATCACCTCCCTAACACAATCATCAATCATTTTAAAAAGACTCCACCACCTAATATGAATCTTAATTTTTCTCAAGAGGAAAAAATTCTTGGAACAGCGGGTGGTATAAAAAAAATGGAGAGCTTTCTTGAAGATGGCCCTTTTATACTCATTAATAGTGACATCATTACAGATATCAAACTTGACGAAGTCATTAACTTTCACAAAAAAAATAATTCCCAGTTAACTCTAGTTGTCAGGCAAGATATTTCTCCTGAACAGTATGACTCCATAGAAATCTGTGAAGATGGCCGTATTGCTCATTTCATTGGAGCATCCTCTATGAAGATGCCCACAAACACTAAAAGAGTTATGTTTACGGGAATACAAATTATGGAACCCGAAATTTTTAATCGTATTCCAGCCGGTCAATTTTGTGGAACAACAGAAGATATATTTCCCCAAATGATTCAAGATAAGGTCCCGGTTTTCGGATACCTCTACGATGGATATTGGAAAGACATGGGAAACCGTGAAAGTTATCTTAAAGTCAATGCCGACGCACTTGATGAAAAAGTTTCTTTAAAGGGAATGTCTCCAAATAAGTTGAATAGTTCAATTATTATTCCTCCAGCATTAGTTGGGCGTAACTGTCATATTGAAGAAAATGCAAAAATTGGCCCTCACTCAGTTATTGGACCAAATTGTAAAATTGAAAGTGGTGCCTTAGTCGAGAATAGTATTTTATGGCAAGGAGTCACCATTGGTACCAATGCTACCGTCAAAAATTCCATAATTGCCCAAAATAGAATTATAGACCCTGGAAGACGTATCAATGATGAATCGATAGTATGACAAAAAAAACCCGCAAAGAAACCAAAGATCTCTTAACGGGCTTTCTTAACTTATCAGGCAAAACTAATTACAATATTTTGTGGTTTTCAAGTTTCATAAAAGCAGCTTCTACCGTTCCACTCTCTGCATTTATAATCCGACGGTATTCAGGTAAGTCAAAACTTCCCACTCGCTTAAAATCATCAGTATAGCTTTCGACATCTTTAATAGAGCCGTTTTCAGGATTAAAATAATAAACTGTGTATTTATGAGTGAGGAACTTACCCTCTACATTTTTCACACTTTCTTCAACATTAATAGTAAAAGACATACGAGGAGTCTTACGGTTTATCTGTTGAATTCGTCCTTCTTTAATGCGGTAAAAAGACTTCATCCCATCACCACCCATTGTTACTGCTCTTCCTTGAGGATGAGAACCATCATCGGCAAAAGCTAGTTTGTACTTCCCATCTGATTCTTCAAACGAGCGTGGCCCTCTATGCATGGCGATCGAAGCCATATTTTCGCTTAAAAAATCTTTGTGCTTTTCGCTTGTTATAGAATGTTCTATTTCCTTAGAGTTCTTTACAGTAATCGTTCCAGATTCTTCACTTCCATTAATGTTTACGATAACATCAGCTGAAAACCCATTAAAGTCTGAAGACCAGCGAGCTGTATTACCGAATACTTCTCTAAGAGCTTCTCTTGCTTTGGGGTCGTCTTCCTGAGTCGTTGCTACATCTTCTTCCTTGGTATATGTTGCCATTAATCAATCTCCTCTAGAGAAAACCCGCTTTAGATATAGATATTAAAGCCACTACGGGCAATGGGTTTAAATATTTAACTATTTCTATTACAAATTAATTCTTCAACATTAAAGGTCTATAAAGTTTTCAGTATGTCAGTAAAAAATTTCAATTTCGGCTTTTTTTCTAAGGCTAGCAATATAATCTGTAACTCGATCTCTTGCACCCTCCATAAACAAATGTTCTTGAATAGCCTTTTTCATATCAGGAAAAGAAGCATATTCACCTGGCTTAGTTTCTGTCAATTTAATCAAATGAAAACCAAACTTTGTTTCGACAATATCAGAGGTTTCACCTACTTTTAATTTAACCACAGCATCCGTAAATGTTTTTTCTACTGCTTCAGCATAAAAGAATCCTAAGTCACCTCCATTTTTAGAAGTTGACTCATCATGAGAGAACTTTTTTGCTAACTTCGCTATATCTATTCCACCTTTTAATTGTTCTTGAATTTCTAATATTTTTTTTCTAGCTTTGTCTCTAAGTTCCTTTTTATTTTTTTGCAAGTCTTCGATTTTACTATTTTTAATTAGTTCGGGAGAAAAAGGCATGATGAGAATATGGCTGGCTCTGTAAGCCATAGGCCTACGAAAATTTTCTCTGTTATCTTTATAATATTTTTCAACTAAATTATCATCAATTCCTGTCATCCCTTTGACCTGCTGCTTTAAAATCGTTTGTGCTTGCGAGTCCACTTGAATTGACTTTTTTAAGTCATCCTCAGTAATATCTCTTTCCAAAAGAGCTTTCTTAAATTCATTTTCATTTTTATATGCCGCTTTTAATTCCTGAAGCTCCGCTTCTACAAATTTTGGGTCTGCTACCAAATTAAGCTTCTGTCCTTCTTGATACATTAACTCTCTAACTACCTCTTTATCAATAACTTTACGGACAATTTTTTCTTTTTGGGCAGCTGTAAATGGAGCCTGTGATTTTTTCAGAACCTGCGTAAATTGAAATTTGATGTGTTTTGCAGAAATATCACTACCGTTCACACGTGCAACTATATCAGGAATGGGGGGGATTTGGTGAATACCTAAAGGTTTAGTATCAGCATAAGCTAACCCTAAACAACAAGTAAAAAAAATTGCTGTAGCAGGAAACAAGTTTGATTTTTTTATCACAAACATGAAATCACTCCAAAAATCTGTTAAAAATGTATGTCCTAAATTTAAATTAAGGGGTATTTTTTTAAGAATATCACTCCTTTATAGGAGATGCAAATCTACGCACCAAACTTTTCAAATGCACAATATAAGCCCCAAATTAATTTTTTTAAAATTAACATGACTGTTTTTCTTACCACCCCTTCTAAGTTTATCCCCTTTTTCTGCATTTTTATTTCAGGTGCGGCCACCCTAGTATATGAACTTATTTGGATTCGACAATTAGCGCTAGTATTTGGGGGAAATCTGTATGCAATAAGCGCAGTTTTATGCGCTTTTATGACAGGTTTAGCACTGGGAGCATGGGGAATAGGTCTGTTCCTTAGTCATAGAAACAGACAGAAAAAGCATGTTAATTTGATAATACTTTATGGACTGATTGAAGGTTTAATCGGGCTTTACGGAATTTTTTTCCCCTACGGGCTCGAATTAATTTCCAGCTTTTACGCCCCAATAGTTAACGGAACAATTGAGTTAGGTTCCCTGCTTCACTGGATTGAGTTTTTTCTTAGCACCGCACTCATGCTCCCTGCAACCATATGTATGGGAGCGACTTTGCCAATTATTGGTAGTTGGTCAATTGGGAAAAATAGCAAGCGTATTGTATCTGATGTTTCTATTCTCTATAGCCTAAACACATTCGGGGCTGTAGTTGGATGTCTCTACACTCAAACAATCGCATTAAAATACTTTGGTGTCAGCACAACTAATTTGACAGCTGTTGGAATAAATTTTTTAGTTTTTCTTCTCTGCATAGTCTTTCATAGTTACTTTATTAAAAAACCACCGCCTAAAGCCCCTGTTATAAAACCCAGAATTAATCAAGAAAACAGTTCAACTCCTGACCATCAATTATCGCGGCTTCTTATTTTCATATTTGCATATTCAGGGATGGCTTCGCTTTCAAGTGAAATATTATGGACACGAATTTTAGTTTTCCCTATGGGAACAACTCTAAGTTCATTTGCGCTTATTCTGTCAATATTTCTTTTTGGAATTGCTCTAGGAAGTATTATGGCTGAAAAGCTTCTTGGAAATTCAAATCACGTTATAAAATTTCTTTTAATTCAACTATCCATCGCGATTTTATGCATTGCTATTTTGCCTTTGTTTGAAAATTTACATGAATGGACCCTGAAGGCCGATCAGATCTTCTATGATCTAGATAACATAGCATTAAAAACTCTTGGCATTCGATCGCTATTCGCATTCGGACTTATGTTTCTACCAACACTTGGGTTCGGACTAATTTTCCCCCTAGCAAATCGAATAAACCTTAATTTATTTAAAACAAACAGTAAAACTCTTGGCAATAGTTACGCTCTTAATACAGTAGGAGCAACACTAGGTACAATTATTACTCCCTTTGTTTTTATTCCTTTCATGGGAATTAGAATGTCTCTATTCGTCATCTATTCTATTCTTATCATTTTATGCTTTGTTGCAATATCAAAGCACTTTGGATGGAATGATAAAAATTTTATTAAATCTGGATTTATTGCGATAACACTCATTATTATTGGTTACATTTGGTCTAATCCTATAATTTCCACGGAAGAAATTGGAAGTAGAAATTTAGCAAGAATAGAAATGAACACCTCAAAATCTCAACTAAAACTACTTGATTACATTGAAGGAGATTTTTCAACCCTAAGTGTTATCGAGAATAAGGAATCAAAGGCACGCACTTTATATATGAATGGGTTCAGCACAGCAACCGTGTCTAACTCCATTGGAGGAAGCGCTTACATGCAAGCAATGGGTTTCATCCCAATGGTTTTGCATCCCAATCCAAAAAAAACAATGGTGATTTGCTTTGGAACCGGCAACACAACTGGAACAGTATCACTATTTCCTGAGGTGCAAGTAGACAGCGTAGAAATTGATAAAAATGTACTTTCACTCGCTCATCATTTTTTAAAATGGAACCACAATGCACAAAGAAAAAAGAATATTCATATACACATTCAGGACGGCCGCACTTTTACACGTTGGAGTAAAAAAAACTATGATGTCATAACACTTGAACCTATGTCACCTGTCCAGGCAGGCACAGTCAATCTCTACTCTCGAGAATTTTATGAATTAGCTGCAAAGCGTCTAAACAAGGATGGCCTCATGATGCAGTGGCTACCGCTTCATCTTGTTGGACCGGATGATGCAAAGTCCATTCTAAAAACATTTCAGGAAGTTTTTCCACATACCTATATTTGGAATAGTTTTTTAACACGAATAGTACTATTGGTTGGGTCAAAAGAAGAAATCGCTATTGATAAAATAAGGTTTGATGAATTAATGCGTTTACCTGACATTAAAAATTCAGCACAACAAATAGGCATAAATTCATTTCTAGATTTTACAGATTTTTTTCTAACCGATGCTAATAAATTAAGCTCTTTTGTTCAGGATGCTGAACTCATTACTGACAACAATCCTCTTCTAGAATTTTCTCCAGTAACCTTCCTGCCACCATTGAAGAGGGAAGTTGACGAGACTTTCTTAAATTATCTAAAACATCGAGTTGGATCTTACCCTGAAGTGAGGGGAATAATATCGTCTAGGAAAAGGCAATGGGAAAAGAGTTTTCGTATCCGCACAGCCCAAAGACTTTCAGTTTTTTCACGGCGTTACCATGGGCCTGGAGAAATTGACTTTACGAAAAAAAATTATTTGGATGGCCTCAGCCAGATCAAATCTTATCTAGACAAACAGGAAGGAAAACCTATAAGGCTTCAAGGCACTCAATGGAAATAAATGACAAGCAATCTTGTAGCTGTATTTACTCTAAAACTAAATGCTGAAGGTTTTTGAAATTGAGAGTTTCTTTAAGTGCTGCTTGAGTTTCCTCACTAATCCCATTTCCAAAAAGGTCAACATATTTAAGAGATGTTAATGTCTGGCTTTCGGCAAGGGCTTTACCGCCATCATCACCAATCCTATTATGTGCAAGATCTAGTCTTTGCAAATTACTTAAAATAAAAGAATCTGAAATCGCTTTAGCCCCCTCAGAGCCAACTAGGTTCTTCCATAAATTAAGTACCGTTAAATGAGAAAAAAGTGGAGATAATGAAAGTGACCTCACGCCTTCATCACCTATAGAGTTTCTTTCAAGATTGAGTGATTTAACACCAGTCAGTATTGTCGACTCAGCAAGAATGCGGATACCCTGGTCAGTAATTTCATTTCGTTCTAGCTTTAATTCGCGAACATTAACAAGCTTAGCGCACTGCGATAAGTACTCCACACCCTTGTCACCTATATATTTTAGACGAAGATCAAGAACCGTTCCTCCTTGAAGGAGGTTTTGATCAATTAGGGTTTCAACAGGTTGGTCATTGAAGGGTCGATTCATATTATCATCCTTTTTTCTTTCGAGTTTTAGCTGCATGTTTTTTTTCTATGATATTCATGCGCTCACGTAGCAATTTATTTTCTGCAATAACACTGTCCAGCTCCGAACGAATTTCTTTCATTTCTTTTGGCTTTTTCGCAGATTCTCTAAGATAAGAAATTGTATCTTCGGCACGTCTTTGCAATCTCCCATCTGTTTCATTGTCAACTATTTGCCTAAGAGCTGGAACGACAGAAAGATCGTCCAGTTGTTTCATAGCCATAATAGCTCCTAACTTACCACGAAATGTCGCTGCTGGAGTACCTCGTTTTTCGTGAGCAAACCTTGTCAAATGTTCAACAACCTCCACCTTGCGATAAGGGTATCTATGAGCAAGCTTTGCTAGTGCTCGCATGGCAGCCTGTCGGCTATTTCTATGGGCGCCATATTCAGCTCCTCTTATAAGATAATCCCAAGATTTCTCGTCTTCTAATTCAGCGAGAGCATTATAAATAGCAGTTTGGGCCATAGCATTATGTGATTTACGACTGATTGAACTCTCGAGAAAAGCAAATGAATCTCTATCTTTTACTTTTCCCAGCATCTGAAGAGCAATAGCTTCAACTCGATAAGAAGAGTCATTCTTAGCACATTGGCGAATAGATAAAATAGCTTTTTCATCATGACAAAAACTTCCTAAGGCTCTAATAATTCCTTTGCGAATTTTAGGATTACTACTCTTCTGCCCTTTGATTAGAAAATTTCTTGCTTCATCCCCCCCTATTTTGCCTAGTGCTTTTGCAATCCGAGTGGCAACTCCCCACTCTTTTTCTTTCTTTAATCTTTCTCCTAGAATATTCACATCCTCAGTTGATGAATTTTTAGTGAGCGCCGAAGCAGCTTCTAGACGGCCAATAGGGTCAGAGTCACGCTTTAATTGCTCATAGAGCATTGGACGGGGCACATCAGAAACAACAACCTTACAGGGACACGTATAATCGGGATCAATCCTAAAAAACAGTGGCTTGTTTTTAAGGCGAAAACAGAATTTTTCTTTATCTGATTTTATTTCTACAGAAAATCTCTCTTCACTATTTTTATAATAAAACTCTAAAATAAATGGAATTTTAAACAGTAGTTCTTCGTTTTTTTTATCAGATTTCTGAGTTTGTTTGATGCCAACAGTAGCTACCTTATCGTTTGCGTTCCAATCAAATGTCAGTTCCAATTTTGGATAACCTCCGCGATATATCCATTGTTGTAACCATTCATCAAAGTTACATCCCGTTACTTCTTCAAGACACCGAATAAAGTCGGTTGTTTCAACAAGATTATAACTATGGCGGTCTAGAAATATTTTTAAACCTTTTCTAAAAAGTTTTTCTCCAATAATAGACTTAAGGTGATGCAAACGCACAGCTCCACCTGGATACAGATGAGCGTCGAATAAGTCAATGGGCTCCTTATATACGTTAGTAACAATGGGGCGCCTGTAGGCATAATCCTCACTAAAGTAAGTTTCAGCATTCTCTAGTAGTTGATACCTAAACTCATTTTCTCCTTTTGACTCTCGAGTATAGAGCGCATCAAAATAGGTAGCAAAAGATTCATGCAGCCAAGCATGAGACCAGTTTTTTGCCGTCACTATATTCCCAAACCAAGTATGGGCAGCTTCATGTGCTACAAGGCCGTTAGAATCGCCATCCAAAGCAGCACGATTATCAAATAATGCCAGATCCGTCTGGGTTGTTACGGTAAAGTTTTCCATTCCTCCAAAAACGAATTCAGGGACAGCTATTTGTGTGTAATGTTTATAAGGGTATTTAAACCCTGTGTAATCAGAAAAAAAACGAATGATTTTACCTGTATCTCTAAAAGCATTTTGTCCTTCCTTTTCAAGACCCTTTTGCACATACCACTTAATATCGACACCCTTTACAGTCTCTTTATGTTCTGCAAATTCTCCAGCAACAATTGACAACAAATAGGTCGAATACGGTAATTCCATCTTGTAGTGAAAAGAAGAACCCAGCCGAGAAATACTTTTTTTGATTAGGCGTCCATTTGACAAGCCAAACATTTTTGGAGGGAGGTTGATAATAACTTCTGTGGTTTGCTTAAAGTTTGGCTTATCAAAGCAAGGAAAGTAGTAGCGAGAGTCCTCATCTTGCCCCTGGGTCCAAACTGTTTTGAATCGATCCGTATGATGATTATCTGGTTTGGTGAAATAGATTCCAGCAACAGGGCGGGTCACCGAGTGATCTAACTTAATACTCATTCGATCACCTAGTTGAAATTTTTTCTTCAACGGGATAATAATTTTTTTTCCTGTGTTTTCAAAGTCTACTGAATTTCTCCCAATTAAAACGCGGGATATATCTAAATTTATAGCATCAAAGGTTATTTTATCAACATCATGACCCTTAAAAAGCAAATCATACTTTGTTGTCCCCCAGACTTCCTCTTTGGCCCAATCAAAATTAACTTCCAGAGTTAGGTGTTCAGGCGAAACCTGAATATCCGGAGTATAATGAGGTATGGCGCCTTTATGAGCAAAGGCCTTGCGATCAAGAAGACCCCAATGCTCTGATTCGCCCTCATAAAAATGGCATTTGCAGTAACGAGTATAACTCATGGATTCAACCAGTTTAATTATTTAATCAGGGATACAAAGTCCATTGTATAAGGCCATTCCAAGATGTCAACTTGAACCAGATCTAGAAAAAAAAAATTTTAAATTTGCCAAAAATAATATAGCCACATAATATTAATGAATGGTATTCAAAGTAGTAAATTATTCACTCCCAACATAAAAAACCTGCGCCATGAGTAAAGATAAGGGTCTAGAAACAGACCCAGAAGTTCTTTCACGGATTGCATCTTTGAACATACATGCCACAAAATTAGTTGAAGGCTTGCTCTCGGGTCATCATCGAAGTAGACATACAGGTTCTAGTGTTGAATTTGCCGACTATAAAGACTATACACCCGGCGATGAGATAAAACATATCGACTGGAAAATGGTAGCTAAAACAGATAAGCACCAAATTAAACAATTCGAGCAATCCACTAATCTAAAAGCCACTATATTACTAGACACAAGTGGATCAATGGGATATCTATCTCCCAATCCAAAAACTATGAATAAAATGGATTACGCACGAACTCTAGTTGCTTCACTTTCATACCTTTTTTTAAAGCAATATGATGCTGTTGGTCTCTCTTTATTTAATGAAAGTTTAATAAACCACGTTCCTCCACGTTCCAAGCCATCTCACTTTAAGCATATTCTCTATGAGTTAGCAGCATTATCACCTAGCGGCGTTACAAAGATTGAGGATGTCATTCAAAGTATAGTGGAACGCTTGCACGGCCGGGGAATAGTAATTATAGTTTCCGATTTTCTTACTAAAGAATCTTCGATTGAAAAAAAACTCAAACTTCTTGTGTCTCGAGGGCTAGAAGTAATCATCTTTCATATCTTGGACTCTGATGAAGTGTCTTTTCCATTTAACGGTGATATTATTTTTGAATCTCTAGAGGACGACCCCCCTATTGAGCTTGACCCAGTCGATATTAGAGAAACATACCAACGTGCGATTCAGGATCAGATTACATACTATCGCTCTCATTGTGCCAAGTTAGGCATAGATTATATATTTCTTGAAACTTCAACGCCTTTAGAACAAGGACTAACCTATTATTTGCTTCAACGAAAAAATCTAGGGAAACTTTGAACGCTATGAACTTCAACTTTATATCTCCACTCTTCTTATTTGGGTTTATAGGAATAACGATTCCCATTTTGATTCATCTGATGACGCGCCGTCAGAAAAAACACCTGCATTTCTCAGCAATACATTTATTATTGCAATCTAAAAATCGATCCATTAGGCAATCAAGGCCAAATAGAAAGTTTTTACTTTTAATTAGATGCCTTGGCATAGCGCTTCTAAGCTTAGCTATGGCGAATCCAATATTTTCAATGGGTGGCAGTAATAATCTAGGAACTAATGGCCCCTCAGCGACAGTTTTTATCCTCGATGATTCCTATAGTATGGGAACTCAAACCAACCAAAAGTCGTATTACAATCAAGCAGTGAAAACTTTATTGGACATAAATAACTCTTTGCCAACAAAAAGTATTTATAGTGTGGTACTAGGATCTAGCCCTAGTAGAGTGCTACTAAACTGGACTACAGTTTCTGAAAAGGCAAAAAACACTTTAAAGTCAAGCCGACCTACCTCCCGTACCACAGAGATTGGTGCTGCAATAAAAAAATCATTATTACTTCTAGAAGAAGTGCCGCAAAAAAACAAAATCATATATATCTTAACTGACCGAGATAAAAACGGTTGGAATGAAAAAGAATTTTCTTCAATAGTAGCAACCAAGTCACATAAGTTCTTTATAGTTGATTTTTCTGAAATGCGCGACGGGATTAATAAAGCTGCGGTAGAGCATGCCGAGGTACAGCAGGAATTTTTAAGCAACAACCGTGTAATTAAGGTGAAAGTAAAAACGGCCAACCTTTCACAATCAAAATCTATAAGTAAGCTTAAAGTTTCTCTCTGGGTAAATGATAAAGAACAAACTAAAGAAAGTTTGGACATACCTGTCAATTCGTCAATAGATAAAGAGTTTTCCTTCCCCATGCAAACCCATAATTTAATAAATGGTGAAGTCCGCATCGAAGATGACGCTCTTCTTAAGGATAACCTTAGATTCTTCAGCTACCAACCAGACCAAACCATAAAAACATTGGTGGTAGATGGAAATCCAAATACAGTGGAACACCGAGGTGAAACATTTTATCTTGAGAGAGCCCTGAATCCATTTACTTCCCCACTTTCAGACATCCAATTAACGCTCTCTACACTAGCAGAATTACCAAAGAGAAACCTATTAGATTACTCTGTAATCATACTTTGTAATGCATATAACCTACCATTCGGATACGAGCAGGAACTAGAGAAGTTCGTATTACGTGGTGGTGCCTTATTTATTACTCTTGGGAATCAAGTTAATTCCAAGTTTTATAATGAAAGGTTGGGAAATATTCTTCCTGTATTTCTAAAATCTGTCCACCAGGCTCAAAAAAGTGATGAGCCATTTCGACTTCTTATTAAGCCAAGTAAACATCCGGTTTTAAAAATATTTAAAGGACAAACTCTTGAAGAAATGAAAAGCATCGAATTTCAATCGGTTTATTCAGTCGAACCTAGAGTGAATTCTAAATTTACCACCCCTATAGTTTTAAGCAACAAGCTCCCTGCTTTAATAGAATCAACTGTCGGCAAAGGAAAAGTTATTCTATTTTTATCTAGTATCGATCGCGATTGGAATAACTTTCCCATTCAACCAACTTTTTTACCATGGATTCAGCGTTGGGTTAAGTACTCGGCAAACGGACTGGACAGTTTGATACAGAAGAATTTATTGGTAGGTGATCCCTTCAACTGGGAAAATCCTCCGAAGGGTAATAAAGCTTTTATTGTCGCGCCAGATGGAAAGGTTATTGCGCCACACTATGTAGACGGTAAAATAACATTCAGAAATACCTTTACTCCAGGTGTATACCAACTTTACAGAAACTCTCGAACTTCTAGTTCAGAATCAAACACCTTAGTGCCTTCTCGTCTATCTTTTGGAGCACAATCAGTTGGAGCATTCACCGTTAATATTAATCCAATCGAATCATCTTCTATAAAGATATCTAACAAGGAGATACGCAGTTTGTTGCCGAAAGCAAATCTTACTTTTTCGAGTGGCAACAACAAGTTTACCCTTACAAAAACAAACGAGAGTATACCTTTATTCACATATTTTATTTTATTATTAGGGGCAATGCTTCTTTTAGAGGGATGGTTAGTTAGGAATGAATGATATTTTGAACCATAATTTCCTTATATATTGTTAAATTTCACTAATCTAACCAAACCATTTGATATAATATTTTCATCTGAATTATTTAAAAAAACCATAAACCCCTAATTTATGATGAAGAATCTTTCGAGAATGTTAAGCTTGTTATTTTTTTTCACACTCCTATACGGAGTTACGTCCACTAACATCGTCTTTGCAGAATCTACCACCTCCCTTAAATCGACTAAAAATCGCTTAGTTTCCATATTTCAACAAAATGCAAAAAAAATCGACCTAACCGAGGCATTAGTTTTAATTTCAAAGGATTGGGATCCATCCTTAGACGAAAAATTATTAAAAAGAGAAATAGAACAATTGGTATTATTAGTTAAAAAAAAATTAACCAAGGAAAGTAATGCACAGGATACAGTCGATATTTTAAAACAGGCCATCCATCAAGAGAAGGGGTATCGTTATACTAATCAAGTTGATGAACGTGGAATACCTGTAAATAAAGAGGAATTATTTTTGCATGGAATGCTAGAATCGAAACTTGGTTATTGCATGAACCTTTCACTACTGTATCTTATCATTGGTGATGAGTTAAATCTTCCTATCTATGGCGTCGCCCTGCCAAATCATTTTTTTGTTCGTTACGATTCGGGAAAAGATCAAATAAATATTGAATCAACTGAAATGGGTGCATCCTACCCCGACTCTTTTTATGAGAACAGGTTTGGCATAAAGTTTGATGCGAAAACACCTTTTTACACTAAGAGTTTAAATAAAAAAAAATCTTTAGGAGCTTACCTTTCAAATGTCGGTATGGTTTACTATAAAAATGCCCGTCCTCAAAAATCTATTTTTTATTTAAAACCGTCTACAGAAATCAACCCCCTTTCGGTTGAAGCACACAATAATCTAGCTAATATCTATAGCGAAATTAAACAAAATGAACTATCTATTTTTCAATATAAAAAAGCATTACAAGCTAACCCTAATAGCGCCCCAACTTTATTTAATCTTGCCCAAACCTATATAGAGCTTTCTAATACTGAAAGTGCAATTAAATCTCTTCTGCAAGTGATACAGATTCAACCTTCCTTCTTTCAAGCACGCAGACAGTTGGTCAAAATTTATCTCAAAAAAGAAAAGCTTATTAGTGCGCTTTTACACCTTAAACAATTAACAAATATAAACGCTAATGATATTAACGCCCATATTTCTATAGCAAAAATTTACAACCGTCTTGGCAATACAAAATTGGCAATAAAAACAATTAATCCTATTATTTTGCGAAACTCTAATAATATTCAAGCGCGCGAGACCTTGGCCGAATTATTTTATAAAGAAGAAAAATTTAACGATTCTATTGCAGAATATCGATATATTTTGGAACAAAACTCAAAGTATCTTCCCGCATATATACAATTAGGTTGGGTTTATTACCGACAGGGAAATTTTCAAATGGCGACAGCCTGGACCAAGCGTGGTCTAAAGTTAGGATCTCCTTCGCCACAATTGAACTCACTTGCCATCATGAATCTTGGTTTATACGCTTGGCTAAATGACGACTACGCGGCCGCAAAAAAATGGTACCGTAAAGCATTAGAGGGGGGATCTGACAAAATCCTAACCGCAATTTTAAAAGACCTAAATGACACATCACTTCTTTTCCCTGATCAAATTGAGGCTGCTTTTTTTTCTGGCTGGATATATATTGAGGCGGGCAAAAAAAGTATGGCCTTCCCTCACTTAAACCAGTTTTTATCTCTTGCTGCTGAAAGTGATCTCTCTAACGAAGCGAGAGCTATGCTTGGTCAAAAAATACTACCAACAGATAAAAATTTCACTGATTCCAAAGATACTTCATCCTCATCGGCAAAAACTCCAAAAAATATGATTCTTATTCCTAGTGGGTTTTTCATAATGGGATCTAATGATCACGGAGAAGATGAATCCCCTGAGCATAAGTCATATCTTGATTCCTACTATATCGATCGCTATGAAGTATCTGCAAATGATTTTGCCATATTTTTAAATGATGTTGATAATGTGCAAGGTTATTATCTAGATAATAAGTTTGGAACTCTTTTTTTCAATGGAAAATTCCAACCTCGAAAAGGCTTCGCTAATCATCCAATCAATAATGTTAAATGGAAAGGCGCGCATGACTACTGTCGTTGGAAAGGTAAGCGTCTTCCTACCGAGGCCGAGTGGGAAAAAACGGCACGCGGAACAGATGGAAGGGTATATCCTTGGGGTAACAAATCCCCTAGTCATAGCCTTGCCAGATATCGTCAAGTATGGACCAAAGAAATTAAACACCATGTAATGGTACCAGTGGATATGTTTATCGAAGGATCAAGCCCCTACGGAGCTCACCAAATGGCCGGGAATGTTAAAGAATGGGTAGACGACTGGTTTGATCGAGAGTACTATAACGAACCTGAAAATCACATCAATCCAAAGGGTCAAATCGGAGGAAAGTACAAAGTATTAAGAGGTGGGTCATGGCGGGACCTCAAAGGATTCATTTATTCTTCTTTTCGCAATAATGCTTATCCAAATTCAAGGTTAGACGATTATGGTTTTCGCTGTGCAAAAAGTATAGAAACAAAAAGCGAAACTAAACAGTTGACCGAACTGCCCAAGCGGACAACATCTCTAGAAAGATACGCAAGCTATTAAATGGGTATCAAATAATTAAAACCAGGAAATTAAAATATGATAGGTGCCATTGAAATACTGATCATAGCTGTCATTTTCGGAGTTATATATGGCCGAGATGCTATCGACCGCACCTGGCACAAAAATCCAAACGAAGGGGTAGTTGAAAGTTTTAGTGAAGATGTAAAAAAATATTACCATGAAGACCCAAAAAGACTTTTTAAGCTAATTGCACTCGCTCTGAGCGTCATCGCCTTTCTTGGAATGTTAATATATTGGGTGATAACCAATTACGATATAGCAAAAATGATTGGGTTGACTCAGTAATTAAATCCATTGTCACGCACATGAAAAATTGGCTCTCCTCCTTTTAGCATCTTACCTCCTACCACTTCTCCAAAATAAACAACATGGTCTCCAGAAACTACAGCATCTGAAAGTCTGCACTCAAGATAAGAAACTGCATCTGTTAATATCCGTATTCCTTCAATCCCTTTACGTGTTTTTAGCCCTTCAAAAATAGACCCTTCATGAGATTTGAAAAAGTGTTTCATTAGATTGTTAGATTCTTTACCTAGAATATTAACGATAAATGCCTCCGAAGACTCTATCAATAATCTAGCACTTCTCATCTGTCCGAGTGATATGGTTAGTTCTGGGGGTTCAAAAGAACACTGGTTAACCCAACTGGCAAGTACTGCATCCTCTTTATCTTCGAATTTAGCTGTCACTATGAAAAGACCACTAGAAACACGACCCAAAGCTTTGCCTACTTGTTTTTTATTTTTCACTTTCAAACTCCAAGTTTTAAAAAATAATAAATATTATGGATGACGAATTTCTGTCTGTCCATCCATAAAAGGTACTAGTGCTTCAGGGATTCGTACTGAGCCGTCTGGTTGATACCCATGTTCGACTATGGCCGCCCATACTCTTGGTGCTGCTAACCCTGAACCATTTAAAGAATAAAGAAATTCTGGCTTATCCTTATCGCTGCGGCGAAACCTACTGTTCCCTCTTCTTGTTTGGAAGTCTGAAAACATACCAATGGATGAAACTTCTAACCATGACTTAGTCCCTGGAGAATAAACCTCTAAGTCATGAACTCGTGTTGAAGAAAAAGTAATATCTCCACCACAAAGATCCAATACTCGATAAGGAAGCCCTAACATTTTTAAAGGACGCTCCGCATCACTTACTAGTAGCTCAAATTCATCTTTCATTGTTTCAGGAGTGCATAATCGAACTAACTCTACCTTATGAAACTCGTGTAACCTCTGCATTCCCCGGGTATCTTTACCAGCAGACCCGGCTTCGCGACGAAAACAAACTGTATAAGCCATGTATCGTTTTGGAAGTTCATTAATAGAAAGAATTTCACCTGCATGTAAATTAGTTAGAGGAACTTCTCCTGTCGGGATAGCCCATAAATCATCATCGCGAAATCGATAAGCATCTGCCTCAAACTTCGGAAGTGT
>CAZOYP010000018.1:0-2856 GCA_964584125.1 uncultured Nitrospinaceae bacterium | reverse complement strand
TTTAAGTCTTCGGCATCATCTTTTTTTCCTTGTTGAAAAAGCATACCAACTTGCTTAGATTTTTCATTAATTTCGGCGCGAAGTCCATCCACTTCGCCAATAAAATTTTTTCGATCAAGAACCGCTTTACGAATTTCTTCAATCTGATCAACCGAAACCTTTTTACGCATTAAACGTCTTTTAGTTTCTTCGTAGTCATTAATAAATAAGTTTTGGTCTAACATGAAGTTTTCTATCTAAAATATTAAAAATTTAGAAAAATAAAGCGCAAACCATTTAAAAAAACCCTGTCGGGCCGAGGCAGTGTACACCATTTAAAGGTCAGGTTAAACCTTCTGACCAGCGACCTGCTATAGATTGAGAGCATTTCGGACAGTGGCCATTTTGAAGGTAATTATTTTTAACACGAAATCCTATTCGAATAATTAAAGGCTCGTCACACCCTGGACAATAGGTATTCTCTGTATTTTCTACTTGCCCGGGAATATTTCCTGAATAAACAAACTTTAATCCAGCTTGTTTTCCTATCCCACGCGCTCTCAATAAAGTCGCGACAGTTGTTCCCTCTCTATCTTTCATTTTATAATCCGGATGAAATGCAGTTACATGCCAAGGAATATCTATTGAAACAGATGCAATGAATTCTGCAATTCCTGTGAGTTCTTCATCAGAGTCGTTGTAATCAGGAATTACAAGAGTGACAATTTCAGTCCACATTCCACTCGAAAAAACACGGTTGACAGTATCCAAAACAGCGTTCAAGTTTCCTCCCAGTTTTCTATAGTTTTTATCGGAAAAGGTCTTTAGATCAATTTTATAAAAATCTATCCATGGAGATATATATTCAATTACCTCAGGTGTGCCATGTCCGTTAGAAACATAAGCTGTTCGAAATCCCCTCTTTCGAGCTTCTTTAAAGACTTCTACTGCCCATTCACTGGTGATTAAAGGCTCGTTGTATGTTGAAACAATTGTTCTGGAGCCATTCTTCTTTGCGAGGTTGCAGATCTCCTCTGCTGTCATATAGTCTGATTTTTTGGTTGATTGATCGTCTCTCAAAGTTTGAGAGGTAAACCAGTTCTGGCAATAAGCACAACGAAAATCACAACCTAACATGCCAAAACTCAAAGCGCGACTTCCTGGAAAGGCATGAAAAAATGGTTTTTTTTCTATAGGGTCGTTTTGGAGACCTGCAACATAATTAAATGGAACCCTAAGTGTTCCCTTATCGTTATATCGAACTTTACAGATTCCCCTTTGGCCTGATTTCAGTTTACATAAGTGACCGCAGGCAGTACAAATAAGGGAATCGTTTTCTAGTTGCCTTACTAGTTTGCCAGGCTTAGTATTTCGATCTAGTGGGTATCTGATTTGAGTGGAGTTTGCCGGGGTGACCATCTTTTCATTCTGTGCTTACACCTTCTGTTTTTTTATCAAGCGCTCCAATCATCGTATGCCATGCAAGGCTGGCACATTTGGTACGTGACGGATACTCTCTTATCCCCATAAATAAAGTAAGCTTACCTAAGTGGTGCTCCTGCTTTTCTGGATCAAATTCTCCCAGCACCATCTTATGAAATTGATCGAAAACCAATCGGCTTTCATCAATTTTTTTTCCTTTGAGGAATTGAGTCATAAGAGAAGTACTTGCTTTCGATATGGCACATCCAGAACCGGTGAAACTGATATCCTTGATCACACCATCAACTTCATCTAGTGCAAGATACACGGTTATGTCATCTCCACATAAAGGATTGATCCCGTGACAAGTATTTGTAGGGTCTTTCATTTCGTGGAAGTTGCGCGGCTTTCTATTATGATCCAGAATGACCTGTTGGTACAATTCGTTGTCGTAAGACATATATTCAAAAACCTTTTATTTCAGTTTAAAACTTTCCTGATATTTTTAATTCCCACCCCTAGCATCTAGAAAACAGCTCGGCTCCACTAAGTACAATATAACACATAGTTGCTCTATGCCGAGCGCAACTAAACATAGTTGAAGAAGTTTAATTATGAAAAAAATTTAATAATCTTGCGAAGGCTTTCGGCTAATGCATCAAGTTCAGAAAATTTATTATAAAAAGCCATTGAGGCCCTTGCTGTAGCAGGAACACCAAAACGTATCATTGTAGGCTGCGCACAGTGGTGACCTCCCCTAAGAGCAATTCCATCTTGGTCAAGCATGGTGATGATGTCGTGAGGGTGTGCTGCCTCTAGGTAAATCGATAAAATAGCTGCCTTTTCTTCTGCGTTACCTATAATACGAAGACCATCAATATCATTGAGCAAGCTAGTCCCATAGTCGAGCAGACTCTTCTCGTACTCAAAAATTTTACCCATCCCAACCGAATTAAGGTAATCAATTGCTGCGCCAAGCCCTATGACCTGGCTTATAGGTGGGGTACCGGCTTCAAACCGTGCAGGGGGTTTTGCATAGGTTGTTTTTTCTAGAGTGACCTGCATAATCATATCTCCGCCAGTCACATAGGGACTCATCGTCTCCATTACTTCCATTTTCCCAAACATACCGCCAATGCCACTAGGTGCATACATTTTATGCCCTGAGAAAGTATAGAAATCACAGTTAATATCCTGAACATTTACTTTCATATGAGGAGTGCTCTGCGCTCCATCTATTAGAACTTTTGCACCAACAGCATGAGCTTTACGGGTAATTTCATTTACCGGATTTATTGTTCCTAATGCATTAGACACATGGTTCACCGCAACAATACGTGTCTTATTAGTTAATAGTTTGTCATATTCTTCCATGACGAGCTCACCGTTATCAGCCACCGGAATAACCTTAAGCGTTGCTCCTTTCTCATCACAAAGTACCTGCCATGGAACGGT
>CAZOYP010000017.1:0-34201 GCA_964584125.1 uncultured Nitrospinaceae bacterium | reverse complement strand
TCAATTCGGATAACTTCGTGAACATGAAAATTCGACAAGAAATCAGTTCAAAAGGTGCCGATGTTACATCTGGAGGAATCACAACTGCCTCTTTTAACACTCGTGAGGTTAACACCGAAGTCGTACTTAAAGATAACCAAGTACTTGTTATGGGCGGTTTAATGCGAACTGACTCATCTGAAACAGTGGAAGGAGTTCCAGGTTTAATGAGCATCCCTTATTTAGGAAAACTGTTTAGCAGTGAAAGTATTACAAACAAAAAGACAGAATTAATGATTTTTATTACCCCACATATTATTTCCACGGTGGAAGATTCAAGTATCGCCACTAAAGAAATTAGAAAAAGACTAAGTAGCATAAAAAGTAACAAGTCACGTAGCTAAATACACTTTAGCAAATTACTTAAGACGAATTACGTATTCCCTGTTAGCTAAAAAACTCCCTCCCCTAAAATAAATCATTTCTCAAAATATATTCTTTAATACACCTCAAAAGAATTTCTATAATAAAATAGTTTTCTGTCTTTGAAACCCAAAGGTTAACCCAATCTCTAAAATCAAAGAATAAGATATTTCAGCATTAGAGACCCTACAGTTATCGTATATCCAAACAATATAACATGTGTAATTGTCAAACCACACAAAACCCCCTAATCCACAAGCACTTATACGGTTGACTTGACACATACCCATCATTTATAATCACGAGTTTGCCAGAATATTTACTTAACAAACACTTATGACAACAAATTTGGTAACACAAACTGGACAAAATAGTAATAGCTTGCAATTAGTGGGTTTAACTCCATTAGTTAAATTAAATAAGATCAGCCCAGAAAATGGGGCGAATATTTACGCCAAACTGGAGTGTTTTAATCCTGGCGGTAGTGTCAAAGATAGGATTGCAAAAGCAATGGTAGAGGATGCTGAAACTCGTGGAATATTAAAGCCAGGTTCTACAATTATTGAAGCGACTAGCGGCAACACAGGAATTGGTCTAGCTATGGTCGGAGCAGTAAAAGGATATCAAGTCATTCTTGTCATGTCAGAAAATATGAGTGCTGAACGGAGAATGATGCTTGAAAGTTTTGGTGCCAAAACAGAATTAAGTCGTGCTGAATTTGGAATGGAGGGTACTATTGAAAAAGCAGAGGAACTTTTGGCTCAAAATCCCAACTACTTTATGCCAGAACAGTTTAACAACCCGGCTAATCCCGCTATTCATAAAAAAACTACTGGTCCAGAGATAATCTGTGCGATGAATGGAGAAAAAATTGATGCATTTGTTGCAGGTGTGGGTACTGGCGGAACCATTACTGGTGTTGGCGAGTCCCTTAAGCAACATTATGGGGATACTAAAATTATTGCCGTTGAACCTGCAACTTCTGCTGTTCTTTCAGGAAAAAATCCCGGCCCACATAAAATACAAGGTATCGGGGCTGGCTTTAAACCAAAGGTATTAAATGTAGATATTCTCGATTCGATTAGACCTGTCTCTGACGATGATGCATACCAATGCTCTAAAAGATTGGGCAAAGAAGAAGGAATTTCTGCCGGTATTTCAGCGGGTGCCGCCTGTTTTGCTTCATGTGAAGTTGCCAAAGAATTAGGGCCCGGGAAAAACGTTGTTGTGATGATACCCGATACAGCGGAAAGATATTTTAGTTTTTATCAATATTTTTAAGGAAGTCCACTAAATGGGAAATGTAAAAGGGTTAAAATGTAAAGAGTGTAAAAGAGATTTCCCTAAGGAAGCGATTCATGTCTGCGAGTACTGTTTTGGGCCTCTTGAAGTCGATTATGACTACAAAAAAATCAGTAAAAAAATAACGCGTAAATCTATATTATCAGGACCTCCTTCAATGTGGCGCTACAAAGAACTAATGCCATTGGATGAAGATAATAAAGTCGGAGACCATGTAGGGTTTACACCTTTGATACGTGCAAAAAATCTAGGAAAGGCTCTGGGCTTAAATAATCTTTACATTAAAAATGATTCTGTGAATCATCCGACTTTTTCATTCAAAGACAGAGTTGTCGCGGTAGCAGTATCTAAAGCGATAGAGTTGGGATTTGATACAATCTCATGTGCATCTACTGGTAATCTAGCTAACTCAGTTGCCTCACATTCTGCAGAAGCTGGTTTGAAAAGTTTTATTTTTATTCCAGTAGGATTAGAGACTGGAAAAATTTTAGGAACTAATATTTATGGAACTAATTTAGTCGCGGTCGATGGCTCATATGACGATGTAAATAGGCTTTGTAGTGAAATAGCTGGCAATCATAAATGGGCTTTTGTAAATATTAATATACGACCATATTATGGAGATGGGTCTAGATCCTACGGCTACGAAATAGCTGAGCAACTTGGCTGGAAAACACCGGACAATATAATTGTGCCTGTTGCAGGCAGTTCACTAATAACAAAAATCTGGAAAGCATTTCATGAATTTGAATGTCTAGGTCTTTTGGATGGGAAAGTTAATTCAAAGGTTTTTGCGGCACAAGCTACTGGATGTTCCCCCGTCACTACTGCCATAAAAAATGGTACTGATGTAATTACTCCGGTAAAACCAAACACCATAGCCAAGTCGATTGCTATTGGTAATCCAGCAGACGGATATTATGGTGTTAAAACCACGCAAGATAGCGGTGGTTATGGTGAAGATATAAATGATAATGAAATTGTATTGGCAATGAAACTTCTTGCAGAGACAGAGGGTATTTTTACTGAAACTGCTGGTGGTGTAACAGTTGGTGTTACAAAAAAACTAGTTCAACAAAGCCGCATCAAAAAAGATGAGACTACCGTAATCTGCATAACGGGAAATGGTCTAAAAACAGTCGAAGCCTTAAATGGACAGTATGCTGACCCTGTGATAATTGAACCTAAGTTGAGCAGTTTTGAAGAAATATATTCTAGTAGTGTAACCGTGTAATAGTTTTAAGGAGATTTAAAATATGGCAATCAAGGTAAGAATTCCCACCCCTTTAATGAAGCTCACTGATAACCAGTCTGAAGTCTCGGCTGAAGGGGAAACCATTTCTGAAATTATAAATAATCTAGAAATTCAATTTAACGGGATAAAGGATCGGATTTGTGAAGAGAACGGATCACCTAGACGATTTATAAATATTTACATTAATGAAGAAGATATTCGATTTCTCGAAGGCGAAGAGACAAGGGTAAAAGACGGAGACGAAATTTCGATTATCCCTGCTATTGCAGGTGGAATGAGTGTTTAATGATCGAGTTCACCGATGAACAGATTGAGCGCTACAGCCGCCATATAATTCTTCCAGAAGTAGGCGGTAACGGTCAACAAAAAATGCTAGAAGCCAAGGTTTTGCTTCTGGGTGCTGGTGGCCTAGGTTCACCTGCTGCATATTACCTTGCTGCCGCAGGTATAGGTCATCTTGGAATTGTCGACTTTGATCGTGTTGACCTTAGTAACCTTCAAAGACAAATCATTCATTCAACAGAACGAATCGGTATGCTGAAAACCGAGTCTGCAAAAAAAACTATCGAGGCACTCAACCCAGATGTAAAGGTAACTCTCTTTAATGAAAGATTAGATTCAAGCAATATCATGAGTTTGATCGAAGACTACGACTACGTTATAGACGGTTCAGATAATTTTCCAACACGGTATCTAGTGAATGACGCCTGCGTTATGAAAAATAAAACTCTTATTCATGGCAGTATTTATCGGTTTGAGGGGCAGGTAACTGTTTTTAAACCAGGTTATGGCCCTTGCTATCGGTGTTTGTATCCAGAACCCCCTCCTCCGGGAATGGCTCCAAATTGCCAAGAAGGCGGAGTTCTAGGCGTCCTAGCAGGAGTAATTGGAAACTTGCAAGTTGTAGAAGTATTAAAACTAATACTTGGAACTGGGAAAACATTAGTAGGAAAACTACTTATCTATGACGCTCTCAACACGGAATTTAGAAACCTTCGATTACGTAAAGATGTGAGTTGTCCTGTATGTAGTGAGAAACCAACGATCAAGGAATTAATCGATTACGAAGAGTTTTGTGGGCTGCAAAAGTAATTATAAATCAAACTTAAAGTGGGTGCATTTTATCTGGGACGATTTGTTTATTGTGACATCTAATTGTTAATGTAAAATAATAATATGAAATTATCACTTCCAACAGAAGTCCAAACGCCCACTTGCCCGGTTATTGCTGATACTTCAGTACTGAAGACAATAGGAAATACTCCTCTAATTAGGATAAAAAATATCGGTAATGAGTTTAGAAACGTTGCCATCTTTGCTAAGGCAGAGTGGAGAAATGCTGGGGGATCAGTTAAGTCTCGCCCTGCCCTCAAAATGATCGAGGATGGAGAAAAATCCGGTAAGCTAACGAAGGATAAGATAATCCTAGATTCAACATCAGGAAATACTGGAATTGCTTACGCCCTTATTGGAAAAATAAAAGGTTATAAAGTAAAGCTGGTTATGCCTGCTAATGTTTGCAAAGAAAGAAAAGGCCTAATGGCGGATTATTACGGGGCTAAAATTGTCACTTCTAGTCCATTTGAAGGCTCTGATGGAGCTATTACTCTTGCAAAAAAAATATATCTGGGAAACCCTGAAATCTATTTTATGCCAGACCAATATAATAACGACTCAAACTGGAAAGCACATTACGAAACCACGGGAAAAGAAGTCTGGGAACAAACAGATCACAAAATCACCCATTTTATAGCCGGCATTGGGACAGGAGGAACCATAATGGGTACTACTCGCAGGCTAAAAGAATTTAATCCGAGTATCCAAGGATACGCATTAGAACCTAAAGAAGAATTGCATGGGCTTGAAGGCTTAAAACATATGGCTAGTTCAATTGTCCCTGGAATATATAAAGAAGAGCAGCTAGATGGGAAAATAAGTGTATCTACAGAAGATGCTTACGATATGGTAGAGACACTTGAAAAAAAGGAAGGAATTCTAGCAGGCCAATCATCAGCCGCTGCCCTCTGTGGTGCACTAGAATTAGCTCGAAGAATCAAAAAAGGAGTTATTGTAACTGTATTTCCTGATAGTTGTGATCGATGTTATGTGAATTTTGGAAAATTTAAAGAATACTACGAAGAAAATCAATCTCACAAACTACCAAAGGCTGATGGATAAAAAAATCAAGTATCATGCCTCGATTCCAAAAACACCTCTTTATCTGCAACAACAAACGTACCAAAGATGACCCTCGAGGCTCATGCTCCGAAAGAGGATCGGACGGCCTGTTAGATTATGCTAAAAAACGTATCCATGAGTTAGGGCTAAAAGGGGAAATTAGGGTTAATAAAGCAGGCTGTCTAGACGCCTGCGCACACGGTCCTGCCATGGTTATCTACCCGGATGACACTTGGTACTCTCCCAAAACAAAAAATGACATTGAAACAATTATAGGAAGTCATATTCAAAATAATAAGCCGATTAAAGAATTAGTTATTGATTTTAAAAAAAACTAACATTCTTTGTAACATTACTATTTTTACTCACGCGATTTAGGCTTACCCGAAGTAACTGAAATCGAAGTCCTCGTCAGATCTTAGCTTGAGGCAGGTTTGAAGTCACAAAATTAAAAAAGAAGTGTTTAAAAAAAATCACGAATCCGCTATTGCAAAAGATATAATTTTAATTCAAATACAAAATGGGTTTTTAAGTCCACGTAAAACACACCTTCACTACTAAGAAACATAGCTACGGAAAGTTATGCACCATAATACGCACCTCTATACCATCCTGTAGCCATCCAATATTGCTGTGCCCCGCAATAGTGGTGATTACCCCATTGATGTCAACTTTTCGTATACGATTGTTGTCTCGATCAGAAAAATAAAGATTCCCTTTCATATCAAAATCCATCCGAAACGGAGTTTTAATATTAGCCTTAGCTGCAGGTCCTCCATCACCTGAAAAACCATATTTCCCATTGCCTGCATACCCAGTAATTATGCCATTTGAATCGATTTTACGAATACGATGTGTTGTTTGCTCGGCAATATACAAAAGTCCGTCTGGTCCAATTGCTAATCCTCCTGGTGATCTAAGGCCAGCATTCAAAGCTGGCCCTTTATCACCGTGATCATGAAAATCACCTGTTCCAGCAATTAATGTGACAACACCACTTGTATCTATTTTATAAACCTTACTACTACCTGAGTCTGAAAAAAAAATATTATCTGCTTTGTCAATAACAATCCCGTTCGGGTGTACCTCCGCCCCCAATGTACCTAAGCTGTCTTTATAAATTGTAGAAATTATTCCTTGCCTATCGATCTTACGAATATTTCTATTTATTGAGTCTGCAATAAAAATATTACCTCTCTCGTCAGCTGCTATGTCAGTAACCGTATGAAATGAAGCCTCTATTGCCGGGCCACCATCTCCCGTATTTCCTTGCATCCCATTCCCTGCAAAATGCGTAATAATACCATCAGGATTAGACTTGCGTATAATCCATCCATTTCCAGAGCGTTGGGTTAAGTAAATATTGTCTTCAAGGTCTACTATTAAAACCTCTGGAAGGTGAAGGGTCGCCTCAATAGCTAGCCCAGCATTACCTTCATTTCCTTGCTTCCCATTTCCTATAACCGTATTGATAATGCCATCACCTCCAACCTTTCGAATTCGTTGGTGCAGCCGGTCAGCAAATAAAATATTGCCTTTACTGTCTACTGCAATACCTGAGGGTGCCTCCAGAGTAGCTCCACCACCGGGGCCACCATCACCCTTAAATAGAAACTTTCCGTTCCCAGCTATCGTCTCAACTTTACTGCTTTGAAGCTTAACCTCTCTAATTCGAAAGTGGTTACGATCAACAACTAATAAACGATCTTCTCCATTCAAAGCCAAAGCAAATGGGAGGTGTAGAGTAGTTTCAGCTGCAATTTCGTTATCCCCATTAAACTCCTTCTGACCTAGTCCCATTAACGTTGTAATAACACCTAACTGATCAATTTTACGTACGCGATTATTATTACGATCGGCTATGTATATCGTACCCGACGAATCGACAACTACATCAGTAGGAAAAGCTAAACTTGACTGATCCGCTGGCCCATAATCTCCTCCAAAAAAATGAGTCCCATCACCCGCAATTGTGGTAATCACCCCATTCTGATCAACTTTTCGGATTCGGTTATTACCTCGATCTGCAATATAAAGATTTCCCCTATTATCAAGGCTAATACCGAACGGATATTTTAATAATGCTTTATCTGCTGGGCCAAAATCACCACCAAAACCAGGTTTGCCCAATCCAGCTATAGTACTAATAATTCCATTAGCATTAACTTTTCTAATACGATTATTGGATCTGTCAGATATAAATAAATTTCCTTCTAAATCAATATCAACACCTGAAGGAAAATTCAAAGAAGCATTAATAGCAGGGCCATTATCGTTGCAGCAACCGGGCACACCTATCCCGGCAATGGTAGTAATAATTCCATTTATATCAATTTTACGAATACGATGATTATTACGGTCAGCTATATATAGATTGCCTCTATCAAAAACCAATCCTGCAGGAAAATTCAAGGATGCATCCAATGCATTTCCGCCGTCACCAGAGAACCCAGCAATACCATTTCCTGCAATAGTTGTGATAATTCCATTGGGGTTAAGTTTACGAATTCGATTCTGAGAACGGTGAGAGATATACACATTACCATCAGGGTCAGAAGCGATGCCATCAATCAAAGTTAAAGCTACAGAAACAGCCTGCTTCCCATCTCCAATTGATGAATACGGGTAATTTTCTTTTGCCTGAACCGTTATGGATAAAAAAAACAAATAGGTGAAAAATAGCAGTGTAAATATTTTATTTTTTGAATACATATCTTCAATTAATTAAAGCCAGCCGAACCTATCTTATTACTATTTGAAATTTTTTCTTTTTCTGACGCTTGAAAGCCGCAATTGAAGAGCTCTCACTTAAGTCATTTTTAACCATGTCCAAAATTTCAAGTTTGGGGAAAGAGTCCGATTTAATAAGAGCTATTGCACCAATATCTGAAAGGTTATTTTCTCCAATATAAAGAAACTTCAGGTTAACGAAAGGCTTTGAATTTGCTAAAGTGGAAGCCCCATCATCTCCTATTGAGTTACGAAACAAGTTTATTGTTTCTAGGTTTGGGAATATTTCGGGGTTTGACAAATGACCTGCTCCAATTGGAGTCACCATATTATCATTTAACATCAAAGTTTTTAGTTGCTTAAAGTTGGATGATCTCGCCAATAATTCTAGGCTATCGTCACCTATTTCATTCTTCCAGAGTTTAAGCACCTCTAGTCTCTGTATATACTTTGACTCAGATAATACCTTTAAGCCCATATCCCCAATCATATTGCCCCATAGGTCCAAGTTTTTTAAGTTTACAGAATAAGGTGATTTTGCAATGGCCTTTATTCCTGAATATCTAATCCTATTGCCTTGTAAAAGAAGTGTCTCAACATCAGAAAAAAGGCTCAAACCTGCCAGAATTTTAGCTCCTCGAGTCCCTATATTTGCACCGCTTAAATTCAAAGTTTTTTTATCTTCACTCAGCCTATCTTGAATCAGTTGTTCAACAGAAGAATCTGCATAACAAAAAACGGGAGCCGTCCAAAAAAAGGAACTAAGAAGGAACACACATTTAAACTTTATGAATCGTTTTTTAAAAATAAAAATCATTTGAAATTAACTCTATAATTAAAAAATATATGTGGAATTAGATTAACAAATATTTGAATATCGTGAAGATTATTTTAACTCCAGCCTGAATAGTTCCAGATATAGTCCCAGTAATTTTTGATGCACCAATCCGCTTTCTATATTGAACAGGAATTTCTTTTATACACAAGCCATTCTTAACAGCTTTTATCTGCATTTCAACTGTCCACCCAAAATTTTTATCAATCATATTTAGTTCTTTCAATGACTTATAACGAATCGCTCGAAATGGCCCAAGGTCAGTAAATTGATGCCTAAAAAAAAGATTTATAAGGAATACTGCCAATAAATTTCCATACCTTGCCTGAGGTAGTAACGAAGCTCGACTTAGAGGCAAAAGCATACGACTCCCTAGAACAAAATCAGCTTGGTTATTAATAATTGGATTAACTAAAGATTCAATTTCTTCAGGAAAATCACTAAAGTCACCATCTAAAAAAACAACTATTTCAGGTTCATTAAGCTCAGAAATTCCTTTAAGGCAGGCAGCCCCATAACCAAGACAAGCCTCATCAACCACCCTAGCCCCATGCTCTTTTGCAACACAAGCTGTCCTATCCGTTGAACCGTTATTAACAACTATAATTTCTTTAATTTTTTTTTGAGGAAGACTTTTTATAACAAGCCCGATAGATTTTTCTTCATTAAATGCAGGGATGATAACAGAAATTTCCGGAGCAGAGCGAGAGAAAACGCTCATTTAACAGGGATCGGTAATAGCTTGTTTTATTGAACCAATAAATTCGGCTAATTTTATATTTCTTTGAATCGGATCAGAATTATTTTCAATCAATTTCACAACAGCACTCCCAATAATAACACCATCGGAGAATTTAGTCGCTTCCCGCGCCAACTCGGAATTTGAAATACCAAAGCCGATAAGCACGGGGATTTTTGACTTTTGTTTAATGGCTGAAACTTTATCGCCTAAGCCATCAGCCAATTGGGCTCGCATACCAGTAGTCCCTGTAAGTGAAACATAATAAATAAAGCCTCTACCATGTTTAGCAACCATCTGTATTCGATCATCTGTACTAGTAGGAGCTAAAAGATATATTACATCAAGATTTTTTTTTGAGGCGTAATCAGAAAATTGAGTAGCCTCTTCAGGAGGGAGATCAGGAATAATAACTCCATCAACCCCAACCGATACAGCATCTTCAATAAACTGTTTTTCACCGTAGACGAATACAGGATTAAAACTTGTCATTAGAACAATAGGAATATTTCGAGTTTTGCGAATTTCCTGAACTAAGGAAATAATTTTCTTCAAAGTTGTTCCACTTTTAAGAGAACGCAATGATGCAGCCTGAATTATTGGACCATCTGCTAGCGGGTCTGAAAACGGAACTCCTAATTCAATAATATCTGCTCCGCTATCATCTATAGCATCAAGAATATTTTTGGTTGCATCAAGATCTGGGTCTCCCGCAGTAATGAAAACTACGAGAGCTTTTCGTTTCTCATTTTTTATTTTGTTAAAACAACTTTTTATCCGAGTCACAAACCCATCTCCATACGACCGGCTATTTGGTTTACATCTTTATCTCCTCTTCCAGACAAACAAACTACAATTACTTCATTTTTTCCCATTTTGGGAGCTATTTTAGCTATATGTGCTATTGCATGAGCGGTTTCTAGCGCAGGTATTATTCCTTCTGTATTCGACAATAGTTTAAATCCCTCAAGAGCTTCATCGTCAGTAATACTTTCATAGCTAGCACGTCCAGTTGATTTAAGATAACTATGCTCGCATCCCACACCTGGGTAATCTAGACCGGCAGAAATAGAATGTGCCTCTTGTACTTGCCCATCATCATCATGTAGAAGATAACTCATCATGCCATGTAGGATCCCTGTACTACCGTGACTCAATGTTGCGCCGTGCTTTCCGGTTGCAATACCAAAGCCGGCTGCTTCTACACCAATAAGTTTTACTTTCTCATCACCAGTAAAAGGATAAAACAGTCCCATTGCATTACTACCACCACCCACACAAGCTACACAAACATCAGGCAAACGTTTTTCAATTTCCAAAATTTGCTCACTCACCTCATCCCCTATAACTCGCTGAAAGTTACGAACGATCATAGGATATGGATGAGGCCCAACAACGGAACCAATAATATAATGGGTAGTTTCTACAGAAGTAATCCATTCACGAATAGCTTCACTAGTCGCATCTTTTAGGGTACGTGTTCCTGCCGTAACAGGTATTACTCGAGCCCCTAATAATTTCATACGAAAAACATTGAGGGCTTGTCGTTTTATATCCTCCTCACCCATAAAAACGTCGCATTTCAATCCAAAAAGTGCTGCGGCTGTTGCTGTAGCAACTCCATGCTGCCCTGCACCTGTTTCAGCAATAACCCGTTTTTTTCCCATTCGAAGTGTCAAAAGAGCACTCCCAATTGTGTTATTAATTTTATGCGCCCCAGTATGATTTAAATCTTCACGCTTAAGATAAACCTTCGCTCCACCTAAATGATTAGTAAGTCGCTCCGCAAAAAACAATGGTGTCGGGCGTCCCACATATTCCTTTAGATAATATTTTAAGTCACTTTGAAATTTTGGATCGTTTCGAACTTCTTTGTAAAGTTGCTCTAGCGATTCCAATGCAGGCATCAATGTCTCTATCACATATTTACCACCGAATGATCCAAAGTGACCCTTTGCATCTGGAAGCTCTATATTTTTTGTTTTATCTTCCATTATCTTATCTATTTAAATCTAGACAGTTAATTAAAAGATTCATAAAAAAAATATCCTAATTAACTTAACGTATAAAATTTTTTAACGAAACTTGCGAACAGATTTTATGAACTCATCTATCTTCACAGAATCCTTTATTCCTGGAGATATCTCAACACCGGAACAAACATCAACTCCATAAGGCTTCACTCTATGAATTGCCGTAAAAACATTATAGGGGTTTAGCCCACCTGCAAGTATTATCGGCCCCTGTTTTTTTGCCCTTAAAGCCAGGTTCCAATCAAAAATTTTCCCTGTGCCACCTTTTGCATCATCATTATGTGAATCAAGTAAAAATCCGCTAACATCATAATCGGCCATGCCTTTAAATGAGTTTGTATCCTTAACTCTAAATGCTTTGATAACGCGTCTCTTGATACGACGACAAAAAGCTGGTGATTCATCTCCATGAAGTTGAATAGCCGTCAATTTACATTGCTCAGCAATTCGATTGACTTTATCTGACGTCTCATTGACAAAGACACCTACAGTTTCAACAAAAGGTGGTAATTTTGCAACGATATCTTTAGCTTCCTTTTGCAATATATAGCGTGGACTTTTCTTATAAAAAATAAAACCTATTGCATCAGCTCCACTGTCAACTGCAAATAAGGCATCCTTGAGGTTCGTTGTACCACAAACCTTTATTTTAATTCGTGGTTGAAACTTCTCTATCACCAGTAAACTCCCTTAGCTTATTCCCAATATTTTCAGCGGTCATTAAACTCTCTCCAATTAAAAAAGAGTGAGCTCCTAGTTTTTCAAACTCTTCTATTTCTTTCCTAGAATGAATACCGCTCTCGCAAACTAGAAAACTGCCTGGCACTTGAAGAGCCATGGGCACTAGGCGCCTCGCAATATTTAAATCCGTTTCCCCATTTGTTAAGTCTCTATTGTTAATACCAAGAACCGAAGCTCCAACTGAAAAAGCCTTTTCCATGTCCTTTTCATTATGTGTTTCAACTAAAGCAGGAAGTCCCAGTTCCTTTCCTAGAGCAAGAAGGTCGGCCAACTGATTTTTATCCAACCAAGTAGCGATAAGAAGAAACAAGTCTGCGCCAAAAGCTCTTGCCTCATATACCTGATACTCGTCAAAAATAAAATCTTTACGCAGTAGAGGAATATCTACACACCCTCTCGCCTCTTCTAAAGTCGAAAGACAACCACCAAAGTAGCTCGATTCTGTAATAATTGAGAGCGCAGAGGCCCCATTTTTTTCATAAGTTTTGGCTATGCCTACCGGATCAAAGTTTTTTAAGAGTTCACCTTTAAATGGTGTGCGGGGCTTAATTTCAGCAATAATAGTTGATCTTTTGCTTGATTCAAGAAACACCCTAATATCTCGAATTTTATAATTATTGTTTGCGATGCGCGTTTTAACATCTGGAAGAGCAAGTTTACGTTTCACGGTATCTAACTCAATCTTCTTGTCACAAAATATTTTAGAAAGGATATTAGACATTTTAGCTACAAAAAATAAAAAAATTATTTATGTTTTACAATATTTATACTCTCACTCCTGGCTTAGGCGACAAAGGTCATTTAGTTTTTGTTGCGCCGAGCCACTATCAATTGACTCCCGAGCAAGTCGCATTGCGGCTTTTAAGTTTTCTTTTTTATCACTAGCACAAATCGCTGCTGAAGCATTCATCAATACAATATCGCGCTTTGGTCCTTTTATTCCCGATAAAATGGCTTTTAAAATATCCGCATTTTCCTCTGGTGTTCCACCAGTAATATCTTTAGCCTCACAAGCGGTCAACTCAAAACTATCTGGTTTTAGTATGTATTCCTGTATTCGACCATTAGCTAATTCACAAACTTTTGTATCGCCTGTTAGAGTAATTTCATCCAAGCCATCGCTACCATGAACAACAAAAGCCTTACGAGTTCCAAGAAGCTTTAATACGCTCGCGATTTGTTTTAATCGGCTAGAATCATAAACACCAATTACCTGAGCATTTGCTCTAGCCGGGTTTGTTAGGGGGCCCAATAAATTAAAAATTGTTCGGAAACCGAGTTGCTTTCTCACTCCTGCGGCATACTTCATTGCACCATGCATAAGGGGAGCGAATAAGAATCCTATGCCTACCTGTTCAATACATTTTTCGACTGTGGGTCTACTTGCTTCTATATTGACACCAAGACATTTCAAAACATCAGCGCTGCCCGAGCGACTGGAAACTGCTCTGTTCCCATGCTTTGCAACGGTAATATCACATCCAGCCACAACAAAAGCAGCAACCGTCGAAATATTAAAAGTATTCGCACCATCTCCACCTGTACCACATGTGTCTATAATAGGTTTTTTGAACACCTTAATCTTCTCTGCCTTATCTCGCATAACCCTTGCTGCACCTGTAATCTCTTCAACTGTTTCCCCTTTTATACGAAGCGCGGTAAGAAAAGCTCCTAATTGAGAATCTTCAACTTTTCCCTCCATGATTTGGGTCATCACCATAATCATTTCTTCTTCTTTCAGGTCTAGCTTATCTATAATTTTTTTTAGCGCTTCCTGAATACTCATGGGAAAATTACTTAATTAATTTAGCCTACTGACATTTTTAAAAAATTATTAAGAAGATTTTTACCGCTAGTAGTCAAAATAGATTCTGGGTGAAACTGCACACCCTCAATAAATACATTTTTATGCCTTATTCCCATAATTTCACCATCTTCACTCGTTGCACTTACTTCAAATTTATCGGGAACAGTATTTTTGTCTAACACTAATGAATGGTATCTGGTAGCTTCAAAAGGATTGGGTAATCCCTTGAAGAGGTTTTTATCATCATGGGTAACCATTGATGTTTTTCCATGCATCAATTTTTTTGCTTTAATAATTTCTCCCCCAAAAGCACTAGCAATGGACTGATGTCCAAGACAAACCCCTAAAAGAGGGATCTTCCCACCAAAGTGACGAACCGTTTCTATAGAAATACCTGCTTTTTCTGGGGTGCAAGGGCCCGGAGAAATTACAATTTTTTCCGGGTTTAGTTTTTCTATATCTCTAAAAGTTATTTTATCATTACGGTAAACAATAACATCTGCTCCTAGTTCTCCTAAATACTGAACTAAGTTATAAGTAAATGAGTCATAGTTATCGATCATCAAGATCATCGAACAAGTCCTTTCTCGGCTAGTTCGATTGCTTTAAGTAAGGCTTTCCCCTTATTCATGGTTTCTTCAAATTCATTATCCGGAACTGAGTCAGCAACAATTCCAGCACCAACTCCTAAATATGCTGTATTATTTTTTATCAAAAGCGTACGAATGGCGATAGCAGTATCCATATTACCATTAAAGCTAATATACCCAACGGCACCGCCATATAAGCCTCTCCTAGTCGGCTCTAGTTCCTCAATAATTTCCATAGCTCTTACCTTCGGGGCTCCTGACAAAGTCCCAGCGGGAAAAGTTGCAGCCAAAACATCATAAGCATCTAAATCTTTTTTAATTTTTCCCTGAATATTCGAAACAATATGCATCACGTGTGAGTACCGCTCAATGCTAAACTTCTCATTAACTGAAACAGAATTGGTTCTTGCTACTCGACCAACATCATTGCGGCCCAGATCTACAAGCATTATATGTTCCGCCAACTCCTTTTCATCATTAAGAAGATCGGCTTCTAAGGCTTGATCCTCTTCTTCAGACTTTCCTCGCTTGCGAGTCCCGGCGATTGGCCTCACTTCAATTTTCTCACCCTCCACACGCACTAATATTTCTGGAGAAGAACCAACAATTTTCAAATCACCAAATTTTAAATAGTACATATAAGGAGAGGGGTTGATCGATCTTAATGCTCGGTAAATTGTAAAGGGATCTTTACTGATATTAAACTTCAACCTTTGCGCTAAAACCACCTGAATAACATCCCCGTCATGAATATAATCTTTAATTTTATGAACCGCAGCAAGATATTGTTCTTTATCAAAGTTAGAAACTATCTTGGTAGTATTTTTAAAGTTTTTTAAACCTTCATTAATCAAATTAACAGGCAAGCTGATTTTTAGTTTTTCTTCAATTGCTTCAATATTTTTTATCGCCTTATTGTACGATTCATCCATATTGTCATTAGTTATATGAGCATTCGAAACAATTTTGATTGTTTGAGCAATATTATCAAAGATTAACAAAGTATCAGTAATCACAAAACAGGCGTCGGGTACTTCAAGATCATCCTCGGTTTCTTCTGGCAAATCTTCAAAAGAACGAACCATGTCATAACTTACAAATCCAACTGCACCCCCAGAAAAACGAGGTAATCCCTCCACTTCAACGGGTTGATATTGAGACAAAACTTCCTTAAGCCCAACCAGCGGGCTGCCCTCAGAAATTATGATAGATTCTGATTTACCTTGTTTCTCAATAATAATCTTATTTCCCTTAATACTAACTATAGTTGATGGATCAAATCCTAAAAAACAATATCTGGCCCATTTTTCACCCCCTTCAACACTTTCAAGTAAAAATGAATAATCACTTCCGCTCATTTTCATATAAGCAGAAACAGGTGTATCAAGATCAGCCAAAATTTCCTTGTATACAGGAATTAAGTTACCTTTCTTCGACTTTTCTTTGAATTCTTCAAGAGTAGGTTTTAGCATAACAACAAGAAATTAGTTTCCCGTTTAGGAGCTCTTTTTATAAGGAGAAAATACTTTTATTTTCAGTAGTTTAGATAATGGACAGTAACACCTGCTATTAAGAAGTGTCAAGAATTATACTAGTACAAACTTGGCCGTAAAGTGGGACCTACTCCTAAGCGCAGGCTGACCAATTTTCACCATTCCAGTGAAGGATGAGCCCGTTATCACCAACAGCATACATATCTTCGTCAGAACTACCCCAAATGGCGGTGAGATATTCTTCTGTACCAGATTCAATACGGACCCATTGCTCTCCATCATTAAACATGATCATCCCGAGATCACCGACAGCAAAAACCATTTCCTTAGAAGGGCCCCAAACATCAAGAAAGAAATCTTGAGTTCGTGTAGGCATTTCGGTGACCACATTTCCATTAAATTTGTAAATAATTCCATCAGATCCGCATATATACATATCATCCGGACCAAAACCGCAAAAACCATAAAATTCATGATTTGAGTTAATAGTTAAGCGTTTCCATTTATCTTCTTCTTGTTTTAATATGAGCCCATCAAATCCAACTGCATACATTCCACTTTCAGGGCATCCCCATAATCGAGTTACATCAACATCGGTTCCTGTATTTAAGAATTTCCATTCCTTACCATCATAACGAAGAATACGACCAAGACGTGCACATGCATAAATTTCTTTTTCAGATAACCCAAAAACCCCAGTCATAGGTGGTAACTTTTCTGTTTCTTCTACAGACCATTCCTTTCCACCGTAATGGAGAATTCTTCCATCTGTAGCAACAGCAAATAAGTTATCAGGTGCAGTTCCCCAGATATTCTTAATAGCCCAACGCCCATTAAGGTTCATTAAATCCCATTTCTCGCCATTAAAATGCAGCATCGTTCCTTCGGTTCCGCCAACAAAAATATTATCTTTACCAAATCCAAAAATTGAAAGTAAATGATTGTCTGTTAAGCCTGGCATTTAAGCACCCTCTCCTAATGACATATCGTTCCATTTTTCCCCATTAAAACGAATCACTAAGCCATCATCACCTACTGCATAAACACAGTCAGACCGCAGGCCACGTACTTTAGTTAAATATTTTTCGGTTATAGAATCCATAGGGCTCCAAGAATTTCCGTCATAGTGAAGAATAGTTGCATTATCACCTACAGCGAAAATATCACTTGAAGATGAACCCCAAACACTTAAAAGATACTCCTCTGTTCCAGACTCCATAGGGTTCCACTCACCTTCCTCATTCCCATTAAAATGTAGGATCGTTCCATGTGAACCTACAATATAAACGTCATCAATAGCGGAACCCCAAACTCCATATAGAGAAACTTCTTCGCTAGTCAATTCATCCCGCCTCTGGAACTGTTTCCCATCATGAAATCGATAAGTTCCTTCTCCTCCCACCGCATGAATATTATTTATATCTTTTCCCCACATGCAAAAAAGATCGTGAATAGTGTTAGGCTCTCGATAATGCCACTGATCACCTCCCCAAAATAAAAGACGCCCCCCTACACCATAAATAAAAACACTATCGCTATCATAGCCATAAGCCGCATTCAAGGAGTCATAACTCCCTGTGTCAATCTGGTGCCACTTCTTATCGTGATAATGAAGGACTACACCGCCAACACCCACAGCATAAATGTTATTTTCGTCAGAGGCCCATATTCCCATGAGTGGGTTTGCATTTTCCGTGAGAACCGGCAACCATTTAGTACCATCATAGTGTTGAGGTATGCCATCTTTTCCAACTACGTAAATGCTATCTTCCCGAAAAGGCCATAAATCTAATAGATCGGGTTGGCTTCCAATAAACATCGATATCTAGTTCTCTTTAAATGACTATCTATATATAATGTTTGATTCTAACATCAAGCAAGACTAATAGAAAACATGCAAATAAAAAAGGGAATCCTCTAAATTTTGAGGATCCCATAGCTAAATTAAGTAAAAAATACTCGTTATCTAAATTGACCTAGTTTGAGAAAAATAAAAAGCGATAGGTTAGATTTTAATTTTCGGCCTTTGGCGGAAGAAATACTACTTTAGTTAGATTAGGAAGATTTTTAGAGTTTTTTATCAACTCTTGAGTTTTTTCATCTATGTCATTATGGATTAAAATCAAAGTTTGCAAGTTAGAAAGGTATTTAGATTCCGCTAAAATCCTTCCACCTTCACTACCAATAGCTGTCTCATAAAGATCTAGAAGCTTTAGGCTTTTAAAGTTCTCAGAGTTTGCTATTAATTTTGCGCCTTCAACTCCAATAGGATTATATGTCAACGTAAGGGTCTCTAACTGTTTAAGAGTTTTGGACTTGGCAATAGCTTCAATCCCCTCAAACTCAATATAATTCCAGTTTAAATTGAGTTCGGTTAAATTGGATAGATTTTTAGACTCCGCAAGTGATATTGCCCCGGCATTGCCAATATTATTTCGATAAAGGGTGAGAAGGTTAAGTCGAGTTAGATACTTTGACTTAACTAGTAGCTTTACTCCTTCATCTCCTAGTTGATCACCAACCCACAAAGAAACTAGATTAGCTAAAGTTTTAGACTCAGAGAGAGCTTTGGCGCCAATCACACCAACATTATTATCACTCATCACAAGTTCTGAAAGATTGAGTAGTGTTTTTGACCTAGCCATCTCTTTTATCCCTTCATCTGAAACCTTGTTTTTAAACATATTTAAAGCGGTGAGGTGTTTAAATTTTTCAGAATCTAGAATGGCCTGTAAGCCTTCATCACCAATTTCGTTATACTCTAAAAATAATGCGGTAACCCCTTTGATTTTATCTGACTTCACAATTAACTTAATATCATCATTATCAAGTTCTCGTTCTCGAAGGTCGAGTTCACCCTTTTCAACATTTAAACCTTCAAGTATTAAGCTATCCAAATTTTCCTGAGTTTTTTCAGACATTACTTAATCCTTTTAACTTATTGGAAATAGACCAAGATAATTAGCTATAAATTGGACATTCTATTGATCTTATATAGTTTGTAAAGTCTAAAGTACTTACTCAGAATTTTAAGTATCTTTAAAAAATAAAAATCAAACCTAGATTAAAATTTTTTAATTTTTGCTTGTCCCCAATTATCCCTTATATTAGGGTTCGCCAGAAAATGAATACGCCTTAAAAATATTTTTTTCAACAATTTTAAAATAACCAAAATGTCAAAAACAATAGAAGAAATCACAAAAAGAGTTAGAAAAGCTGGAGAGTTTATTCCTCTACTAACAAATGAAATAAAAAAAATTATAGTTGGGCAAGACTATCTCACCGAGCGACTAATATTGGCTCTTATGACTGGTGAGCACATACTGCTAGAAGGTGTCCCAGGTTTGGCTAAAACAACCTCTGTCAACACTTTAGCCCAAACTATCCAAGCACAGTTTAAGCGGATCCAATTTACACCAGACCTTTTACCCGCCGATCTCCTTGGGACTCAAGTTTTTCAGCCAAAAACTGGTGATTTTACCATTAAAAAGGGGCCTCTTTTCGCAAATATCATTTTGGCCGATGAAATAAATAGAGCGCCTGCTAAAGTCCAAAGCGCATTATTAGAGGCAATGCAAGAACGGCAGATTACCATTGGCGGAGAGACTTTCCCCCTATCTCACCCTTTTATGGTAATCGCAACACAAAATCCAATTGAACAGGAAGGAACTTACCCTCTTCCTGAAGCACAAGTTGACAGATTCATGCTTAAGCTCAAAATTGATTACCCCACCAAAGAAGAAGAAAAAATTATCATGCAACGAATGACTTCGACCAATGGAGATATTCAAGTTCAAAAAATAATTAAGCCAGAAGTTTTAATAAAGTCACAAGAAGTAATTAATTCCATTTATATAGATAATAATCTAGAAGATTATATTCTGAATTTAGTCACAGCAACCCGAGACCCAAAGATCCAGAATTTACCTAAACTATCGAATCTAATTCAGTATGGAGCGTCACCTCGAGCTTCTATTTTTCTACATCGTCTCTCCAGAGCCTATGCGTTTATGAAAGGGCGAGGTTTTGTAGTTCCTCAAGATATTAAAACAATAGGATTTGACGTGCTAAGGCATCGGGTTATCCTGACATATGAAGCAGAAGCAGAGAACATATGTACCGACGATGTACTTCAGCAAATATTTGACACTGTAGAAGTCCCTTGAAAATGTATTCTAGTCAATTTAAAATTTTGTCAAGTTTTAACTTTTTATAGAACTATCAAGCTAACTCCTTCAAAAAAATAGCTATGAGTTTTTTTTTAAAAATAATTAAAGGGTTCAAGGCTACTCCCCCCAGGGTACAGAAAGAAAATATTTCTACAGAACTCATGCAAAAAATTAGGTCAATACAAATCAAAACTAGTCACATGGTTACAGAATTAATGGCAGGTGAATATGTATCGGCATTCAAAGGCCGTGGAATGGAATTTAACGCTGTAAGAGAATACGCACCAGGGGATGATATAAGGTTGATAGACTGGAATGTAACGGCACGAATGAATCAACCATACATAAAAGAATACATAGAGGAGCGTGAGCTCAATGTTATGCTAATGGTTGACGTCAGCTCGTCTGGTGAGTTTGGTTCAATTAAAAAATCAAAAAATGAAATTGCTGCAGAAGTAGCCTCTATTTTGGCATTCGCTGCAATTCGTAACAATGATAAAATCGGCCTCATTGTATTTTCAAACAAAATAGAACACTACATACCACCAAAAAAAGGAAAAGCTCATGTTTGGAATATAATTCGTACAATTTTAAATTTTAAGCCCGAGGGAAAACTTACAGACCTAAACCTTCCACTTGAATACTTATTAAAAATTCAAAAGCGCAAATGCATTGCTTTCCTTATATCTGACTTTCAAGCAACAAATTATGAAACTAACGTAAAACTTGTTAAACAAAAACATGATCTAGTTGCAATAGCAATATCAGACCCAAGAGAATCTCATCTCCCAGAATTAGGGTTTATTCACCTTAGAGACACTGAGTCAGGAGAGGTTCGATTAATCGACACAAATGACAGAGAAATGACAAGCCTTCTAACTTCATACGAACGTAAAAAACGGGGTGACCTTAAAAACCTTTTCCACTCAATGGGTGTCGATACAATTGAAATTTATACTGATGGCTCGCTAGTAGAACCGATTATACGATATTTTAAAATACGTGAAAAAAGGCATTGAAAATGGAAAACCCACCTATAAAAGATAGACTAAGTTATAAGATCAAGATACCTATAATAATTTTAACTATCATAACGCTGTCTGCGATGGGAGTTTTATTCATAAAAATTGTTTATTCGGTAGGTTCATCAGAAAAACTATCCGACAATTATCAATATTTACGCAATACTGGAGATAAGCTCAAAAGTGAAGACCTTCATGAACAGGCCATTGACCAGTATATAAAGTACTTAGAAAAAACAAAAACAGAAAACCCGTTCCGTGCACTTGTAGCTCATAGTGTAGGCGAGTTATACATGGAATTGAGCAACTGCCAGGAGGCTCTAATCTGGCTATTTCAATCTGAAGAGGCACAGGGAACATACTCTCGTGCCGATGAGCTAAAAACTCACATTGACACATGTTTAACAAAAATAAAATCATCACAACCAATCAATCTCAACTCAAAGTAAGAAGCAAAGAATTTATATTAATTTTTATTTGTTTACTATTCTTTTCGGATACTGCGTGGACTGACTCGCCACTTACTATAAACACAGAAATAGACAAAAAAATCGTCACGACTGGAGATATCATCACCTACACGATTATTCTTAAGCATGAGTCAGATTTAATACCCGCCACTCCAAACTTTGATACAATCGATGTATTTGATATCATTGAAAAAAAAACAAACAAACCAAGAAAAATAACAAAAGGTATAGTTGAACAAAAATATTCTATAAAATTACGTGCAGACAAAGTAGGAATCTATACCATCCCCCCAATCAAAATTCCATTTAAAGTTAAAGAACAGAAAACTGATAAATACATTCCGGGCGAAGTAATCTCTCAGAAGGTAACAATTAAAGTCGCTTCTGTATTAAGACTTCAGGGAGAACCCACCGACATAAAAGATATTAAGAACATTGTTAAGGTAGATACAAATTGGACGCCGTGGTTTTTTTGGGGGCTAAATTTTCTCTTACTTATAACGACTATATGCCTTCTATGGAAGTATAGAAAAACAAAATCTTCAAACGTTAAACTAAATGAACCTATTTTGCCTTCACATACTATAGCGCTGCGCGAACTAGACATGTTAAAGAACAAAGGGCTTCTTGAACGTGGAGATGCGAGAAATCATTTTTTTGAACTTTCGGAAATCTTTCGACGTTACCTTGGAAAAAGATACCTTTTCCCAGCAGCCGACTGGACAACTGAAGAGATTACTGAGTATTTTAAAAATCAAAATATAATTGAACTTACTTCGATGACCGAAGTAAATCGAATTTTAAAAAAATCAGACCTGATAAAGTTTGCAAAGGCCCAAGCTTTACCGGATACAGATGAAATAGAATCTGTTCGAGCTTTTATAGATACAACTCACGAAAATTTAAACTTGGGACTCTACTCTAATTAACTATAAATTCGTATGACTTTTTTTAGATTCGAGGACCCTTGGCTCCTATTAACTCTGGCATTAATTCCTATCCTAATACTAAGGGAAAGATCAGTAACAAATGCGATCAACTACTCGTCTCTGTCCTCAATAAAGGCAGTAAACCAGCACCGTTATAATGTTCTAGTTCTGATTCCAACTATCCTTAAGTTCATAGCTATCACTCTTTTTATAATTGCATTTGCTCGACCACAAGAGGGAAGTAAAAGAACTGAAATTTTATCTCAGGGAGTTGACATTGTTCTTGCAATTGACACCTCAGGCAGTATGCAAGCATTAGACTTTAAAAAAAATGACGCCCAAGTTACGCGACTCTCCGTTGTCAAAGGCGTGGTCACTGAGTTCGTCAAAAATCGAAAAATGGATCGCATGGGAATGGTTGTCTTTGGAGCAAATGCATTCACGCAATGTCCTCTCACATTAGACCAAAGTATTCTATTTTCATTTATCGAAAAACTTAAAATTGGAATGGCTGGCGATGCTACTGCGATAGGATCAGCTATTGGAATTTCGGCGAAACGTTTGAAAGACCTAAAGTCTAAATCAAAGATTATTATTCTATTAACTGATGGGCGGAATAATTCAGGAGCAATTTCACCAATACAAGCAGCAGAAATTGCTAAGAGCCTTGGGATTAAAATCTATACTATTGGTGTCGGAAAGCGCGGGAAAGCACCGTTTCTAGTAGATTCAATTTTTGGGAAACGACTTATCTACCAGGATGTTGATATAGACGAAAAGGTTCTTAGCAAAATATCCCAAATGACTGACGGAAAATATTTTCGTGCAACTGATTTAAAAACCCTACAAGATATTTATAAACAAATTGATCTTTTAGAAAAGTCGGAAGTAAAAATTCTTGATCATTCTAAATACAAAGAATTATTTCATTATTTTCTTATCCCTGGACTTTTTCTTTTACTAATTGAAATTATTTGTTCAAATTCTTTTTTAAGGAGACTTCCTTAAAATGCATTTTGGCAACCATTTATATCTATATTTTCTTTGGATAATTATTCCATTCATAGCATTTCTTATATGGTCATATAAAAAAAAGGAACGCTTGATTAAAGTGTTTCTAGGTAAATCTCTTACTTCTCGATTACTTGACCCACGCATCCTAGAGAGAGCTAAAATAGATAATGTATTAATAACCTTTGCTATAATTTTTCTTATTCTAGCACTCTCTCATCCACGCTGGGGTTATCACTGGGAAGACCTGGAGCAAAAGGGAGTGGATATTATCATTGCATTGGATGTTTCCAATAGCATGCTAGCCCAAGATATAAAACCAAATAGATTAGAAAGAGCAAAATACAAAATAGCAGATTTATTAAATATGCTTGAAGGTGATAGAATTGGTCTAGTTGCTTTTGCCGGAACATCATACCTTCAATGTCCACTCACTTTAGATTATTCTGCTGCACGAATTTTCTTAAATGCTATAGACACCAATCTTATTCCTGTTCAGGGAACGGCAATAGGTCACGCAATCCGAACCTCTGTCAAAGCGTTTAATCAAGAAGACACGCGGTCACGTGCTATAATTCTAATAACTGACGGTGAAGACCATACGGGTGATGCCATAAAATCTGCAAACTGGGCCAAAGAAAGTGAAACTAAGATTTTTGCAATAGGAATCGGAAATAATATTGGTGCTCCTATTCCAAATTATGAACTAGGATCTTCTGGATTCAAAAAAGATAGAACTGGTGAAGTAATATTAACTAAACTAGATGAACAAACACTCCAACAAATGGCATTACAAACAGGGGGTAGTTATGTACGTTCAGTATCAGGTGATATGGACCTGCAAAAGCTATATATGGAAAACATAAAACACAAAGTCGAAGGTAAAAAAATCAAAACTCAGAGAAGACGCGTGTGGGAAGAAAGGTTTCAGTGGATGATTTTCGCTGCCCTATTATGCTTGACATTAAAATACTTTCGAAAAACTTCTTCTCACGAAAAAACATAAAGCCAGCTTCAGTCACATACTGCACATTAAAATATAAGATCCGTCAAACTCTAAGCCATCTAGGTTTATTAAAAACACTAAAAAATAACCTAAAAATTAAAACATCCTTTACTTGACAAAACTATCCGTCAATACTATTTTTAATATATATTTAGGCAAGAAAAATTGCTTTAATGATTATCACTACTAGATAAATTTTACTAAATTCATTAATTACTTAATTGAAGGAAAAAAAAATGCAAGAAAATCAAATGAGAACCACTAGCATCGATTCCGTTGCAGCAGAGCAACAACGTTTCATGGTTCGAGTTTACAATTGGATGGGAGCCGGACTAGGAATCACCGGTGTAATGGCATTCTACATCGCAAATACTCCAGCTATATTTAATATAGTAATGGGTAATCCGGTTATGCCAATTGTATTAATAATAGCTCAGATTGGGTTGGTCTTCTGGTTAGCCACAAGAGTTATGGCTATGAGCGTAAGCCAGGCCACTGGTGTCTTTTTATTATATGCTGGGCTTACTGGAATAACTTTTTCTACCTTATTTGTGGTTTATACAGCTGCCTCAATCACCTCAACTTTTCTAGTAACTGCTGGAACGTTTGGGGCAATGAGCTTTTATGGCTACACCACAAAAAAAGACCTTACTTCCTGGGGAAGTTTTTTATTTATGGGGCTTATCGGAATTATTATTGCGTCTCTCGTTAATATCTTTCTACAAAGCCCGATGATGCATTGGATAATAACTTATGCTGGCGTCCTCATTTTTGTTGGATTAACCGCCTACGATACGCAAAAAATTAAAGAAATGAATATTCTTGGGAATGAAGGAACAGACGAAGATACCAAAGAAGCCATCAGAGGTGCTCTAACCCTTTATCTAGATTTTATTAATTTATTTCTAATGCTCTTACGTATAATGGGAGATAGACGCTAGATAGTGACCCTAAATACCTAACAAACGAGTAAACAAAATCCTCTTCCCTGTAAACTAGGGGGGAGGATTTTGTTTATATACTCAAGTTCATGTCTTAAAATATTTATTTTAAATTACTGTCGTAACATAAAAGAAATAGAAGTTCTGCATCTTATTTATTAACCTTAGCTCCATAACCTTGACTTTTTAGTTTTCTAATCATATATAATAATCAACAAGCGGTAGACCGGTCTCCCGTATTATAATTTCAATTTATCATTCTTAAAAATGAACTTAATTTGCATCATTTATAATGAATAAAATAATTGAGACAACTATAAAGGAGATAACTATATGATTTTAAAACGCTTAATCCCATTGCAGTCGAATAGATACGATGCTTACGGCAATCATAACTACGACGAAACTCTCTTCTCACTTGACAAAAGTATTGAGAGATTTTTAAACCCAGTAGGTACTGACTGCCTTGGTAACAGTTTTTTTAATTATCATCCATTTGAGCAAAATAAATTTCCAAAGGTAGACATCACGGAATCAGAAAACAACTTTCTTTTAACCGCAGAACTACCTGGAATAGATAAAAGTAACGTTGATATTTCATTAGATGACGGAACCCTTACAATCAAGGGTGAGAAAAAAATAGTCACAGAAGATATGCAAGGAGAGTTTTACAGTAGAGAAAGATCTTATGGTACATTTCATAGGAACTTTGAGATTCCTACAATAATTGACCAAAGCAAAATAGACGCTTCATTTGCTAATGGAATTTTAACAGTTAAGATGCAAAAAATTCCTGAAGCCAAAAAAGAAGCAAAAAAAATTCCTATCAATCACTAATAGGAGTTTAAATCAGGTTCTCACTGCTTAGTTATTAATCAAAAAACAACCTCTCTTCCTTATTTTGGAAGAGGGGTTTGTTTGATTCAGGCTTCCCGTAAACTTTTGATTGCTTTCTTATAATCTTTACTGTTAAAAATAGCAGATCCAGCAACAAGCACACTAGCTCCTGACTCTTTTATCTCACCTGCGTTTCCCGGTTTTACCCCCCCATCAACCTGCAACTCAATATCATCTTCATAGTTACTCATAATATCATTCAAGTTAGATATCTTACCCAACATAGAGGGTATGAAAGACTGACCACCAAATCCTGGATTCACGGTCATTAGAAGCACCATGTCAAGTTCGTGCAGAACTTCTTCCAAACTTGATAAAGGAGTTGCAGGATTCAAAACCACCCCAGCACGAACTTTCTGTTCCTTGATTATCTGAATTGTTCTATTGAGATGCCGGCATGCTTCAACTTGAATAGTCAGAATATCGGCTCCTGCCTCAACAAATGATTTTACATAATAGTCTGCGTTCTCGATCATTAAATGAACATCAAGAGGAAGTTTTGTAACTTTTCGAATTGATTCAATCACAGGCGGTCCAATCGTAATATTAGGAACGAAATGACCATCCATCACATCCACATGAATCCAATCAGCCCCAGCATCTTCAACAGCTTTAATCTCATCCCCAAGTTTGCTGAAATCCGCTGACAATATAGAAGGCGCAATTTTAACCATAAGGGAATACCTAAATAAAGATAACAAAGGTGCAACGTAAGTTAGCAACAATACTTTAAGAAAAAAATGACCCGAATGGAGCATAACACAACAAATTAGTTAGGTGCCATCTCAATTTATTAGAATTTCGACGAAATTGAAAATATAGCCATTAAGATTTTCATGACATATAATACTTTTTCATTATACGAGTTACTAAGAGGCAATGGCATGTCCACAATAACTGATCAAATTAGAGATAAGTTTAGAAGTGTTTTAATGTTTGATCAAAACATGTTGATTCTTGCTGCATTGCTCGGATTCCTTGCTGGTTTTGCATCAACTTTTTTTCGCTGGATGATAGAATTCTTTGAATCAATTTTTTCTATTAAAGGATTTTCGCTGGCGGGAATACCGCCTCAAACATATCCGTTTTTACTACCACTGATGCCAATGATAGGCGGGTTTTTCATTGGACTAATCTGTAAATTTTTTCCCAACGCTGTAAAAGAAAATGGAGTACATAAAGTTATGTACGCCGTGGCATTAAATGACGGGAAAGTGAGAAAACGAACTATCGCTTCCTGTGCTGTTACCTCATCGATCACCATAGGATCAGGTGGCTCTGCTGGTAGAGAAGGTCCAACGGTTCAGATTGGTGCTGCAGTTGGTTCTACAATTGGCCAGCTACTTCATTTATCTACAGAAAGAATGCGCGTACTAGTTGGATGTGGAGCAGCAGCTGGTATAGCAGCTTCATTCAATGCGCCATTGGCTGGTGTTCTATTTGCCCTTGAAATTATTCTCGGAGACTTCACTATTCACACATTTAGTCCTATTATCATTGCATCTGTGATTGGAACAGTAACTGGACGAGCTTTAGAAGGAAATGAAGTTACATTTAATGTTCCCGTACACGAACTTGTGCACCCAGCAGAAATTATATTTTATTTAGCACTTGGAATGCTATGCGGAATAGTAGCCCGATTATTCACCTTCATGTATTTTTATACTCAAAAAATGTTTGAAGAAAAATTTAAAGTAGCTGATCTCTACAAGCCTGCTATTGGAGGACTCATGGTGGGCATGATTTCTATCTTTATACCCCAGATTCTTGGCAACGGATACGATGTAATGGAGCAAGCATTGACTGGCCAATTATTTTGGGGTTTCGCCTTTCTGCTGGTTTTCATGAAAGTCATTTGCACCTCGATTACACTTGGGTCTGGAGGTATGGGTGGTGTGTTTGCTCCTTCCCTTTTTATAGGTGCAATGCTGGGCACAGCCTTTGGCTCAAGTATTCACTATATTTTCCCAACTCTGTCAGTTTCAGCTGAAACCTATTCGGTCGTTGGGATGGGAGCTGTCGCTGGAGCTGTCATGCAAGCACCACTGACAAACATTCTAATGCTCTTTGAATTAACTAATGATTACACTTTAATTCTTCCTATTATGGCCACCTGCATAGCCGCATCATATACTTACCAGAGATTTACAAAGCATTCCATTTATATGCAAAACTTACTGAATAAAGGAATTAACATACGACACGGTCGGGAAGCATCAATAATGAATTCCATAAGGGTTCGAGATGTTATGAGTACCGATATCACAACTATTGCCCAAGAAATGCCTTTTAGAAAAATTCTGGAAACTATTTCTTATTCAAAGAATTTCTATTTTCCTGTTCTCGACAATAAAGGTGACATGACAGGAATTCTATCCTTTTCTGATATTCGTGAGGTAATTTTTGAAGAACAATTGGGGGATCTCCTTGTGGCCGGTGAACTCGCGAATAAAAAAGTGTACTCCCTTACCCCTCAACAAAATCTAAACGAAGCGATGGAAGTATTTTCGCAATTAGATGTTGACCAGCTACCCGTTGTCAGAAGCGAAGACAAGTTAAAAGTTATCGGTATGTTGACTCGAAGCGATATGATGGCATCTTACAATAGAGCAGTACTCGTGTCAGGACTTGATCGCTAGTTTGAAAATGTTTTTTAAATTAAACAGTAATTTTTTATTCCCCTTATACTTATTGCCCATTCTTTGCTTATTAATTACATCCTGTAAGTTTAAAAATCAGGATGTGATTAAACGAACAAAGTTCGTAATGGGAACATTAGTAGAGGTTACCATCCAAGAACCAAATAATGACCTCGCTCAAAAAGCTATTAATACCTCCTTCAATGAAATTTCTCGTATTGAAAAAATAATGAGTACGTATTTACCAAACTCAGAGTTATCCAAACTTAACTCATTAGCAGGTGGAGAAGTAAAGACTTCTGTATCACCTGACTTATTAAAAGTTATTCAGCGAGGAGTTTACTGGGGAACACTTTCAAATGGGGCAATCGATATAAGTATTGGTCCAGCGGTAAAGTTATGGGAATTTAATTCAGAAACTCCCTCCCCACCAGACGTGGACAAACTAAAAAAAGTAACAAAGTTTATTAATTATAAAGATATTATAATTGACGGAAATTCAATTAGCTTAAAAAAGGCTGGCATGTCCATTAATCTTGGCTCTATTGCAAAAGGTTATGCTGTCGATCAAGCTATTAAAACTTTAAAAAAAATGGGGATTAAAAATGGCCTCGTTAATGCGGGAGGAGATTTAATGGCTTTTGGCTTAAAAAATAAATCTGAAGGCTGGCACATTGGACTCCAACATCCACGCAAACCAGAGAAGTTAATCGCCTCCCTAGATGTTATAGATACGGCTGTAGCAACCTCCGGTGATTATCAAAGATATTTTATCAAAGACAAAGTTAGATATCATCATATACTAAACCCAAAAAATGGGTGGCCAGCAAATCAATCTATGTCAGCAACGGTTATCTCAAATAATGTTATGGATGCCGATGCCCTTTCCACAGCTTTATTTATCTTGGGCAAAAAAAAAGGTCTTGCCCTCATCAATTCACTAGAAGGAATTGAAGGAATGATAATTTCTAAATCAAATATTACTAGTTATTCTTCCGAGTTTCACAAGCTCCCGAAGCTTTCTTTGAAAACTTCGAAAATCAAACCTCCAAACAAGCGATAATCAACCTCAATTAACCAAGCCCTAGTGTAGACTTTTTATTTATTAACTAGAAAGGACTATCTAAAAGTAAATATTATTTTTGAAAATGAACTCTTTTTAGTAATAAAGAATTACTAATAACAGAAACTGAGCTTAAGGCCATAGCTAATGCTGCGTATACTGGATTTAACATGACTCCAAACGTTGGATACAATACTCCTGCAGCAATTGGAATACCCAAACAATTATAAAAAAATGCCCAAAATAAATTTTGTTTAATTTTCCCCATGGTCTTATTACTTAATTCGATAGCATCCGCAACGGCTCTTAAATCATTTGTTACAAGTGTTATATCAGAAGCTTCTATAGCCACACCTGCTCCTGAACCTACAGCAATACCAAGATCTGCCTGAGCAAGTGCAGGAGCATCATTAACACCATCTCCAACCATCCCAACTACAAGTCCTTTGGCTTGTATTTTTTTTACTTCATTTAATTTATTTTTTGGAAGAACCTCAGACAAAACGGTTTTGATATTAAGCTCTTTTGCTAAGGCCTCGGCCACATACCGATTATCACCTGAGAGTACTCCAACATCCAATCCTAGGCTATGCAATCGTTCAATTGTTTGTTTTGCATAAGGCCTAACAACATCTGATGTCGTTATCATCCCTATTATTTTCTCAGACACCGCGATCATCATGAGCGTTTTACCTTGACGGGAGAACTTTTCTATATGACTAGTCCAAGGTTCTACATCAAATCCATGTTTTTGCATCAGATTAATATTCCCTAAAATCACTTGTTGTTGGTTTAGCAAACCCATAACACCAAAACCAGGCAGAGCTTTAAAGCTTCGCGCACTTTCAAGCCTTAAGTTTCTTTTCTCAGCCTCTCTAACAATGGACTTAGCCAAAGGATGTTCTGATTCTTTTTCAAGGGATGCAGCATAAAATAATAAGCTTTCATCGGATATCTTTAATGCAGGATTCCCTATCACGTCAATTACTTTAGGAATACCTTTAGTAAGAGTCCCTGTTTTGTCAAAAAAAATCGTATGCAATTTCCCAACCTTTTCAAGGACCTCCCCACCTTTAATAAGGACCCCCAATTCAGCGCCCCTCCCTGTACCAACCATAATGGCCGTTGGTGTTGCCAGTCCTAGTGCACAAGGACAAGCAATAACCAAAACTGATATAAAAGCTATAAGAGCAAATATAAACGGGGAAGTCGGGAGATCTGCATACTTTCCAAAAACCCACCAAGCAAAAAAAGATATAGTTGCGATTCCAATTACAACAGGCACAAAAAAACTAGAAACTTTATCCACCAACCTTTGAATAGGTGCCTTGAGTCCTTGTGCTTCTGTCACCAAATTAACAATCTGAGCAAGGACAGAATCCTTTCCCAAACGTGTGGCTCGCATTTTAAATGCTCCATTAATATTTAAAGAAGCTCCTATAACAGCATCAGTGGTTTTTTTATCAACCGGCATACTTTCTCCACTTATCATAGACTCATCAATAGATGAAGAACCGCTTATGATAATCCCATCAACCGGAATTTTTTCACCAGGTCTTACGCTTAAAATATCACCGCTCACCACTTCATCAATGGAAATATTTATTATTGTATTATTGCGCTCTACTCTTGCTGTTTTAGGCTGCAAGACAATCAACTCTTTAATAGCATTAGATGCCTTTGCTTTTGCTTTTGCCTCAAGTAATCTCCCCATCAAAACAAGAGTAATAATTAATACTGAAGAATCAAAATAAACTAAAACTTTCTGCCCTATACCTAAGAAAAATTCAGGGTATAACGTTATTGACAAACTATATAAATAAGCTGCAGAAGTACCAATAACGATAAGTGTATTCATGTCTGCGTACCCATGCCGTATACCATCCCAAGTGCGTTGATAAAAAAACCACCCACCCCAAAACTGAACAGGTGTAGCTAACAAAAGCAACAAATAATTGTGGTTTATTATAGAAATTTTTTGAAGCAAATTTTGAACAGAATCAATACCACTGACTAAAATAAGAAATGCAATTGACGAACTAAAAACAAACCTCCGAAAAAAAGAAGTAAATTCATTAGAGTCATGATTTTCTTTCAAATAGTTTGATTGGTCCTTATCCTCAGCACTTGTGAGTAATTTATATCCAATACGGCGTAAAACACTCCGAAATTCGTTTACAGCTGAAACTGATTCGATATAATCTATCGTCACTCTCTCAGTAGCCAAGTTAGCTTGAGCACCTAAAACTCCGTAAAGTCCCGTCAATCCCTCCTCCACCCGTGAAACACAAGAAGCGCAAGTAAGCCCCTCAAGAGTATAGGATTTCTGGATTGTTAACACCTCAAAACCAATTTTTTTTATAGCCTCTATAATTTCAGCAAGAAAAATCTTTTGGGGGTCAAGATCAATAAACAGCTGTTCAGCACCAAAGTTAACTCTCGCATCTAAAACCCCATTAAGAGTCGATATTTTTTTCTCTATGCGAGAAGCACAACTAGAGCATGTCATTCCACGAACCGGTAGAACCAAACTCCTAAAGTCAGATGTGTCGTTTTTCCCAGGTAACATGAAACCCTCTTTCAGCATCCTATGAATAGAAAAAAGTATTTTTAGTTAGTTTATTATAAAACGAGAACTTGCTAACACAAGATTCAAGCAAGAAAAAATATGAAAAGGATATAAAGCGGCAACACACCCAAACAGTCTACGCAAAAATACAAATATAGGAGAAAGCAACTTAAATGAGAGTTAAAAAGGGGTAACAACCATATACGACTTATATGGTGCTATCTAAAGAAATTGAAGTTATTTTTTCACAAACACTAATTTAAGAGTCAAAACTCCATAATAGAGAAATAAGCTGGCAATCAAACCACTGGAAAATGAACTATCAGCTAATGCTTCAGAAAACAAATAAATACCCAAAGCACTAAGGGTAAATCCAACAACAAAATATCCTAGAAGCCTTAAAAAAGATAAGTAGTTTTCTGAAGAACTATCTATAACATTACGTCGCAGTTTAAGCTGCCAACGCCAACGAAGAATGTAGTAAGTTTCTCTTATCCAAGCAAAAAGACCTTCCTCCACTAATAAACTACTTTTGCAATACATGCAGTGTCTGTCTGACTTACGATTGGGGAAACCACAGTTAAGGCACAATTTATCATCTAGTTCACCAGGGAATAAAGTCGAATCTTTTTTGGGTTTAGGCATTAATACAAACCTTAAAAAAATATCATAGAAACAGACAATAAATTTCACAAAAAAATGATACAAAGTTTAATGACATAAAAAATATAATACTTACTAGCTAATCCTGTCAATATTCATTACTGCTAAAATCTATGTATAAAGCACCAAAGCTTAAATTAAAAGGTATTAAAAGTATTAGAATATTGGTCATGTTTTAAGAATATTTGAAAATATCAAGCTAACTTTGTATTATCTCGGATCTATTAAAACCAATCTCGCTGGAGAAATAAAAAATGCAGCTATTTGTAATCTGGATGGTAGGGATTTTCTGTTTACTCCCGTCGTTAGTCTTTTCAGACTCACCCGCTTCTATTGCTCCAAAAGGAATGGCACTTATTGCAGGAGGAAATTACGTAATGGGAAGCCACAAGTCTTTAATTGAATTAAACCCAGGAGATCTATTCAGTACCGATAGACATGCTCTTGGCCCTGAGAATCCAGCTCATAACGTGCAAGTAGACCCATTTTACATTGATACTCACGAAGTATCCCATGGTGAATATATGAAATTTGTCCGAACTAATAAAGTTAGAGAACCTATATACTTTAAAGACCCTAATTTTAATAATTACAAGCAACCTGTCGTTGGCATATCCTGGAAAGAAGCCCAAACATATTGTAATTGGAAAGGTGGGCGCCTACCTACCGAAGCTGAATGGGAAAAAGCATCTCGAGGTAAACGTTCTATAGACTACC
>CAZOYP010000016.1:0-35116 GCA_964584125.1 uncultured Nitrospinaceae bacterium | reverse complement strand
TCCTCCCAAGACCTTGTTAAACCATATTAGCAGTTTTAAAAACGATTTTATTTTAGCGACTGATATTGATTCAGATAATTTCCCTTTTGGTGCAAAAATGAAGGCGGCTGAAGTTTATCCATTATATCAACATAATTTAAAAAAAAGTAATGCTTTAGATTTTGATGATCTTCTAATTATGACAGTTCGTCTGTTCAAAGAATCAGAGACTGTTTCAGAGCGATACAATAACCAGTTTCAACAAATTCTAGTTGATGAATTTCAGGACACAAATGCGACACAATATAAATTAGTTTGCTTGCTTGCTTCAAAACATAGCAATGTTTGTGCAGTAGGAGATGATGATCAGAGTATTTACAGGTGGCGAGGGGCTAATATAGAGAATATTTTAAACTTTGAAAAGGATTTTCCAAATACTCGCGTAATTAAGCTAGAAGAAAATTATCGTTCAACCCAAGTTATTCTTAAAGCGGCGGCTGGGGTGGTGTCGGAAAATAGGAACCGTAAAGAAAAAACCCTTTGGACTCAGAATGAAGAGGGGATGCCAATTATTTACTATCGAGCTGAAGATGAAAATGATGAAGCTCGTTCTGTATGCGAATTTATTGTAAGGCACAACCAGGAAGAAGGAGTTTTGTTTAACAACATGGCGGTTCTCTATCGCACTAATGCACAGTCCCGTGCAATGGAAGAAGCTTTAAGAGGATCTGATATCCCGTATCGTTTGATCGGAGGGTTTCGGTTTTATGAACGTAAGGAAATTAAGGATATACTTGCGTTTGTTCGGGTGATTATTAATCCGGCAGATTCTGTTTCGCTTCGCCGAATCATCAATGTTCCTACTCGTGGAATTGGCAAGACTTCCCTAGCCAAGATAGAAAAGTATTCTGAAGATAAAAACATCGCTTTAATGGAGGGTTTGCGTCAGGTTAGCTATTCTCGAGTTATTACTTCTGGAGCTAAGAATAAGATTATAAACTTTCTTGAAATAATAGATGGATTAAGGTCCTTTCATGAAAATGCTGCATTAGTTGATTTTTTTCAAGAGGTTGTTGAGCGTACGGGGTATGCAGCTATGCTGAAAAATGAAGACACTCGTGAAAGTAGAGACCGTATGGATACATTAAACGAGCTCTATACTGCAATTCAACAATCAGAAGAGAAGGGGGAGACCTTACAAGAATTCTTAGATACTACAGCGTTGGTTTCTGACGCGGATTCAATAGATGACTCCCGCGGTGTTTTGCAAATGATGACTCTTCATACATGTAAGGGGTTGGAGTATGATTCAGTTTATATTATTGGATTAGAAGATGGGCTTTTACCTCATGCTAGTTCGATGTCTGATCCGGAAGAATATGAAGAGGAGAGAAGGTTGTGTTATGTGGGAATTACTCGAGCTAAAAAGAAGCTTTGCGTTAGTAACGCGAGAATGAGGAGGATATATGGCAGCACATTCAATTATCCACCATCTCAGTTTTTAATGGCAATTCCTTCGGATGTGATAACTAATAAGAGCCGCATGGAAGAACCTTCTTATCAAAAGTCAACGCAGACTAAATATGGAGCCAATGAAATTCCAGCCACTACATTTGTAAACGAAAACCAAGAGGCCTCTTTTGCAATTGGCACAAAAGTTTTGCACCCAAAGTTTGGAGCAGGAATCATTATTAAACGAGGTGGCAGTGAAGATGATTTAAAGGTAGATATATTTTTTAAAAAAAATTATGGGAAAAAACGTATTTCGGTAAACCACGCTAAACTGATTATTATTTAACAATTTTTAAAGATCTATTCCTCCCCTAGTTTTTGTCTGTTAAACTGTTATCCTCAAGAAGTCCTTGAATTTTTTCTTTGCCTCCTGGCGGTAACCTTAAGTCCAAACGAATAAGTGTATCTTCGTAATCAGTTTGAACTATAACGGCGCACTTTCTTATTTGATGAATCAGCTTGGCTTGTTTGTAGTTAATGACAACTTTATGAGAATCGAGTTTGTTTTCATAGCATCGGATTATTGCATTTTGTAATAAATCAATTCCAGTTTCATTTTTACTAGAAATCAGTATAGCTTCTGGATGCCTTTGAATTTCTGATTCAAGAGATTCTGGATCGTTAACTTTATCTATTTTATTGAAAACGAGAAGCGACTCAGTACATTCTACACCCAGTTCATTGATGACATTATTGGTAGTTTCAATTTGTCGTTTCGCATTAGAATCACTGATATCAACCATTCGAATAAGTAAATCGGCATCTCTTACTTCATCTAAGGTACTTTTAAAAGATGCAATTAGATCGTGGGGTAGTTTGTCAATAAGTCCAACTGTGTCTGATAGCACAATAGGATATGGAAAGTTTTTTTTGATTTTTCTAATAGTAGAATCCAAAGTGGCAAAAAGCTTGTTTTCTACTAGGGTTTTAGCTCCGGTTAATTGATTCATGAGAGTCGATTTTCCTGCATTGGTATACCCCACGAGTGCTACTTTATAAATTCCTCGACGATTTTTTCTTTGAGTCTTTTTTTCAAGATCAATTTGTTTTAGCTTGCGATCTAGTTTTGTAATCCTATCTCGAATCAAACGCCTATCTAGTTGTATCTGAGTTTCTCCAACATCTTTCATACCAATGCCACCCCGTTGCCTTGAAAGATGCCCCCACATTTTGGTTAGTCTCGGTAGTGCGTACTTTAGGCTAGCTAATTCTACTTGAACTTTTGCTTCGCGGGTTCGTGCGTGGTTGCCAAATATCTCTAATATAAGCCATGATCGGTCAATTACCCTGCATTTGAATATATTTTCTAGATTTCTATTCTGCGCAGGAGATAGATTTTCGTCGAAAATAACAATATCTGCTGAGAGCTGTCGGGAAATTTGGGCGACTTCTTCTACCTTACCTTTCCCAATATATGACTTAGGATTAATTCGTGTTATTTTTTGAGAAATTGATGTCACTACGTTGTAATGCGCAGTTTCTGCCAGTCCTTTTATTTCTTTTAAGTTATGGCATAATTGCGAAGAACCGTTATTAGAAAACTCAATACCAATTAATATAGCTTTTTGTTTTAAAAACTCTGCGTTTTTAGATTTTTTATTAAAAGTTTCCACGTTTGGGTAGATTTTAAGACTATTTTAAGTAGACTAAAAATATAGAACTTTAAAGGTTTAAAGGAACCATTTCTGAATATAATGTCGTCATGTCTTTTTAGTTAGATAATTTGTTTTTATAACCTTGGGTGAGGTAGTAAGTATTCCCAGGTTTGTGGAATTTTTATTCCATTTAAATATCTTTTGTCAACTAATAGCGTAGAGGCCTTTGGCTGAATTTAGACCTTTCGTCGAATTTTATGGATGTATTCCAGGAATATTTTCAAATTACTTATATAGTGTATATGAGCGTAGCGAAGATTTTTTTTGATAGGCCTACTTGCTATTATCAAACTATTTAACTAAGGCGCTACCAAAATTTAGGTTTCATCCGCAAAATATTTAAAGTAAGCTTAATCATTCATCTAACATTTAACATGGGGTTGAAACGTTTTTGAGCTATTTTACTATGATAAAAGAATAAATGGTTCAGAAATTTATACTTAGAAGGGGATTTCTGTGATCTTACGAGTTTTACTTGAGAAAACTGTTGGGCAGAATTGTGCTTCTATCGACGATGGGGCAAAGGTATTTGAATTGATATCGCCTGAGCTTGCAAAAGATTTGATAGTAGAGGTTGATTTTAAAGGCGTCACATCTATGCTCACACCCTTTCTCAACGCCTGTTTTGGGAAACTGTTAGAGCATTTTGGTAAAGAAAAAATAATGACTAACGTGGCTATAAGGAATGTTTCAGAGGATTTCTTGCGTAGAATTAACGAGTTTATAGATCGAAAAGACAAAGAGTACACTCAATCTAGTGAACAAGAAATACTTCGAGAATTGTTCGATGAAGATGGTTTGACAGATGTATCCATATAGTGCTCCAAAAATGAGTCTATTGGGTAATTTTTTAAGGTCCTAATTGACGAATTGCTTCGTAGAGAGCTATGCTAGCAGCGTTTGCTAAATTTAAAGATCGAACACGATTATCATATTGTGGAATGCGGAAACTGTATTCTGAAAACTTTTTAAGCAATTCTTCCCCTAACCCTTTTGTTTCGCATCCAAAAATTAAGTAAGATCCCTCCTTGAATTTTTGGTCAAAAACTGAAGATTTAGCCTTAGTTGAAAAAAACACCATAGGAGCTTTCTTAGATATTGATTGGAAAAAATGCTCCAAGCTTTTGTGTCTTACGATTTGTAGATGTTTCCAGTAGTCTAAACCTGCTCGCTTTAATCTTGAGTCGTTAATCTCAAATCCAAGCGGCTCAACTAAGTGTAAGGTACTTTTTGTGGCAAGACAGAGTCGGCCTATAGAGCCTGTATTTGTAGGTATTTCAGGGGTAACTAAAACTATTGAAAGGTTATGTGGCATATTTTTTGAAGAAGAGGAATCATTAGGGTATTAAATATAGCATTTTTATTCTGTATCTAAACATTTTATGGGATTGCACTTCATGTATTAAAATATAAAAGGTTAATTGTATACTTTGGTAAAGAAAAATACACTGGCCAGAAAATTATTTTTTATTATAAATATTCAATAGCTATTAGCCAAGAACGTCATATATTTTTAATATAAAAACTTTTTAATAAAATAAGAGTCAAATAGTTTGATGAATAAAAATGCTTTGATTATTATTCCTAAAAGTCAATTTTGTGAGGAGGAACTTTATGGGATAAGGTCTGCTTTGGAAAACAAGCAAGTTCGAGTCGTTGTTTTATCTAAATCTGGCAAGGAAGCTATAGGTATGAAAAAGAAAAAGTTCCAACCTGACGGTATGATTGTAGATTGGAATAGGCAGCCTGGAATTCGAGGAAAATATGATGTTGTCATTGTGATAGGTGGTAAAGGAGCTAGGAAGTCACTTTGGGATGACCCCATTGTTCCTCAGATTCTTACAGATCATCATCGGTCTGGGAGTGTAATTGGAGCTATCGGGTCAGCACTTGTTGTTTTAGTTAGAGCTTCTTTGGTAACTGGAGAAATACCTCTACCGAAAGATGCAGATAGCCTGAAGGAATTAGAAACTCTTAATGCAGTTTGTGTTGATACATCAGTTACACATATTAATAATATAATATTAGGTCAAAGTTCGGCTTCTGTTGACAATTTTTCACAACAAATTCTTAATTTAATCAATAGTGAGGAATGTTAAATAAAAAAGTTTTTCAAAGTTTTTTGGATTATTATGTGATATTTTTTATTCAAAAAACACTAAATTTATTCAGATAAATTGCTTAATTTTTCTTAAGTAACTTGTAAAATTTATATTTTTTTATCCTACTTAATCAATAAATAATCAAATTAAACTGTGAGTCAACACTCAATTAAAAGTTTTTCCGTGGCTTTGTTTGAAAAATCTTTTTATGTAGCTTTTTTCAATATTTTTATTTATTTCAAGAGCCCCGTAAGTGTCTTGATCCGTTACGTGTTTGAAGTAGGTACTTACCCACAAAAATTTTCTGTAAATACTCCATTAGGATTACAGGCTGTTACTGCCTTTAGCCACCATGATTTGATTACTCTTGTAGAATGCTTTGGGAAACTAGACTATAGAGTTCCCAAAGATATTTCTGTGGTGGTTGATTTTGGATCGAATATTGGGATAAGTGCACTATATTTTTTAACAAGAAATCCAAGTGTGCAAGTATATCTATTTGAGCCTGTTCCTCGTAATATTGAAAGATTAAGAGAGAATTTAAGGGGGTACGAAAAAAGATATAAGTTGAGTGAATGTGCAATTGGAATTGACGAAGGAGAATGCGACTTTGCTTATGAGGATACTGGAAGATACGGAGGACTGATTAAAGACGGGTTATCAAACTTTGCTAAAATGACTCCTGATAAAGTCCTTTCTGTTAAGGTTTTGGCAGTAAATCAGACGCTAGATAAGATCTTAAGTAATCATAAATCGGTTGATGTTGTTAAAATTGATATTGAAGGCTATGAGAATATAATTCTTGATCGTTTGAAAGCAAAAACGCTTACTCGTATAGAACGAATATATGCTGAAACTAACAGCAATAAAAATTTATCAGGATTTTCCAGAGAGCGTTACGGTGGTGTTGTAAGGTATTATCGGACTAGAGATAGTTTTTGACGCAAAACCATGAGGGGTGATTTTAGGATAAGTACCAATATCAACTGTGTATCTACTTACTATGTGAAACAAGATTGTAAAGTAGCATTGTTTTGTTGACCATTTCATTAATTGAAAAATGATTTTTTATGCGATTATGTGCATTGCGTATCATTAGTTCTCTCTCTTTTTGGCTAAGTTGAGTCATTTTAATAATTCCCTCTGCAAGACTAACTGTTGAGTTGGGTTTTACAAGTAGGCCAAAAACTGAATTGCATAATATATCTTTATTCCCCCTGATATCAGTTGCTATTGTTGGTATTTTAGCTGCTAGTGCTTCTAAAATGCTAATTGGAAGGCCTTCGCTTAAAGAAGACGAAACATAAATATCGAGACACTTAAGAATTTTAAGAGCATCTTTTCGGTATCCCAGAATACAGACGTGCTCGCTCAACCCCTTTTCTTTTATTAATCGCTTTATCTTTAAGTAATAATTTTTGTGTTCCTCGGGATAACCACCAATAATGATCAGACGTAATTCTTTATTCTTCTGTATGATTTCATGAAATGCTAACAAAAGATTAATTATTCCTTTTTCTGGAGAAAGCCGTGATATGGTTCCTATCAAACTATGGTTTTCCCAAGAAAGGTATCCAATAGATTGTAAAATTGCTTCTCGCTTGATATGTAGATTTTCAATATATTCATAGTCTACGCCATTATGAATGACGGTAGAATTTTCTTCGTTTAGAAACTTTATTACTCGAGCTCTATCTCTTTCTCCATTGCTTACGAAGATATGGTGGGTTGTAATCAAGGCGAGAAAATTCTCTATTATTAAATGAAGATACTGTTTTAATCTAGATAAATTTTCATAATGAAAACCATGATAAGTATGAATTACAGGAATGTTTAAAATTTTTCCAACTATTCTCCCGTAAAGTCCAGGTCCTTTACCGTGGGTATGGACTATATCTGGTTTTTCTTTTTTTAGGATAGAAAACAGTTTGAAGGGCGTACTTAGTAAAAGCTTTCTAAATACGAGACTGTAAGTTTTAATTCCAATTGAATTAAATTTATCCCAGTAAAGACCATCTTTGAATGTGCATATAATGATATCCCACTCACTACGGTTTAATCTTTTTGAAAGTTGATATACATGTTCGGGGCCTCCCCCAGGCAAGGTGGTTCCACCAATGTGGAAGATTTTTTTCATTTTTTTAAATTATATAAAAATAGAAAAATTTGGACTTGTAGTTCGTTGTTTTACTTATTTTTTTAGGTTTAATTTAAAAATTTTTTAATTAAATAAGACATTCACTGGTAGGGGCTTTTACCTTTTAAAATAGTTCAAGGATGGGAATGCTAGCCCAATCAGACTTTTTATTAAATAGTATAATGCTTCTGTGGGATTCCCTCCAAATTTTTTGAAAGCGTTCCATCGTATTAAAATCCCCTCCATTTTCTGCCTTCTCTTGTTCTGATAGGAGAAGGATTGTTTGGTAAAGCGTATTAAGCAAAGCTCGTAATCCAAAATATGTGCTTCTCCGAGAGCGAGCATGCGGAGCCAAAGTTCATAATCTAGGCCGTTCTTATATTTTTCACTATAACCTCCTGAGTCAATAAAAGTTTTTTTTCTAAACATTACTGTGCTGTGGGCAAATGGATTAAATAGGCTCATTGACTTTCTTATGGATTTGTCCATTTTTATAAACGCCACTTTTTGAGGTAGAGACTTATCTTTAATTAACTCTCGGAAACGAGATCCGCAAAGCACTATTTTAGGGTTTTCAATCATGAAACCCACTTGTTTTTCGAGCCGGTCTGCTGTTGAGATATCGTCAGCATCTAGGCGTGCTATCAAGTTACTCTTCGTAAGGTGAATTCCTTTATTAAGGGACCTAGAAACTCCAATATTTTCCTGATAAATAATTTTCAATCGCGAGTCAGTATATTGTTCTAAAATTTCTTGAGTTCTATCGGTGGATCCATTATTTAGGATAATGCATTCGAAGTCTTCGAATGTTTGATTTAAGACACTATCGATACAATTTTCTAGAAAATCTTCACCGTTATGAACGGATATGACAAAAGAGACTTGTGGCATCAGTTTATTTTTTGGGTGTTATGTTAATCTTTTAGAGTCCCACTGAAATGGTATTCTATCCGAATCTGTTGGTATTGATTCAGATTCCAAAGGATTGTGGGGTTGGTCAGTGCAATTAGCGATTAGAGCTTTTTGGTTGTCTAAGGACTGGAAACCGTACCACAACATCGGAGGGATTTTGACTAGACAATAGTTGTTATCACGTCCAATTTCGTATTCTACTATTTCCCCAAGAGTTTTGGATGAGGGGCGATTGTCATAGATAACCAACCGAATTTTTCCCACAAGTACTGCAATATTTTGGGTAAGACTCTTATGCAATTTCCATGCTTTAATAGTTTTTGGATTGATTTCGCTAAAGTAGATTTCCCCAAAAACTTTAAATAAAGAAGAATCGTTTCGTAACATATGCAGAACCGGGCCGCGATCATTTGAAATTATTTTTAATTTTTGGATAATGACGCCTTCTATTTTATTTTCTTTTTTCATTGAGTCCACAGAAGGTTCGACTGGGCAGCTTTTTCAAAGTATTCTTTAATTTGTTCGCTAGTTATTTTTGAAATGGATGAAGGTCCATGTTTGTAAAATTTTTTGTACCATTCCCCTGTCATTCGAACGGTTTCTTCGAAATTTAGGATAGCCTCCCATCCAAGGATTTGGGAGGCTTTGTCACAGTTTAGTTTTAGGAGAGTAGACTCTGGTTTTTCAGAGCTTATTTCTTGTTGGAAGTTTGCTTCGGCATTTGACCAAAATCGAGTCATTTCAGTAATTAGCTCAGAGACAGATTGATTCATTCGTGCTTGAGGTCCGAAATTGAAGGCTTGATTTTTGACTCTAGCATCACCTTGAAAGAGCTTTTGTCCTAATGCAAGATAACCACTTAGAGGTTCAAGTACATGTTGCCATGGACGTGTAGAATTAGGATTTCGAATAACGACTGGTTTTTTTTCTGACCATGCACGGGTGCAATCGGGTACTATTCGGTCGATAGCCCAGTCCCCTCCTCCTATAACATTCCCAGCGCGAGTTGTGGCGATGCTGGGACCGTCTTCCTTAAAAAAAGATTCCATGTAAGCTTTGGAAATAATTTCAGCACAGGCTTTGGAAGCACTATAAGGGTCCTTGCCGCCTAATTGATCATTTTCACGGTACCCCCAAAGCCATTCAACATTTTCATAACATTTATCACTGGTTATTAAAATGGCAGCAGCAACGGTTGGTGAATTTCGTAGGCAGTCAAGAATATTTACAGTGCCAATTGTGTTGGTTTTAAATGTGGAAACAGGATTTTCATAAGATTCACGAACTAGAGATTGGGCTGCCAGGTGAAAGACGATTTCTGGACGAAATTCGTCAATAACTTGTTGTAGAGAATTCTTGTCACAGATATTTCCTGTGCAGTGTTGGATATGGTTAGCAAGCCCTAAAGCTTCAAAGTGTGAAGGCTGAGTTGGGATACTTAGGGAATAACCGGCTACAGTCGCCTCTAAATCCAATAACCAAGAGCATAACCAGGATCCCTTGAAACCCGTATGCCCTGTAACCAATACGCGACGGTTTTTATAAACATTTTTAAACATATTTTTTTTGATATTCTAATTAGTCCCATACTTTCCAGAAGGCTTGATCGTTGTTCCATAATTGATTTAGGTAGACGGTATCGCGATATGTATCCATGCATGCCCAACCCCCTTCATGCCTAAACACCATCAATTCCTTTTTGCGAGTAAGTTGCTCTAATGCACCCATTTCCAAATCACAACTTTCATCTTCGTTTAAATAGTCAAAAATCTTTCGATTAAAAATAAGAAACCCGCCGTTGATGATGCCTTCCTTTATTTGAGGTTTTTCATTAAATTCGATAACCGTTGAGTTCTCAGCGAGAATTTGACCAAAGGCGGATGGTGGGCTCACACCTGTAACTGTAGCAATTTTCCCGTTGGATTGATGAAAATCTACCAACTTCCTTATGTCTATGTCACCGACTCCATCTCCATAGGTCACCATAAACGAATCATCCTCAATATACGGTTCTATTTTTTTTACCCGTGCTCCTTTAAGATGATTTTCGCCCGTATCTACAATGGTTATTGTCCAGTTTTCTTCAATCGAAGTGTCATGCATGGTGATCTGCTGGTTTTTACCTAGTTTGATCGTGATGTCGCTGTTATGAAGCATATAGTGATAAAAATATTCTTTAATCATATTCCCTTGATAGCCTAGGCAGAGAATGAACTCATTATATCCAAAGTGAGAATAGGTTTTCATGATATGCCAAAGAATCGGTTTGCCACCTATTTTGACCATTGGTTTCGGCCGGAACTCAGTTTCTTCCCGTAGGCGAGTACCTTTTCCACCACATAAAATTACTACTTTCATCCTGATTCCTCTTCAATCACTAATTATTAGACTTTATTGCAAAAATCGATTTTAATAATTAATTAATTTTGAAAATCCTTCGTGTAGTTTACTGGGTTCCCATTCGAGAGTTGTTCGAGCTTTGAAATTGCTCCCATAAGATATCATTTGTTCCTCCTTTCGCATAGTACGTGCTCCAAAATTCAATAAGCTTTTCTGCGTGCCAATTGTTTCTGCAATCAAGTTCACTACATTTTTAAGTGATGTAGCTTGGCCACTACAAATATTGAAGATTTCAGCTCCACCACGATCAAGATCTTTAATCAAAAGGGAGTAAGCTTTAACCACATCATCGATATAGATAAAATCACGTTTTTGTTTACAGGGCGAAAGGTCAACTTCGTTCCTATTTTTTAGGCGACCGATTACATAATGAATCAATTTATTTGGGTTGTCCATAGGTCCAAATGGAATAAACAATCGAGCAATGCGTGTCGGGAGGCCAAAACGATCAGACATCTCAAGTGCAGTCAAGGTTTCGAGAAGTTTAGATTGTCCATAGGGAGTTTCTGGAGTGCATGTGTCTGACTCTAAACAGGCTTTATCAGAATTAGAGTATTCTAGTGAAGATCCAGTGACGATCACTCCTTGGCAGCCGTTTTCAGACAAACTTTTAAAAATGTATTTTATCGGAGCTACATTTGTTTTGAAGCCCTCTTTGACATTGTACTTAGTGCTTGCGTAATTCAAAGCGTGGCCAGCGTGATGAATCCATATATCGGGACGAAATTTACGAATGAATTGTTTAGCGCTAACTTCATCTCTGATATCTAAAATAGCCCAATTTTTTGTTTTACCGCCAAACTCGATACGCTGAATATGATAATTTTTGTAGTCTCCAGAGTTCTTGCTACCAAGGGGTATTACATCAAATTCCTTGATTTGTGAAAGCCCTCGCGTTAAATGGCATCCTACGAAACTGGAAGCCCCAGTGATTATTATTTTTTGTTGGTCAGGAGTCATATAAGTGGACTTACAACCGAACTATATTAGAAATAGAGAAAATTTGATAGATAAGAAATACCAGTTAAAATTAATTGTAGTCTAAGTAAAAGACTGTGGGCAATTATTAGAATAAAAAAATAAAAGAAGCTAACTAGTGAAGAATTGAGGGCCAAAAGTGGTAAATCCTTAGTCACAATGATATGATTAAATCTTATTAATCAGTCTTAGTCAATGGTGTTAAGGCGGTAAAGAGTTTTTTGTTTAGCTTTACAATTGTATTTGTATATGATTGAAAAAAATAAGTTGACGCGAATTTCAATTTAAAAGTTTGCTTATGGATAAAATTTTTATATGTGACATATCTCATACTTCTCAGGGGATCACATCAGAATATGTTCCCTACGCTATTGGGTGCCTTAAAAGTTATTTTCATGAACACGGTAAACATGAGGCTGAGGTTAAGTTATTCAAATTTCCAGATGAGCTTGCTGTTGATTTTTCTCAGGAAAAACCCACGATGGTTGGTTTTTCTAATTACATGTGGAACCTCGATATTAGCTATATGTTCGCTAAGGCCATGAAAAAGGTTTCTCCGGATATGTTGATTATTTTTGGTGGTAGAAACTACCCTATTGAAACCCACCGTCAGGAGAAATGGTTAAAAGATCACCCCGCGGTTGATATTTATCTTACAGGTAACGGAGAAGAGCCTTTTCAGAAAGTTGCCGATGTTTGGTTGGCAACACATTCGGTAAACCAAGTAAAGCGCGCTGAAATTGATGGGGCTCATAGCTATATTGATGGTAAGTTGCACAAAACGGTTTTAGTGCAGGCTAAGGATGGTTACGATCAAGAGCCAAGAGTAGAAAATTTATCACAAACTCCGTCACCCTACCTTATGGGCTATTTGGACGAATTTATTGTTGACCCTCGTTTGAACCCTTTGGTGGAAAGTAATCGAGGTTGTCCTTTTCAGTGCACGTTTTGTGCAGATGGCATAAGTGCTCAGAACAAAATATATAAAACTGACCCGAAACGCTTTGAAGCCGAGCTAACTTATATTGCTGAACGTTACAAGGGAAAATATTTATTGATCGCTGATGATAATTTTGGAATGTATCCTGAAGATGTTGAAATTTCAAAAATCATAGCCAGGTGTCAGGAAAAATATGACTTCCCTCATCACTTGCAGGTGTGTGCTGGGAAGAATAACCAACCACGAATTATCGAATGTAGTGATATTCTCAAGGGTACTCTTAGATTGGGCGCTTCAATTCAGTCGATGGATGATGAGGTTTTGAAAAATATTAAAAGAAGCAATATCTCTTATCAAAAACTCATTGATGTTTCCATGAGAGTTAGTGACACGGAGGCCAGCTCCTACTCAGAGGTTATTCTCTCTTTGCCAGGAGATTCCAAAGAGAAGCACTACTCAACAATCGATAAGGTGGTAGATGCAGGGATCAATCAGGTTCGCCTTCTCACGTTAATCATTCTTGACGGCTCCGAACTTGGGACCGATTCGGAAATAAAAAAATTTAATATTAAAACGCGCTATCGTGCTGTGCATAGATCTTTTGGAAACTATGAAATAAATGGCGATACGTTGCCAAGCGTCGAGATAGAGGAGGTGTGTGTAGAAAATGAATCGCTTCCATTTGAAGATTATATCGAGTGCAGAAGGTTTGCGCTCACAGTGACTATTTTTTATTGCGACAAGATCATGTTTGAATTGACGCAGTTTGTTAAAAATATGGGTTTTAAGGTTTCCGAGTGGCTTCATTATGTACATGAAGATTATGTGCAGTTTCCAAAAAAACTTTCAGTAATTTATGATCAGTTTACAAAAGAAACTATAGAGGAGTTAGCCGAGTCTAAAGAAGATTTTGAGCATTGGATAAAATACGAACCCGGGATTATGGACGATTATATCAATGGGGATAGGGGAAACAATGTTTTGTTTAACACTCAGGCTCGGGTGCATCTCGAAGCAATAGAAGAATTACATGAGGTAGCATTTCGTTGCGCAGCCGAGTTTACTAAGGTTGGTCAGCATAAAGACAGTGCGCATCTGTTGAAGTACCTAAAAGAACTCGAACGCTACGCTCTCGCTAAGAGAAAAAATTTCACAGATATCCACAATATTTATACGGAAGATTTTAGTTTTGATTTTATTGCTCTTGAGTTAGAAAACTTTAAAAGCTTGCCCGTCGAAGAATCTCCTGCAACGGCGCGTTTTTATTATGAGCAGTGGCAGAAGGATTATTTTGAAGATACTATTCGACGACATGGGAAAAGTATTCAGTCCATGGGTAAAATTTATTCAAGGATTCGGATAAAAAGTCTACAACGGGTCGTTTCCAGAGAAAGCCAATGGGACGATGTAAAGTGGAGGACCAAGGCAGTTAGTGAGGTAAGTTAGCAAAACGCCGTGAGAGAAATTCGATTTAGTCTCATCTGCCTTTGACTCTTTCGATCTCAAAAGGTCCTAAGGTCGTATGATTTTTTCATAAAAGGTTGTAACATTTTCGTAGTATTTGTGAATATCTAGAAGAGTTGTATTAGAACTTTCTTGCAAAAAACATTTTGTTTGTTCATAAAGTCCAGGCTTGAATTCTATGTCTAGTTGGTCATTGATTTTAATCGGTTCAACGGAAACAGTATTGTGTTTAAGAGCTTGAAGTTTTTCTAAAGGACAAAATATATATTTGCGTTTGCGTGTTAAGACTTCTACTCCCCACCTGCCCGGAGCATCCCAATTAGCTCGATAGGAAAATAATGCTCCCGAGTGTGTGATACCGGCACCTGAGAATACGGTAGCTGTTGGATGCCAATCATTTCCTCCAGTTGTGTAAGAATGAAGCTCTTTAGGTTTACCCCCTAGGAAAAAGGCCAAATCTATAACATGAGAAGAGTTGGCTAAAAACCAATTTTTACCGGTTATACTTTCCTTTAGTTTTTTCGCAACTTGGTCGCACCATTCTGTGAATTCGAAGTTAAAAGATTGGACTCCGCCATCTTTTTTAATTAGTTTTTGAGCCTCTTTAACAGATGCATAGAATCTGCGGTTGTAGGCTATAAAAGCTTTAGATTCGGTTTTTTGTGAATTAACACAAACTTTTTTAATTTGTTTGGCTGTTAAGCCAGCAGGCTTTTCTATTAGTATTTTCCGAATACCCATATTCATTAATTCAATAGCGGTGCTTGCTAAGGCTTCGCAGCTGACAGCGACTATTGCATAATCTGCCTTACAACTCTTTTCTTTCTGCCAACCAACCAATCCATGAGGTATTGCCGCTATCCCCATCTTTTTTTGAAACTCCTGAGTACCCTTAAGACTCTTACCTACAACCGTAAAGTTTACATCTAGATGCTTTAGAACCTTGGCGTAGTCAATAGCCATAGGGCCTGCGCCTAATAAAACTAAATTTTTTGAATTTAGGTGATTGGACATAGATTAGTTTTTTTTCCGGTGATTTTTTCTAGGTGTTCGGTTAGTACGCGAATTAGTTCAAGGTGTAAAGCCATAGAATTTGAGTAGGTAGGTAAGTCACAGTACCCTCTCGACAGAATATCATTAACCCAGATATGAGTCATCTCGCTTTGGTAAGGGAAAGACGTTTCCTTAATTTTATTTTCAAGACCGTTTGAGGATTCAAAGTCGAAATGGGTGGTGACGTCTGACATTAGCAGCTCATAACTTTCAGGGCCATTCTTAATTGCTACTTTGATTGGCTGATCCTTCCCATTTTCACTGCAAATAAGGTCCAGTGAGTCTCCGCGAGAATTTTTCCCATTCAAATGTCCAAAAAATTCCTTAAAACCAGATCTTTTGGCATCACGCACTTCTTTGTTAAGGTTAGATTTTATGAATTTAAAATTGTTGCATTCTGTTAAATAACACAGAAGGTCCATAAAGTGTATACCAGTTGTTCCCATTCCCCATCGAGTTCCTTCGACTATTACTTGGATTGAATGATTCAAATTTAATGCGGTTTTAATTTGCTTAAATAAATCTGTGGTGCGCATCCAACAACTAACCCAAGTGGGTACAGATAATTTTTTTAAAAGACGGTCAACTTCAACGTATTGATTACTTCTCTGGAACAGCACTTTTTCAAGGATTAAATTTTTCACGGAATTTTTTTTAACTACCTCATTAATAACTTTTTTTCGAACAGTGGAGTCGGTTGAAATAATTACCAGATCCAACTTATTTGGGATGTTGGCAAGGTCGTTGTGACAAAAAAGTTTTATATTTTTTTTATTTTTGGATGGTACTCCTTCATATCTACCCTCTGCTATCTGTAAAGATTCGTCAGATGGATCTACTAGATCAATTCTGGTGGGGGTTTTTAAATTTGATAATGCTTGAAGGTGGCGACTTCCAACTTGTCCGACGCCTATAATAGTGCAGTTGATCATAAATTTTGTTAATTAAGTAAAAGACTCTCAAAACTAATGATTAATAATGTTTTGTTGGTAGGCAAAACTCCTTGGTCTGACAGGGATTATAAGCTATAATCCGAGATTTGACACTATTATTGCTAGCTTATGGAAGTTTGTTTTTTTAGGCTATTAATGAGTGTTCTAAAAAAATAAAACTACCGATTTTCACTACGAATTATTCTCAATTCATAGAGAACTTGCTTTTGAGTTGAATTCAAATAACTAGCTACAGGTTTTGATTAATGGAGGTTTTTTTTCACGCTAAATTAAGAGTAAATGATGTCTGACATAATGGCAATTATTCCTGCGCGATCTGGTTCAAAGGGGATAACTAATAAAAATATTAAACCCCTTAACGGTCACCCCCTGCTAGCGTACTCTGTCCGAGCAGCTTGTTTAACAAAAGGTATTGATCGTATTATTGTATCAACTGATTCTGAAGAATATGCTTCAATAGCCAGAAACTATGGAGCAGAAACTCCCTTTTTGCGTCCTGAAGAAATATCCCAAGATGATTCAACCGATTTAGATTTAATGTGTCATGCGTTTAACTGGTTTGAAAAGCATGAAGGATTTATCCCGCGTTTAGTAGTTCATTTACGTCCAACGGGCCCTCTTAGACAACCTAAGGTTATTGAAGGGGCTATCGGCGCGATTGAGTCTGATAAGACTGCGACTGCATTGCGTTCTATTGCCGAAACTCCAGAATCTGTATACAAGTGGTGTGAACTCGATGGTGACTATTTAACATGTGTATGTACTAAATCACGTGATATCGATGCTACAAGTTTTGGTCGCCAGTTCTATACAAAAACTTATGAGCCCAATGGCCATGTTGACATTTTGAAATCAGATTTTATTTTAAAAAATAAAAAAATTTATGGAGATAGGGTTATTGGCTTTCATTCTCCAAGAGGGTTCATGGATATTGATAACCAAGAGAATTTTGACATTGTCTCACTGCAAGCTATGCACAATAAGGAACTATGCAACACTTTCTTTAATTCATTATAATATTAATGGCACTATGCATTAGAATGAACTGAAAAACAGCCTTATAAGATTTTCAAATAAAACTAACCACTAAGAGTCCAATGGACGGAGAACGACTAGGGTTACCCCTCTTCTATACTTTGTTAAAGAGTTATTTTTTACATTTTTAGGAATTAAAATGAAAGTGCTTTTTGTCGGATTAGGCTCGATTGGCCAAAGACATTTAAGAAATTTAAAAACATTACTAGGTGATTCAGTTGAAATCCATGCTTACCGTGTCCGCCGTCATGTACCCTTTCTCAATGAACAACTCCAAGTAGTCGAAGGTCGGTCAATTAAGGAACAATATGATATTCTTGAATTTGATGATCTGGATGAAGCTCTATCTAAAAGACCCGACATGGTTTTTGTCACAAACCCAGGTAGTCTGCATATTGAAACCGCAATAAAAGCTGCTGAGGCAGGTTGCCATCTCTTTATTGAAAAACCTTTAAGCATAAGTGAAGAGGGAATAGATAAGCTGTTAGAAGTAGTAGAAAGAAAAGGGTTGGTTGCTTTCGTTGCTTACCAACTTCGCTTTCATCCTGGGCTAAGGCAAGTTTCTGCTTGGTTAAAGGAAGAGCGCATAGGCCAGTTAATCTATGCAAATTTAATTTTAGGGGAGTATCTACCGGGTTTTCATCCCTATGAAGACTATAGATTAGGGTGCTCAGCTGTCAAGAATTTGGGGGGAGGTGTAATATTAAGTCAGATCCACGAGTTAGATTATGCTTTGTGGTTATTTGGTAAGCCAAGGCGTATTTTTGCTTTGGGAGGAAAATTAAGTAGCTTGGAAATAGACTCCGAAGATACGGCTTCTATGCTTATGGAGTGCCAGTGCAATGGGAAAGTATTGCCCGTAAGTATGACTCTTGATTTTTTAAGGTCTCCCCCAAGTAGAACTTGTAGCATCGTGGGAGATGAGGGAAATATTGTTTGGGATTATTACGGGAAAACGACTGTTTTACACAACCGTATTTCTGGAGAAACGGAAACACAGAGCTTTGAAAATTTAGAAAGAAACCAACTTTTTTTGGACGAATTAGAACATTTCCTGGCGGCCACCAGAAGAGAAGTTCAACCAGTCGTAAGCCTTCAAAACGGTTATGAGAGCCTTAAAATAGCACTAGCAGCACGTACCTCTATAGAAACAGGGAAAATTCAAATTTTAAAATGATCTTGCGTATAGAAATTGTCTTTCAATACGCTGAGTATTTTTTCCATTTTTGATAATTGTTTCGTCTTTAAATATTAATTACGCAATAAATGAAAAATAAAATTAAAAAACCTGTTTCAAGATCGGTTATAGAATCATTCGATTTAACCGGGCAGGTTGCAATTATTACAGGTGGAGCTGGTTTGTTGGGACGCAAACACGGTGAAGTAATTGCTGAAATGGGAGGAATACCCATTTTGATCGATTTAGATAAAATTAAAGTCGAATCTATCGCGAAAACTATTGCGAAAGAATATGGATCATCAGCTTTTGGGTGGGCTATAGATATTACATCGCAAAAAGCACTTGAAAAGTTGAAAACAAAGATTTTAAAGAAGTTTGGACGGTTAGACATATTGATCAATAATGCAGCTAATAATCCGAACGTTTCTAATAAAACAAGATCAAAAAAGCAATGGTCTCGTTTGGAAAACTTCCCCTTAGAACTTTGGGAAAAGGATCTTGCAGTTGGTCTGACGGGTTCTTTTTTATGTTCGCGTATCTTTGGGAGTGAGATGGCTCGAGAGGGCCATGGTGTAATTCTAAATATAGGTTCAGACTTAGGACTCATAGCCCCGGATCAACGTTTATATCAAGAAAAAGGAATTCCTTCTAGTGAGCAACCCGTGAAACCGGTAACTTATTCTGTGACCAAAGCCGGATTGATAGGTCTTACGCGTTATCTTGCTACTTACTGGGCTGATCGTGGAGTCCGAGCCAATTTAATTGCCCCAGGGGGAGTTTACATAGATCAAGATAAGCATTTTGTGAAACAGCTTTCTAGGCTTATTCCACTAGGAAGGATGGCTCACCAAGATGAGTATAAATCAGCTGTGGCTTTTTTAATTTCTGATGCGTCCTCATATATGAATGGTGCTGTCCTTTCGATTGATGGTGGGCGAACTTGTTGGTAAATGTTTTATGGTGAAATATTCCACCTTATTGGGTGTATTATCCTACGTTAGATTCTTACTGGTTTGAGAGTTTATTGTGAGCATATGTAAATGATAGAAAGGAGATAGAATGTTTGTTGTTGGCGAAATAGGCATCAACCACAATGGGGATCTTTCAATTGCAAAGGAATTAATTGATGTTGCCTCTGATGCGGGATGTAATGCGGTTAAATTCCAAAAGCGCACGATAGACAAAGTATACACGCAAGAACTTCTGGATTCTCCGCGTGAGAGCCCTTGGGGAACAACTCAACGCGAACAGAAAGAGGCACTGGAATTTTCGAGGGAGGACTATAAGGAAATACAAAAATATTGTCTGGAAAAAAAAATTGAATGGTATGCATCGGCATGGGATTTGGCAAGCCAGGAGTTTCTTCGTGAATTCAGCTGCAATTACAACAAGATTGCTTCCGCGATGATTGTTGATGAAGATTTTTTAAAAGTAGTTGCTTCTGAAAAAAAGCATACATTTATTTCCACAGGGATGACAGAGTTAGATGGAATTGATAAAGCTGTTAAAATTTTTCGAAATGCGAAGTGCCCATTCGAGCTCATGCATACTGTCTCAACCTATCCTATGAAAGATGAAGATGCAAACCTCAAATGTATTCCGATGCTACGTGATCGTTACAATTGTGACGTCGGATATAGCGGTCATGAGGTTGGTTTGGCAGTATCTTACGGTGCAGCGGCTTTAGGTATTACTTCATTGGAGCGGCATATAACATTGGACCGAACTATGTATGGGTCTGATCAGGCAGCTTCTGTTGAACCCGGTGGCTTGAAACAATTGGTGGCCGTGGTTAAAAAAATTGAGAGAGCTATGGGAGATGGTAAAAAAAGATTTCTTGAAGTAGAAGTTCCTATTGCAAAAAAACTTCGTGACCACTTGGCATGGGAGTGCGACAAATAGCCTAGGAAAAAATTTTTCAAATATCTTTTGCGAGGTTGTCAGAACGGCTTGATGTTTATCATAGAGAGGCTAAATAAGTGAGCACTTTTGCATTTTCAAAAAAACCAGTGGAAGTTCCACTAATTAGAACCAAAAATAGATCAATACAAACAGCAATTCCTGCTCCAGGAACGGAGCTTGTTTTGGAAAATCTAAATAACTACGAATCACGTTCTATGCAGGGAACAGTTCCTTTGGTTTGGGAAAAAGCCCAGGGTTTTAATGTTTTTGATATGGCGGGAAATAAGTGGATTGACTTTACTTCCGCCATTTTTATAGCAAATATTGGTCACTCTAATGCTCGATTTATCAAGGCGATTCGTGATGTCTTAGATAAAAACCTTGTTCATCACTTCACTTATCCGAGCCAGATTAAAGCTAGGTACTATGAGAAACTCATTAAATTTACAGAAGGCGAATTTGATAAAGCTTTTTTGTTGTCTGGAGGAACAGAGGCCACGGAAGCAGCCTTAAAATTAATGCGGATGAATGGCCAGAAAATTGGTAAGAAAAGATTAGGGATTATATCAATGGAAGGAAGTTTTCACGGTCGCACCTTAGGGGCCCAATTGCTTGGAGGTATTAAATCGCAAAAAGAATGGGTAGGATTTTCTGATAAAGATATTTTCCATTTCCGTTTTCCATATCCGTGGGTTTTGAATGAATCTAATTCTCCAGAGGCTTTTTTTGAAAGTCAATTAATTGATTTGGAGAGCCGTGGAGTTTCTTTAGAAACGGATATTTGCGGGATGATATTGGAAACATTTCAAGGGTGGGCATCACTTTTTTATCCTAAAAGCTTTATGAAAAGTGTGGAAGATTTTTGCCGGAGAAAAAAAATTCTCCTAACCATGGATGAGGTACAAGCGGGCTTTGCCAGAACCGGAGTTAAGTTTGGCTATCAACATTATGAAGTTCATCCAGATTTAATTTGTTGCGGAAAAGGAATGGGATCTGGAGTTGCTTTGTCAGGATTGTTAGGCAAACGAGAAATTATGGATATTCCTGATGTTGGTATGATGAGTAGCACAAATTCTGCCAACCCAATTGCCTGTGCCGGCGGATTGGCTACTCTTGAGGAGATTGAAGAAAATAATCTCGTTGAGGAGTCACAGCGAAAGGGCTTGTTATTACATGATGGTTTAAATAGTCTTAAAGAGAAATATCCTGAAAGAATATCCTATGTTTTTGGAAAGGGAATGATTGCTTCGGTTTTGTTTAAGAATCCTAAAACCGGAGAGCCTGACACAAATTTTTCTAGCCATATTTCAGAAACCTGTATGCGCAAAGGACTTTTGGTTGTTCACACTGGTAGAGAATCCATCAAAATGGGACCTCCTTTAACTATCTCTGATGCTGCGCTACTAGAAGGAATTGATGTGATTGATGAAGCAATAAAAGAATGTGGTTTGGCTAACAGATAGACTCACACCCCCTTATTTAATATGTAAAGTGTAAGAAGGGGAACTTTTCTTCAAAGCCTAAAATTTATATTACTAAAAGGAGATACATTGGATATTCGTATTATGAAACAGGTGCCCAAGGTAATCTTTGGTCGCGGATCATTTAAAAAACTGCCTGAGGTCCTAGCAAGCTATCGCTCCGATGGGTATGTTATTTTTTTCGTAGACCATGCTCATAAAAAAACGGGTTTAGTTGACTTGATTCCATCTGAAAAAGATGACCTTGTTTTCGTTGTGGATACGAGCTCTCACGAGCCAAAAACCGATCAGGTGGATGAGTTGCGTGATGGCATCCTTAAAATAAAAAAGGGTAATCTTCCGGCTCTTATTATTGGAATTGGTGGCGGGAGTGCCATGGATATTTCAAAAGCTGTCTCCATTATGTTAACGAATGAAGGTAGTTCAAAGTTGTACCAAGGGTGGGATCTCGTTAAAAATGCACCCATCCGGAAGATGGGTATACCGACTTTATCTGGCGCAGGAACTGAAGCCAGTCGTACTACTGTACTTTCTGCCGTTGACAAAAAATACGGTATAAATAGTGATCAGAGTATGTTCGATATAGTAATGATGGATCCTGATTTGCTGGATAATGTTCCCGAAGATCAAAAGTTTTTTACAGGTATGGATTGTTTTATCCATGGTGTTGAAGCGAGTGAAGGTTCCTATATAAATACATTTGGCAGTGCTTATGCGAAACAATCTCTTGAGTTATGCACAAAGGTTTTCTTGAAGCAGGGTGGCACGAATGATGACCTTATGGTGGCTTCTTTTTTGGGTGGTGCTTCTGTTACAAATTCAGAGGCAGGAGTTGTGCACGCAATGTCATACGGTATAAGTCTTGTTTTGGGTTATCGGCACGGGCTTGCAAACTGCATTGTTTTCCGTCAACTAGAGGAATTTTATCCTAAACATGTGCCTATTTTTTTTAAAATGCTAGAGTTAAATAATATTAAATTGCCCGATGGAGTTACAAAAAAAGTAAACGAGGAAGAGATGGCTGTTATGACAAAAATGACTTACAGAATGGCAAGACCTCTTACTAGCGCTCTAGGGGAAAACTGGAAAGATATTTTGACCGAAGAAAAAATTGCAAACCTTTATGCAAAAATGTGAGCTGTTTGTTAATTGAACCCAGGGGGAGAAGTGGTTAGCGTTGTTTTTTTTGATATAGATGGGGTTTTGACAGATGGTTCTGTTTATGTAGACTCTATGGGAAAAGAAACTAAACGTATTCAGTTCGATGACATAGATGCTATTTTTAAATTAAAACGAGCGGGCATTAAAATCGGTTTTATAACAGGTGAGGATAACGAATTTTGTAAATACGTTAAAAACCGGTTTTCTCCTGATTTTTTTGTAGAAGGATGCAAGGATAAACTAGCTTCCTTCAAGCAATTAGCTAAGAATAATTATTTGGAAAAAAATGACGTTTGCTATGCAGGTGACTCCGAACGGGATATTGAGCTTTTAAAATATGTTGGCCACAGTTTTGTTCCTAACGATGTAGACTCTAAAGTCAAAAGTTCAGCAAAAGTAGTATTGACAGTCTCAAGGGGGCATGGAGTAATAAAGGAACTAACTAATTTAATTTTAGAAAAAAATAATTAAACCTGGGACATTGGGAAGCCGAATGGGTTAATGTGGTTGCTTTATACAAACCTAAGATTGTATAATACTGATATCTTTGCGTATTAATTATTTTTTAGGATCTCAGATGGGAAAATCTAAAGAAAAGGGTGAGGAACGTGATTTAACGGACATTGAATCGTTTAAAACTGACCCTTGGGCTAACGCGGAAAAAGCACCTCTAGACATACTTGATAAGATAGTCTACCCAGATTTAAAGGGGATGGAGGTAATGCTAATTAATCCAAATTGTTATTATAGAAAAAAACTCTTAGGTTTAGGCCTTGGTTATATAGCCACTGCAATGCAACGTTGTTCAATAAAAGTAAGGGTAATGGATTGCTCAGCTTGGTCACATGATGACATTGAAATCGCTAAAGAATTAATACAAAGTAAAGTAAAAATATTTGGGATTGGAGGTATGTATCCTAATTTTAGGGAGGTCGAAAGGCTTTGTGGCTTGATTCGGGCGGTGGTTCCTGGTGCAACAATAATCCTTGGCGGAGCTCTCCCCTCGCCTATCCCTGAATTTGTACTTCGTAAGACAACGGCCAATATTTGTACGATTGGGGAAGCGGAGGTCACGATACCAAGATTAATGGATGTCCTAGGAGGCAATGGAAGCCTTGAGGATGTTAGAGGTATAGCTTACATTAAGGATGGCGAGTTTTTTCATAATGGTAACCCTCATTTACCAACTAAGGTTACAAAAAAAGAAGTTGGGTGGCCTGCATTAGATTTATTTCCATTGGAACATTACTTTCATGCTCCGAAGTTTCACCCATTTTCACAATATGATAGGCCACTACCAATAGTCACTGGTAGAGGTTGCCCCTATTCTTGTAACTTTTGCTACAGGGTTAGCGCCTACCGATTTCGTCCTGTGGAGGAAGTAATGGATGAAATGGAATACATGATAGACCGATTTAAGGTTAATTCTTTTTACTTTGAAGACGATCTTTTTATGTTGAGCCACCAGAAAATGAAGGAATTTTGTGAAGCAGTCCTCAATAGAGGTTTAAAGATTAAATATAGCTGTATGGGGAGAATCAACACAGTGAATCCCGAGATTGCTCAATACATGAAAGACTCAGGGTGTATCTCCATCTACTATGGCCTAGAATCTGGTAGCCAGGAAATTCTGGATAATATGTCAAAAAAGACGAAACTTGAACAGATTCATGAGGCAGTGCGATTGACGAGAGAACAAGGTATTTATACTGAATATGGTTTTATTTACGGTGAACCTAATGATACCGAACAAACCATGATAGATACAACTAAACTAATTAAGGAAATTTCAACTGGAGAATATAGACCTCAAAAGATTTTCGGCTGTGTTCCATTCCCCGGTTCTGGTTTGTATGATTGGTGCAAAAAAACAGGCCGTCTCAAGGATGATCAAAGTTTTTATGATAAGTATATTTCGCAGGATTGGTCTCTGGATCAGATTCCGGTGAATATGACAAAAATGTCAGATGAAAAAGTTAGACAGGTTTTCAAGGATGCCAATGATGAATTGAGCCAATTTTACCTTGAAAGAATGTCTATAGACTGGGTAAAACACTTTGGCGGCGAGGTGGAGTCAGTGGAGAATAACCCCAGTGACCCTGAAGCATTGAAGCATTTTCGTACTAGAGTTGAAAGTGGCATGAGCCAAGTTGGCCTTTAATCCTAATTAGCTTTATAAGTGTAGCTAACAGCACTAGCAATACTTTGAAAAAATTTGACTGCCAGAGATTTTTTTTCATTTGCTGTCCAAAAAAATAACCCCCTCGTATATATTGTGTGTAAATACGCTGTTGGCAAACTGAATTTCTTGGTTTGCTCGCTAAGGTGGCGCATTTTTATCCAATGTAGGGAGAGCCGTTTATGAGCAAGGTAAAAATTTTTTTAGCTGACCTAACCCATACGGGGATGGGTGTTGCTACTGAAAATATGCCGCTAGGAATCGGTTTGATCGCTTCATATGCCAAGAAAGTCTATGGCGATTCCCTTGAAATTCGTCTATTTAAATACCCCGATAAGCTTTTGGAAGCTTTAAAAAGCGAACAACCGAATATTCTTGGTTCCACTAGCTATAGTTGGAATAGTAATTTATCGGAGTGGGCCTGTAAAAAAGCAAAGCAAATTCATCCTGATATTCTAACAGTTCAAGGTGGACCGCATTTCCCCTCAGATGACCAGGAAGAACAAATAAATTTTTTTCACCGGCGTCCTCATACGGATATTTTTGTTAGATTAGAAGGAGAAATAGCTTTTGCAGAAATAATAAAAAGATTTCTTTTGTCAGGACGTTCAGGCGTTTTATCAGAACCTGTTCCTGGTTGCAACTATATAGACCTCAATTATTCTTCCCCTAAATTGGTAGTAGGTCCAGATATTCCTCGGATTCAAGAATTAGATGAAATCCCATCGCCGTATCTTAATGGGATGCTAGATGAGTTCTTTGATGGTGAACTATCCCCTGTAGTTCAAACGGCGAGAGGTTGCCCTTTTGCTTGTGATTTTTGTAATAGTGGAGCAAGTTACTATGACAAGATTAGAACGTTTTCCGATAAAATGATATTCGCAGAGATAGATTATATAACTGCAAAAATTATCTCGATGGAAAAAGAAACTGGGAAGTGCTCAGGAATACTAACTATAGCTGATGATAACTTTGGAATGTATCCTCGTGATAAAGGTGTCGCTCAACTTATTTCAGAAAAAAGTACTTCTCTAGGATGGCCTCGCTTTATTGTCATGTTCACTGGGAAAAACCGAGTAGAACGAGTTACGGATGCTATTTCTAGTTTAAAAAATTTAATGACACAGTCCATGGCGATGCAAAGCTTAAATCAAGATACACTCGAGGCTATTGGAAGAGGAAATATGAAAATAGTTCAATATGAACAACGCTCTAAAGATAGTTTCGAAAAAGGGATTCAACCCAATTGCGAATTAATTATTCCACTTCCCCATGAAACTTTAAAAACCTACTTTGAGGGAATACGAAAAGTTATAAATGTTGGAAATATGCGGGTTATTACTTATACACTCCAAATGAATTATGGAACACCTTATCGAAATAAGGAGTTTATAGAAAAACATGGATATAAAAGTAAATATCGATTGATTACTAAAGATTCTGGCAAATACGATGGAGAATACGTCTTTGAAACTGAAATGGTACCCTCTGAAACAAAGTACATGAGTTTTGAAGATTATTTGGAAATCAGATCCTTCACACTTTTTATGGAAATTTTTTATAACCAACTTTTTGACGAGTTTATACAAGTTGTTTTTGCGATTGGGCTTTCTGGGTACGACTATATGGATACAATTAGAAAGCGTTTTCAGAAATATGCTTCCAAAAACCTAAATAACCTTCGGGATAATTTTTTAAAAGATACCGCATCTGAAATGATGGACTCAGAAGAAGCTTTGTATGAGTTTTATTCGAAATCAGAAAACTATGAACAACTTATTGAAGGTCTTATCGGTTCTAATGTAACTTTCAAGCACAAAGCCATAGCAACCGGAAATCATCTTAATGATTTAATGGATTATGTATACTCCTGTGTCAAAACTCTTATACTGAAATCGAAATATGCAAAGGATAATGATTACCACATTATGTTAGACTGTGTTAAAAAATACGTAGTATGTAAGATGGAAGGATTTCTAAGTTCGGAAATATCTAAAAATCAATGTATCTATGAGGGAGAGTTTGATATCAAACGATGGTTAGAAGATAAGGCAAATAAACCAATAAGTTGTTTTAAAAATCCCACCAAAATGGTTTTTGACTATTCAGCATCTTCCAAAGCATTCCGCGATAAATTATTTGGCTTATATGGAGATTCAATGGTTGGTAAAATCACGATACTGTCTCGAACGCACAATATAAATAAAATTCTTCGAGTTCCTATCGATAAAGGGGAAAAGGTTCTCACCGCTACTAATCATCCAACAATTCTGCCAGTGCATACATAAGGCAGAAGAGAACAAACTAATGTCAAAATAGCTCTTTGCCCCATGTAATATTCCCCGAACACGCCCGATCATTAATTTAACTATAAATGAAGAGTGAGCTTGCCCAACTAAGGTTAAGATTTTGAAATGTGCAAAGCGTTCATACTTGTGAGTTCTAAATAGCAACGAAAACCTTATATGACAGACGATATTAATGTCTTATAAAAAAATGTTTTTAGTAACTACAGCTAATCAAAAATTTTGGAACTTTGATGAACCGATTATTTTTTTAGGTGAATGGTGTAAAATTTATAGTCAAAGGCACGCATGGTCTAAACTATCCTCCGAGACTCTTTCTTATTATGGATTAGATAGGAGAAAGTTTTATCAAGACTATATTTATTCAATGAAAATTTATGAGCGCCTATTGGTTCATTTATCTAAGGAGCTTAATAAAATTCATGGTTCCGATCACTCCTTAAAGTATTGGCGGATTGTTGTTGGCCCATGGCTTTTATATTTTACAATGATTTTGTTAGATAGATATCGTTCAATTTGTTTTGCTGAAGAATCTGGAAAAGTAAAAAACACATGGATCACTCCTGAATTTCCAAAGTGGTGCTTGTTTAATGATTTCGAAGAATTTCATTTTAATTATACTGAGGATGATTACAATCATTGTCTATTTAGTCAAGTCATAAAGTTCTCAACAAAAATTCCATGGGAAACGATTGGAGGTACGGGTTTTTCAAATATTGGGGCGTATCAAAACTTTAAGTCCAATAAGGCGAGTACCAGTTCACTTATTTCTTTAGCTAAAATCTTTTCAAGGTTTATTCCAAATTCATTGCAGTCATTAGTAGTAGTCGATCAAAGCTATATAAAACCTTTTGATCTTATAAAACTGCAATCAGCTATGAAAATGATGCCTTGTCCCTATAGACCTAGTATTGAAATAGATCAAGTAAATGTAGACTGGGAAATGAGACGTGGAATTAAATTACCTGCTAATCCCGCGGAAGATAGTTTCGAATCAATTTTAAAAAAATGTGTTCCGTTGCAAATTCCAAAGGTCCATGTTGAAGGTTATGCAACTATGACTCAAAGAGCTTTGGAAGTCTATCCAAAAAGAACCAAGGTAATTTTAACATCAATCGCACAGAAGATTAATGAAGGATTTAAATTATGGGCAGCTACTCAAGTAGAAAAAGGGGCTAAATTAGTTATTACCCAACATGGCGGGCATGTTGGTGACGCACTTTGGTCAGTGGACGACGATCATGATGTTAGTATAGCTGATCGTTATTTTACTTGGGGGTGGACTCATAGAAATGAGAGCAAGGTGGTGCCCATGCCGTCTTCTATGTTAGCTAGTAAAGGGAGTTGCATACAAGACCCAAAAGGTTCGATTGTATGCGTGACATCCTCCTTTCCTAGATATACTGCTCAGAAGTTTTCTGTTCCAGATGGTCCAGTAGCTCTTGAGACCTATAAATTACAAGAAAAATTTTTAAAAAATGTTTCTTTTGCGGTTTCAAAACATCTTGTTTTTCGATTATTCAAATTTTCAGGTTGGGAAGAAGATATAAGATGGCGTGACTCTAAGGCTTGTCCAAATATTTATAAAGGGAGGAAGTCTCTTCGCAGCCATTTTAAAGAAAGTCGAATGTGTGTTTGTTTTTACAACGGGACGCCATTTCTAGAATCATTTTCGGCCAACTATCCTACTCTTCTTTGCTGGGACCCAAAGTATAATGAACTGAATGAATTAGCTAGACCGCATTTTGACTTATTGAGAAAAGTTGGTGTTCTTCATGACACTCCTGAATCTGCGGCTTCAAAGTTAAACAAGATATATAAGGACCCATTAGCTTGGTGGTTATCTCCTATAGTTCAGGATGCAAAAGATAAGTTTTGTGATAGATTCGCCCGAGTTAGCGAGGATTGGTCTGAAGAGTGGAAAAAGGAACTATTAAAGTTAACTTATTAGATAGAGCTATCGAAAGAATTTTAAAAACATAAATATGTTGGGTACTTTTTTTATTAAAATCATACTAAATATAATTTTTTTATGGCAAGTTAGTAAATATTGAGTAATTCTTTTCCCATTTGTTTATAAGTTTTTTAGGTGTAGTGCGTAAATAGGCAATGATGAATATATAAAAGAGGCCTTGGTTTTAGAAAAAAAATAGAAATTTTTAGTTCTTTGGTTCAGAGTTGATCCTCTTTTTGTGCGGCAAAAGCTCTCTTCATTTATATTTAAAAGTCTGAACAGTAGATAGTATGAAATTTTCTCCCCCTTAAATAATGAAACCTATCAAAATTAAAAAATTCCTTATTATCATATCGTAGAATGATAATTATTAGGATGTCTTTTTTTAATTAATCTGCATAAATTGCGGCAAGAGAAAACTTTGCATAACTTAAAAAATATTAGTTATACTCACTTATGACTTATTTTCGCTTCAGATACCCGAACCGTAGCCTTATTTCTCTAAGCGCAAAGCAAAAACCAATTCTTGATGCGATGCAACGAGATATTCAATCGAAAGGGATTAAATTTGTACCTACTTTTTGCCCATGTGAAAGTGAAAGTGAAGTTACCTTATCGGAAGTAGATTACTTGGGGGTATATTTACGATATGTGATTTGTAAAAAATGTGGCCTTATAAGAGCAAACCCCTATATGGATGCAGAGTCGTTAAAAATTTTTTATGAAAAATATTATGAGACTTTATATCATTATGGTCCTAGTACTATTCCCTTAGTAAGAGACCTTGACAGTGAATTCGAGGAATCTGTTAAATATGCAAAAACTTACATTATTCCATTCGTTGATTTAGATAAGAGTAAAAACATTCTAATGATAGGTGGGCGTTGTGGGGGTCGACTTTATCCATTTTTAGAAAACGGTAATAAGTGCACTGTAGTAGATTTTGACTTTGCTAGTATAGAATATGCTAAGAGAAAAGGGTTAGTGGTTTTCTGCGGTGACTATAAGGAGATTGAATTTGATAGCCCTTTTGACTTAATCATTTGTGACCATTCACTTGAGCATTTTTTGGATATTAAAGCAGAGTTGACGAGCCTTTCTAAATTGCTTAGCAGCAAAGGGAGGTTGCTATTTTCTGTCCCAGATGGAAGTAAACTACATACACTTCATAACTTTGCAGACTCTAGAATGGAATTTAGATTATGTCATAATTACTTATTTTCTAAACGTTCCTTCACTAATCTTCTTAAAAATTTTGGATTTTCTCTTTTAAAAAGTTCTTATATTGCACACCCTATGAATTTAGTCTGTGTTTTCGAGAAAAACGAAAACTATGAGTCCACTAGTAATAAAAATAACTTGATAGATAGAAGTGCTTATAAAGAACAAATAAAAAACTTGATAAAGGCGGAACTACTTTTCGGATTTTACCAACTAATTCAACTACGCAGACTCAAGGAGAAGTTCGGTCCTTATTTAAAAAATAATCCAACCATTTTTAAACTGTATCGGGAGTTATTCTTTAAAAAAGTTAATATAAGTCCTCCTTCTTAGTTTAAAGGCTAGGAGGCGGGTTGTTTTTTTAAAAAAGCCTTTGCATCTCTTTTAAACCTAGAGATTTCTTCCTTGTTTTTTTAAAGCTAGAGTTTAAAGTGATATTATTGATGGAGCTTTTACTTTTTTCTGATCTGCTATATTGAGCCGCCGGGGAATGGCAAAACAGTAAAACTTATTTTGATATTTTATTGGAAAGAAAAAGATCCTGAAGACCTAATAGTCGTCTTGCTGAAATTAATTTTTTTCAGAAATTATTCAGGTGGCCTCTAAGTGTGATATAGGCTAATGATGACTTGTTATTTCATTTTTTTTATTTAAACAATAGGAAAAATTTGAGTCTGGAGTTTGGTGATCACGCTTCTAAACGAGCGGTTGTGGGTCTGATAATGTGCCGGTAAAAAGATTTGGCCATATCAGCCCAGTAGGTAAGCTCTGAAAGTGAACGAATTCTGACAATACGGTTAAACATGTACCTTGGATTCCAATAGTATGATTTTAATATATGGTCTCTTTTATAGACTAACTCTTTTGAGCTAAAGTTTTTTATTCTCCACGGTGGTGGTGAACCGGTGAATATATTATAAACATCCCAAGGGATTTTTTCTATGTCGCAAAACTGTCTTATCTCCTCAAATTGTGGGGTACCTGGATAAGGGGTTATAATTCCAACGCCTACAATATCTGGTTTGATTTCTCTAATCAGTTTTTCTGTGGCCTCAATGTCTTCTTCTGTTTCATGAAGATCCGCACCTAAAATAAATGTAGCTTCTACGATAGGTATTTTGGCTTTTTTAGCAAGTTGAAACGCTCTTCGGATGCTTTTCTGATTAGCATTTTTCCCAATTCTTTTTAAGACTCTGTCAGATCCGGACTCAACCCCAAAACTAATTTTAGTACATCCAGATTTCGCAAATGACTCCATCATTCGAAAATCTACAGTATTAACATGGGCGCAAACATCATAACCCTCAATTCCCAAACCAGGAAGATCTTGAACAATTTCTATGGCACGTTGTTTGTTTATAGTAAATGTTGAGTCATTAAATATTACAAAATTAGTTCCGAAGTTCTTAACGCACGGTTCAATTTCTTTGTGGACATTTTCAGGATTACGAAAGCGCATGGATCGACCATGAGTGATTTCCACATTGCAAAAGGTGCAGGGGTATGGACAGCCTCTTGAGGAATCGACTTCAATTATTTCCCAAAATTTTCTTGAAATTCCCCTAGAAGCATGTTGGGTTGAATACCAATCTAGAGGTAAGATGTTTCTATTGGGGTATGGAATTAAATTCACATCAGGCAGCTCTCTAGGGGGTGCAGAAACTATGTTTCCACCCTCTCTGTATATGGTACCAGGAATTCCTATAAGGCTTTTTTGATTTTCATGAGCTTGAATGATATCCGGTAGTGTCTCTTCTGCTTCACGAAGTACCCCAAGGTCAAAAGAGGGGAATTCTTCCATTGTTTCATTTGGGAGGCAGGTAACGTGAACACCTCCAATTAGGGTAAGTATAGACTCATCAACTTCTTTAACCCACTTAGCGATTTGGTGGCCATTGTTAATAGCGGGGGTGACGCAAGACAATCCTATGATTTCAGGCTTGAATTTTTGAATCTTTTGTTTAATATAGTCCTCATTATAAGGTTCTACACAAAAATCCCAAACTTCAGTCTGGCATCCCAGATCAAGGCAAACCTGAGCCAAATAGGATACATTAACCGGATATTGCACACTTACCAATCCAACATCTTTGGTTGAGTCTTGTACCTTAACCAATGCAATTCTCATAATTTTCTTAATTTTAGTATATGAAAAAGGTATGCTTTTGAACCATGTGGTGATTATAATATAAACACTACATTACCTCAATTAAAAAAAACTCCAAAAAATCAATTAGATTGGCTAGTTCTTAAAATTTTAAAAATATTTTTTTCAAAAACTCAATATATAATTTAATTTTTTTTGAATGAACTAATTTCGAATAAAAGTTGGCGATGCAAAAAACGAATTTGAATTCAGATATTAAAGAAGAGTTATCGAGCTACTATAAAGGTAAAAATATATTAATTACAGGAGGACTGGGATTTATTGGAAGTAATCTCGCGATCCAGCTTGTTTCACTAGAAGCCTCTATCACTTTGTTGGATAATATGGATCCTGATTATGGAGGCAACTTTTTCAATATTCAGACAATCAAAGGCCAAATAGATGTTGTCAATGCAGACATAAGAGATGAGCAACAAATTCAGAAGGCCGTCCTTAAAAAAGATATTATTTTTCACCTTGCGGGCCAAGTTTGCCATGTTATGAGTTTAGGAAATCCATTTCCAGATATAGATATTAATATAAAAGGTACCGCTATTCTTTTAGAAGCGTGCCGCAAATATAATCCGAATGCAAAAATCATTTTTGCTGGCACACGTGGTCAATACGGCCCGTCTTCAAAACTGCCCGTTTCTGAGACTGCGCCAACACATCCGCGCGGTATCTATGAAATTTCAAATTTAACTGCTGAAAAAATTATTCAATCCTATAATGATGTTCATAATATACAGGGAGTAATGCTTAGGTTGACCAATATTTATGGTTATCGATCTCAAATGAAACATTCAAGATACGGTGTGGTTAACTGGTTTGTGCGGCTAGGGATGGATGGAGAAGACATACCTGTATTTGGTGACGGAAAGATTAAACGAGACTTTCTATTTATTGATGATTGTATCGAAGCAATTCTTCTATGTGGAGTGAATAAAAATGCTATAGGTGAAGTTATAAATGTTGGCCATGATCAACCGCAAGATTTTTTACAAATTGTCAAAACATTAAAAAACATCGATTCTTCAGTAAAGTGGGCGTTTGCACCATTTTCTCCAGAGAGAAAAGCCCAAGAACCGGGTGACTTTTATTCAGACATATCCAAGATAAAAAAAATATGTTTTTGGATACCTAAAACCCCACTTCTAGAGGGCCTAAAAAAAACGTGGGACTATTACAAAAAAAATAAACCCCACTATTGGTAAACTTCTGATTTAGTTCCAAGTTCAGGCTAAGAGAAATGAAATATGAAGATTCAGGTTTGGGATTACCAAAGAGAGTATGAAGAGTATCGTGAAGAGATTCTTGCGTCTATCGATGAGGTTTTTCGTTCGGGCCAATTAATTTTAGGTGAAAGCGTCAAAGAATTTGAAAAAAATTTTTCATTTTATTGTGATTCTCTCTATGGGGTAGGAGTAAACAGTGGCACCGATGCTTTGTTTTTGGCATTAAAGGCTCTTGATATAAATAATGGAGACGAAGTTATTACTGTAGCCAATACAGCAGTACCGACGGTGTCAGCTATTGTTTCTGCAGGGGCTGTACCGCGGTTTGTTGATATTCGGCCTGACACTTATTTAATGGATGAGGATTTAATAGAAAGTGTTCTAACTTCGAAGACAAAATGTGTGCTTCCTGTTCACCTTTATGGTCAATGTGTGAACATGGATCGTATTGTCGGATTTGCGCGTAAACATGGGCTCAGCGTATTGGAAGATTGTGCTCAGAGTACAGGGGCATTATTTAAAGGGAAAAAGTCAGGCGCTTTTGGAGATATGGCAGCTTATTCATTTTACCCTACAAAAATTCTTGGGGGGTATGGAGATGGAGGAATAGTAAATACTCAAAACAAAAAACTTTCAGATAAGGTACGTCGATTACGCTTATATGGTATGGACAATGCGTATTATTCAAAAGAACACGGATACAATTCAAGATTGGATGAAGTTCATGCAAAAATCCTTTCTTTAAAGCTTAAGCATTTGGACAGTTATGTTCAGAGGAGGCGCCTTCTGGCAGATAATTACCGAAGACTCCTGGGTGACAGTGAGTTAGTCTTGCCTGAAGAGGCAGAATGGAATCGTCACGTATATTATCTATATGTTGTCAGGCATCCTCGGCGGGATGCAATCATTGAGGAACTTAAAAAACATGATATTTTTCTTAGTATCAGTTATCCTTGGCCAATTCATACTATGCAGGGATATTTGCACTTAGGCTATAAAGAAGGCGATCTCCCCGTTACAGAGGGTCTTGCCAAGGAGATTTTCTCCTTGCCTATGTACCCAACCTTAACTAAAGATGAACAAGAGCGAACATGCCAGGCCATCTTAAAAGTTCTCGGTAATTAAGAGTCATTGTGCAGAGTGGCTTTTAATTTTTTTGTTGATTTATATGCCTGACAATATAAAAGCTCTATGGATTGGATGTATTCTAAAAATATTATTTAGTTTTATA
>CAZOYP010000015.1:0-35649 GCA_964584125.1 uncultured Nitrospinaceae bacterium | reverse complement strand
CTCATTTACAAAAGGGTGACACTTTGACTTTAAAATGGCGTGATAAATCTGGTGCTGTAGATGCAAAAGATATTTTAATTGTCGATATCGGAGATATACTTAATCCACGAGTTGATGAAGGAGTTTTGTGGTTACGCTTAGATCATTTAAGATTTATGACGGATAGAAAAAGGGAAGTAAGTTGGGTGGCAGTTCAAAATTACATTGGACCAATTTCTGGGTTTGAATTTCAACCCATTGAATTGTTAATGGCGGACCTTCTGGCTCTATGGCGTCAAGACAGAATGAATTCTAAAATATTATGGGGAATACTGATGACTTTAGTCTCTATCAGCGTATTCAATACTCAAATGTTAAATATTTTCAAAAGGCAAAAAGAAATCGGAACCCTGATGGCTCTTGGGATGGACTCAAAACGAATTGTAATGATATTCACTTTAGAGGGTGGTCTTGCAGCTATTTGGGCGCTTATGGTCGCTCTTTTTTTAGGGTTACCTTTTTTTATTTGGTTCCAAGGTGTGGGCTTTGATATATCCCATCTGAGCGAATCTACTCTTCCCATAAGAGAAACTATTTATCCGGAGTACCAACCAATGGAAATCATCTATTCTCTATTTATTGTCTTTTTATTAATTGTAGCCTCTTCCTGGCTCCCTGTGAAAAGAATCAGTCAACTAGATCCAACTATGGCACTCCGAGGAAGGGCCATTAAATGATTGTTTTTTTGTTTCGTGGTATTCTTCGCGACAAATCTCGATTCCTTTTTCCATTTTTGGTTGTAAGTATTGGCGTGGCCCTGGTTGTTGCGTTGGTTGGGTTCATGGAAGGCGTTTTTATGGGAATGATAGATATGACCGCAAAACTCAACGCCGGTCATCTGAGGTTAGTTAATAAGCCTTTTTATGATGAAGAACACCTTTACCCACTAGATCGCGCTTTAGCTGCGCAAAAAGAAACCCGCTTATGGCTTAAGAAAAATTCCACTTCTAATATTGAATGGTCACCTAGAATTCGCTGGGGCGCTCTTTTAGATGTTCCCGATCTAAATGGAAATACTAGATCTCAAACACCTGTAATAGGAATGGCGCTAGATCTGAAATCTAAAAATTCTTCAGAAGTTCGGCGTCTTAATTTGAAGAAATCCCTCATAAAAGGACAATTACCTCAAGAGTCGAATGAAATGTTGATGGGAAATTTATTGGCCCGGGATTTAGATGTGGCTTTGGGTCAACCAGTTACTATAATCGGTCAATCTTTTGATGGTGGACTGGTTGCTGATAATTATCTTGTAGTGGGGCTAATAAGGTTCGGGGTTACTGCTATGGATAAAAAAATGGTTCTGATTGATCTAGCCGATGCTCAAGGCACATTTTATATGGAGAACATGGTCACTGACTGGCTAGGCTATCTTCCATCTAGTTTCAGTTTTGACCATTATATTAAAGCCAAAAAAAGCATTAATTCTAACTTAAATACCTGGATGAGAAGCCCTCCTAAAGGTTGGGCAAAAGATGACCACCCAATTGCTATTAGCATACTGGATCAGCAAAATATGGGATCAATGGTTAAAACATTTACAGTAATAAAAAGTTCTGTAGTGGGTATTTTTACTTTTTTAATGATGCTTGTTCTTTGGAACGCAGGAGTTCTTAGCGGGATTCACAGGTATGGAGAAATGGGACTAAGGCTTGCATTCGGAGAGCCTCATTGGAAGTTGATATTCACACTTGGTATTGAAGGCTTATTTATTGGAATTCTAGGATCTATTATTGGTTGTTTTTTTGGCGGATCATTTGCTTGGTATTTGCAGGAAGTCGGCTTGAATATGGGTGATACATTTGCTAAATCTGGGCTAATGATTAATGATGTAGTAAGAGCTCGTCTTACCATAGATGGCTTTATTCAAGGCATCCTTCCGGGAATTTTTGCTAGTGTTGCGGGAACCCTGGTAGCAAGTTTCGCTATTTTTAAACGCTCAGAAGCAAATTTATTTCGTGAACTAGAAGCAGGTTAAAAATGGATAGAATTTGTAAAATATTCCTACTTAGTTTTTTCCTTTTTAGTTTCACGTCAAGCCCTTTTCTAAAATCAGCAGAAGCTATTGATCCTCAAAAGCTGCTTGAGCAGGTTGATGATAATCTTTGGTCCAATACCAAGTTTATTAGTGGTCGTCTTATAATCGATAACGGTCGTAAAGTACGAACTCTTACTCAAGATTCATGGATGGAAGGGGTTACTCGCTCATATAGTCACTATAAATCGCCGGCTCGTGAAAAAGGAACGAAAATGCTCAAGATCAAAGGAAAACTTTGGATGTACACACCCCGAACTGATCGCAAAATTCTTATAGCAGGACACCTACTCAGACAATCAATGATGGGGAGTGATCTTTCCTACGAAGATATGATGGAAGATCATAAGTTAAGCAAATCATATTCTGCAACTTTTGATACTTTCACAAATATTGGCGACGTTAAATGTGCTGTTTTAAATTTGATTGCGAAAGATAAAAAAACCACTTATCAGACTAGAAAAGTCTGGATAAACCCAAATGACAAGACGGTTTTGAAAGAAGAACGTTTTGCTAAAAGCGGGAAATTACTTAAAAGAATTATCTTTAAAGATTATGAACTAATCAGTGGACGTAAATTCCCCAGAACAATGATTTTTAAAGATCTTTTAAAAAAAAACACTAAAACTACTTATAAATTTGATGTTATTAAATTTGATGTAAATATCCCTTCTGGTTATTTTTCACAAAGTATTTTAAAACGCTAACCAATTAGTAATCGTTAGCTTCTTGTTTCACTGCAGGTGTTAAAGTATGCCTCGATAAGAACTTTAAAGATGATTTGATTTGATATCTAGCAGAAAATAATCGGATATTTCTAGAAATGAATATTAAATTTATATTTTAATAAAAAATTCCTATGAAAAGTCTATTTCTTATTTTTTAAATGAAAAAAATTTCGCAATTAATTTTCTGGATATGTATGCTTTTAGCCTTAGCTTTAGTCGGATATCAGTTTCTGTCTAATTCACTTTAAAAAAATATTTATGCAAAAAACAGCCCTTATAACATCTGGAGTTGTATTTGGATTGCTTGCGATATCCCATGCTATTAGGTGGTTATTCCCTGTCGAAATATTAATCGATGGGAGCATTCTTCCTTTTATCACTTCGTTATCTTCCGGTATTGTTTTAGCCTTATTATCCATATGGATGTTTGTTGCAGCACGGAGTAAAAAAAACAACACCAATTTAAAACAAAAATAATTCTTAATTAAGTTACTACCCCTCTATTTCTACTAGCCAGGCGATGTCAGCAAATAAAAAAAATAATCCTAAAACAAATTCGAATACACCTCCTCATTTCCCATTTGATGATCCTCCATTTCGTTTATCAATGGGGTTACTTAAAATACCTTTTTCAGATTGGTTTGAAATTTTTGACCTACAAGAACGAGCATTTCAAATGTCAGAAAAAAGGAGGCTTCTTGCATATCAATATGATGATATCTTTATTGCTGACCCTCTGTCCTATCTAGCATCAAAAGAAGCTCTAGGCTTAATGCTTAATCATTTACCTTCGTTTCGACCTGATTTATATTCACAAAACCGCAACACTATAAGCCTCAATTCTCATTCTGGTTTTAAGGAAGAAGCTTGGTCTACTAATCTAAAAACGAATAAAATGCATCCTCTAGATCTAGCAGCCAGGCTAGTTCAAGAGGACATGATTATAATGCTACCGCCTGATACTAAAAAAACTTCAGCTAGCACTGGATGGTGGTTAGCAGCTGGAAGTGTTGCATTTCCATCACGATGGAGTTTAAAGGAGAAATTTGGTCAGTCTATGGATATTATTCATGCTCCTGTCCCTTTTTATAAAAAACGGATTCAGGCCACAGTAAATAACTTTTTTAATCGAATGCCTTTTGGCGACATATATGCAAGGCGTAATTGGTCTTTATACGATAATTCATATTTACGTCACGATGGTTCAGAGCAATCTAGTAAAATAGTCAAAAAACTGATTACCCCTAATAACATAGGTGAAAAGCTATGGCTAAGGGTTGAACGCCAAACTATAAGAAAACTTAAAAGAACCGGTGCTATATTGTTCACAATACGTATCCATTTACGTCAATTAAAACATGTTGTTAGTTTTAATGGAGTTGCCCAACGTCTATCTAAAGCACTTTCGGCTCTACCGCCAGAAATGCAAGAATACAAGCAAACGAATGTGTTTGCTGATTCTGCCCAAACTTATCTTAATAAGTTTTGAGCAATAGAGATTTATTAAGCCTATAAATGAGGCTTACTTAGGCTGGGGTTTCATTCGTGGTATCCAACGAGGGACATTCCTTTTATATTCACGATAAGTTTCTCCAAATCTATTTTCCAAGTCTCTTTCTTCCCATATTGCGACAACAAGAATACTTCCAATAAAAAATATAAAAAACCATATAAATATCTCTGTAGATGTAAATAAAATTGCCTCTCCAACAAGAACAAGCCAGACTCCTAGCATCATTGGGTTACGAACATATCTATATATACCAATTGTCACGAGAATTTTTGGAGGTGAGTATGGGGCCGGAGTTCCTTTCCCATAATCAGTAAACAAAGAAACTGTTATCCAAATAACATATAAACCTACTATGATAAAAATCCCTCCCGAAACTATTGTTATCATCTTAAATTGATATAATTCAATTTTTTGAGAAAACCATAAAATCATTAAAGGAATAACTCCCATCACATTAAGCGGAAATAGAATCACAGCTTTGATCAATGTTGGTGATAAAGTCATAAGTATAATGTGTTTCTAAACTAAAAATTAAAGTATAGAAGACCCTATTTTCTTTAACTTAATGCAATGCAATCTCTTTATATAATGTAAGGATGCATTTATATAAAAGTCTATCAAATTCAATCAAACTTGATATTTAATACGTTAATTTCTTGTTGTTAGGAAGTTTGTAATTCTTCTATACTATGTAGCGACGATTTGACCTCATTGATTTACCTCCATTCTATCTAACCCGCTTTCATTATGAATAATTTTTCACTAAGATATTTTCCTGCTTTGCTTCTGATCTTGGCTTGCTTTATTCGTCTAGTTTATTTTTACCAGTTTCAAGGTAATCCATTCTCTGATCATCTGCCAAAACTCTCGGATCAATCACTTTATCATAATGGAGCTCAAGCCTTTGTTGAAGGTAACCCTTTTGCACTTGCCCCCGAAGAACCTAATCAACAGTCACCGTTTTATCAATATTTCTTGGGACTCATTTATTTTTTTTTCGGGATCGAATTAACATCTGCTTGGATAGTCCAGCTTACTCTGGGAGTCGTTTCAACTTTTCTTGTTTATTACATTGCACAGCGTTATATGAGTCAAGGATCTTCATTCATGTCGGCCGTTATATTTACATTTTATGGAGGAAATTGGTTTTACGAGTGTACGCTTTACCGAGCCTCATTAGTCACACTACTAACCCTTTCGGTCTGTTTTCTACTACTGCGTTTTGCCGAGAAACCCTCTATTGGACTTTTAATCGGAAGTGCTCTATCTCTTTCTTTTCTCACTCAGGCGCGAACAAATTTAATCCTCTTTGTCTTCATTGCTCTGATATATCTTTGGAAAAAAGTATTTTCACTTGGCGGGACAGGGAAGAAATGGTTAGCTGGATACTTAGTAATATTTTTTATAGCGTCACTTCCGCTTCTCATCTGGGTAAAGCAAATCCATGGAAATTGGGGGCCCTATGATCAAACCGGCGGAGAAAATCTCTACTTGGCTAATTCCCCCGACTATTCATCTCGAAGTGTTGTGCATGACAAAGAATACCGAAGCCTACTGAAGAGCGAGCGTTTAGAAACAGTACCAGCTCTCCAATTGATTTTAAAAGATATTACTCAACGCCCACTCGATGTCATAAAGGTATATCTAAAAAAAATATATTACTACTTTAACGATTATGAAGTGCCAACTACTCACAATTATTATCTTTCTTCGGAACTATCTCCTGTTTTGAAATGGGGCTCAATCCCATTTGGAGCAATATCTATTTTTGGAATTGTTGGTTTCTTCTGGTCGTGGAAAAATTGGAAAAGATTAACTCTGTTACATGCTTTCTTTTTAGGCAACCTACTTGCATATCTCCCTTTCTTTATATTTTCACGCTATAGGCTATCAATAGTCCCTTTTCTCTGCATATTTTCAGCCTTCAGTTTTCAGTTAATTTATCAACGATTTCGGGATAATAATCTACGTTCACTCTCATTAGTAATAATTTCGGCACTTACTCTTGGTTGGTTTACAAAAACATCTCCGCTTCCAGAAGGGAAAATTCGTATACTTGATTATATCAATCTCAGTTCAGCTTATTTGAACAATAAAAAGCCTGATGATGACGATCAAGCTTATAATTTTTTAAAAAGGTCCTGGCAACTATCTCGTTCTCTTTCCCCTGAAATACGAAAACCAAAAATTATTCGTTCAGCTTTATCACATTTTTATTTTAAAAAAGCAGACGTCTTCCAGCAGAAAGCAGATATTGTTCGCGAGGCACTTACTCTACAAAAAGCTATAGCTTTTGATTTTTCCTCTTCAACTCTCCATGCGCGCTATGCCCGCAATTTAATCAAAAAAGGAGAACCAAAAAAGGCACTATTAGAATCTTTAATAGCTTTAACTATAAAACCAAACTCCTTTGAACTTAATCTACTTGCAGGAGAAGTTTACACTATTGAACTGTCCCATTCTTTATGGGGACTTCATCATTTAATTCTAGCACATAACTTTTCCAACCAACCCGTTCCTTCATCTCTAAAAAATTCCATTCAAAACCTTCAAGATATTTTGAATCTTAATTCTATACCTTTCGACCTAAAACAATTGACTTTAAAAACCCGAGACCTGTTGTCTAGAGAGATCGCGCTAATTAAGAATTTTACAATGAACTCAACTCTGCCAACAGGTTCTTCTAAGTGGACCAGTGAAGAGCTGTATAATTATCAAATTGGAATTCACCAATATTTATTGTTCAACCGTAGCATTAATCCTGCTTTGATTTATTATCAGTTGGGGATACTGGAGTGGCAATTTTTTAAGAACGATAGTTCATCTTATTATTATCTTGAAAAAGCTTGGGACCATGGTTTAAGAAATAAACAACTTGCATCTTTATTAAATAAAATTTCAGAACAATTATCCACTCGCAATATTTCTCAAATAAGCCTAGATAATTAAAAAATCTTATTATTGCTATGGTAATCCAGAAAAATTTTAATAATATATTCGTTTAAATACAATTACCTAATAAAAAGCCCCTCTTAGGGGGAACTAAGAGGGGCTACTAACCAGGAGTAACAAAGTAAAACCAAGCTCCTCGCCACAAAATAACAAAGAAGCTTATGAGATAAGATTAGCTTATTAAGATTAAAAACTTGTTAATTGGTTATTAATTTTTTTTAATTTTATTGAGAGGCAACTAGCTCACTGCACTTAAATTTAATTTATTATTATTTAACTAACATAATTTATTAACACAATACTATAATTTGTTATTGTATTGATGAGTCTGTTTTCTTTTGGATATTGGCTGCTTTAAATTTGGAGAATGACTATGAGTAATAAGTCGAAGGTGATGCTGATCTTATTTTTGGGTTTAATGTTAACCTTATTTGTAATTCTTTTTATGGGACTAGGAGACGAACCGGTAGTCGTTCCCCGAGCCCCACTCTAAATCGAGTATATTTTGTCATTAAATATCACTATTCGCGAAGCTCATGATTCTGATTTATTGACTTTGATTGAATATAATCTAGCATTGGCAAAAGAAACTGAAAATCTTTCTCTAGACATAGATGTTCTTCGCAGAGGTGTTCAAACTGCGCTAAAACTCGAAAATTGCTACTATTTTGTTGCTGAGATAGAAAGAGGTAATGTTATTGGACAGACCATGATTACATCCGAATGGAGTGACTGGAGAAATTCAGAAATGTGGTGGATACAAAGTGTCTATGTCCACCCAGATTATCGAAAACAAGGTGTATTTCGAAGGATTTTTATTCATATTGAAAACATTTCTGTAAAAAGCCACCTCGTAAAATCACTTCGGCTATATGTTATGAAAGATAATCTTGTAGGTATTGAAACTTATAAAAATCTGGGCATGAATAATTCAGGTTACTTAGTCTATGAAAAAACTCTCTTTCAAAATATAAAATCTCCATTCTCCAATAAAAACCTATCAGACTAATACAAACCTTGCGTAATAAATCAAAAAACTATTTTTTTAATTAAATAAAATAATGAAGAGAGTTTATTCATGGTCTTTATTCGTTCACTTTTAACCTTTATATAAAATTATGGAAAGTTTAACTTACAAAATTATGATTTGGTCGAATATATTGAGTACGACTGTGACGGTAATAGCATTTTTTATTTTTATAACCAAGGAGCTAATGAAATGAATTTTGAGCGGATTAAGAAAATATCGTGGAATCTGCTAGGTGCCTTCATCTATGTATGTGTTGGAGTAGGGTCTGTATTTCATATAATTCTAGGCTATTAAAATATGACGGCGTTCTATTGATTAGATAGGTTTATGGATGATTGCTCCTACTTTTTTGTTCAATTTATATATTTTTATCCATAAGCGATACATACAAAGATTAATATAAATGATTAGAATCTATATCTGGATATTTCTACTTTTAATAATTGCTTTTATAAAATACGAATGGCTTAAGCAATTTTTTAAAGAACCACTAACGGGAGTTTAATAACCTTAATTGGCTCACACCAAACTAGGCAGGATCTTATTGAAGCAGTAACTGGCTGATTAATAGCCGGTGATTCCAACGACTACTCATCCTTTTTATTTAACTTTTAATGCTACCCATTTCGTTTTTTTACAGAATACCAAAAAAATCTATCCGGTCGATACAAAGCTGAGATAGTTAATTTTAGATACAGTATGCTACTGGTATTTCATCAATATTAGTTGTATAACACTGGGTCTTTTTTTCTGCTTTCGCTCCCCAATTTTTTTCCAACCCCTCTCCAATAAATTTAATCGTTCCAGAACCCATTTTGTTGTTGATTCCATCCATGGCTTTCATAAGGGATTCGGATTTTTTCTGAGCTTCTGTATCGTCAAACAAACCCTTCTGATATTTACTGACGGGTAATATATCATTAATTAAAACACCTGCCTTTTGATAAATAAAACCTGTTTTATAAATACTTTTCAACCCGACAAGTGCTGCCCTGATAAGTTTACGAGAATCATTAGTAGGTTTCGTTAAATGAATAAGACGCCCCGAGTTATATTGTTGGTCTTTTTTTTTAAATGAATTAGTTTGAATAAAGACATAAATCATGGTCGCTAACGATCTTTGGGATCTTAACTTTTCGGCAATGCGTGTAGCATAGGTAATGACTGCCTCACTAAGTTCGCTCAATGAGGATACTGGTTTTCCAAATCCACGTGAGCAGACCAATTGTTTCTTAAGAGGAGGAGTTTCTTCTAAAGGAATACAAAACTCTCCATTCAACTCTCTAACTATTCGTTCCATCACAATAGAAAATTGCTTACGGAGCATTCGAGGCGATGATCGTCTAAGATCTAAAACGTTATTGATACCAAGTTTGATTAGTTTCTTTTCAATGCGCCTACCAACACCCCACACCTCTCTAACCTCGATTGTTGAAAATAAGGAATCCAAAGTATCCGGTTTTATCGAATTAAGATCACAAACACCATTCAAAATAGGACGCTTCTTAGCTAGGTAATTAGCAAGTTTCGCGAGAGTCTTTGAGGCTCCAATCCCAACGCATACTGGTAAGCCTACTAACTTATTGATCGTCAACCGAATATGCTGACCATAGTCAGCAAAGTCTAGGTATTTGAATCCAGTTAAATCAAGAAAGCACTCATCAATCGAATAAACTTCTTGGTTAGGACCAAATCCAGAAATAATGCTCATCACCCGATTGGACATATCAGCATAGAGTGTGTAGTTACTCGAAAATACAATGACCTTGTGATACTTGGCAAAGTTTTTAACTTTGAACCACGGAACACCCATCTTAATTCCTAAATTCTTGACCTCCTGTGATCTTGCGATAACACATCCGTCATTATTGGAAAGAACTATAACTGGTTTTCCTTTTAAAGCTGGGTTGAAAACTCGTTCACAAGATACATAAAAATTATTGCAATCAACCAACGCTATACTTTGACCTACTAAGGCCATAATCTATGAATTGCCCAGCGGACAACCCCCCAAACTTCCAAATTATCTTCAGAATTAATAATGATATCTTTATAGGCAGGGTTAGCAGCCTTTAACACACAGCCTTTATTACTATAAGCCAGTTGCTTGACTGTGAACTCGCCATCAATGGCAGCAATCACAATATTACCTTCCTCCGCTGCTAAAGAACGGTCTACAATTAGTAGGTCATTATTTAGAATACCAAGCCCAATCATAGAATCTCCTTGGACTCTTAAAAAGAATGTTGCCTCTTTATGTTGAATAAGATATTCATTAAGGTCGATACGATTTTCTATGTAGTCGTCCGCCGGGGATGGGAAACCGGCGGCTATAGTGGAAACAAACACAGGTCTTTCGCTAGAGGATCGCTCCAACTTGAGACCTATTGGGGAAAGAATACTCAACTTATTTCCCATACTTCCGAACCAGACCTATAACCACTCCTAAAATTTTAAGACTGCCCTTTGGCCGGATGACAGGGTAAGAATCATTCGCTGGCAATAAAACGGGTTTCCCTTTTTTTTTGCTAAGGGTTTTGACTGTAAATTCATCGTCTATAGTGGCAACAACAATATCTCCACTATTGGCTGTAGAGCTAACCTCAACCACAACTATGTCCCCATCGTTTATACCGACATTTATCATGGAATCTCCTTGAACAGGAATCAAAATTGTTTTCGATGGCTTATTGACAAGAAACTGATCAATCATAAACGGATCAGCAGCTACATCAGATATGAAAGTTGGAAGGCCTGCCACAACTGATGTATCTGAGAGACTTCTCTCGAAGAAACGCTCATCCGGAATCCAAACCCCATCCGCAGTTCGTTTCAGATATCCTTGCTCAGAAAGCCGCAACAAGACCTTATTAACAGCTGATTTTGCCGCAAGTCTTAGAACATTACATAGTCGCGCATATGAAGGGAAACTATGGTGCTTTGCGTAGTAATCCTGAAGCCTCGATAGATAGTCAGAGTCCTTGGTAGCCATAATATATAAGGATTATGATGGTTTTTATATTAGAGAACGAACGTTCTCTTGTCAAGTAGGAAAAATACCTATCTAACATGGTGGTAAGAAATGATTTAGGTTTAAACTTGTTGCCTCTGCCCAAATAAAATTATAGCCGCTCCTGCCACACAAACTATTGCACCAAAAATGTCCCATTTGTCTGGGCGTTGACCTTCAATTATCCAAAGTCATAATAGCGAGGTAGCAATGTAAACACTGCCATAGGCTGCAAAAGTCCTACCTGCAAAAATCACCTCAATACGAGGGTCAACAAAATAGCAAAAACTACAAGAGATGCAATACCTGGGAGAATCCAGTACACACTTTCGCCTAACCGCAACCAAGCCCAGAAGGCAAAGCAACCTCCGATTTCGGCAACTGCGGCAGCTGTGTAAAAATAGAACGAGGCCATGCTAAGGTATTTCCATAATAAAAACATCCCAAAAACCTATGATTTTCACGTCACTGAAAATTTGAACAGATTCCATTTCATAGGTTATTGGGATTAGTTGACATCAAGCAAAACATACACCCGCCACGAATGAAATGTGAAAATTTTTTAGTTAAAGGAATTTCACACACTAGGCCGCTAACTATCTCAATTATGATCATGGAAACCACTTCAGAATGGGGACGGTTGAAATTGAGTTTTTGGGAGAGCCTTCTATAATTTTATCACTATAAACTAAATAAATTAATACATTCCTTTTATTGTCATAAAACCGAACAACTTGAAGGGTTTTAAATACAAGAGATGTTTTTTTGCTAAAAACTGGCTCCCCATTTCGAATTTTTGGAGGAAGTTTAATGGGACCAATTTGTCGACAGGCAATGGATGCTTCAGCTTTATCCTCAGCAATCCCAAGGCTTCCGCTAATACCTCCTGTCTTGGCTCTACTTAAATGACAGGTCACCCCGGATACTTTTGGATCATCAAATGCTTCTACAATAATTTTATGGTTTGAACCAAGAAATTTAAAAACAGTATCAACTGATCCAATTTCCTCCGCATGTAACTGTAATGGATTAACAAATAATAGAAAAATAAAAATAATTCGATTCATATAGCCCTCTTTAATTCTTTTTGTATAAAAACTGTTTGGCTATGCCTAAATAAGCCTAATAATTTAATAGGCTAATGGTTTTATTATAAGCCTTTTTATTAAAATAATTTTAAGTTCTCTCCCTAGAAAAACTCCACCCAAAAATTAATTATTAGAAGTATTAATACACTGGAAGTTAAAAAAAAGTTAACAAAACATTAATCTCTTGTTAACAAATTTTTAACGGCGCTTTAATTGAGAGGTCGTATTTATAGATATATGGAGATAAAAAAATTTTTATAAAAAAATTACTCTTCGGAAAAACCAAGGTAATGTCCACTAATTATTGGAGCAGGTTATGTTCTATAAAGTTGAAGTACTAGATGCCAAAGGTAAATTAAAAAAAATATTAGCAACTGAAATACTAAGCAAAAGACATTGGGATGTATTCCCAGATAACATCAAAAAAGCAGAAGAATAAAAAAAAGCTAAAACAAAAAAATAATTTTAACGCGTTTAAGAAAAAAACTATAGCGCCGCAAGAAGCTAAAAAAATATGCAGTTATAAATTTAAAATAGGAGACGTTTACTGTAAAATTATCATTAAAATCGATCGGGGCATATCTATTGGTGTTTATATTTGGTTGGTCGTGTGCCGTGTTCAGTTATTCAGATGTGATTTATTCAACAACCAAGGTATCACTAAAATCAGAAGGTTTAAAAGCTGCTGAGGTAGAAAAAGATACTTATTTGATTTCTACCATACCTTATTGAGCACTTTGATTCATAATCTCATAAACCTACATATCTTCGCATCCATTCTCCCACAAGTTTATTTGCTTGAATAACCTCCTCCGGAGTCATTTTTTTTTCTACAAACTCTCTATTCCTTTTCGCAGCCCTATCCCCTTTCATTTCACCTAAGTGGAACCACATATAAGCAGTGGGATAGTCACGAACAACTCCTACTCCGCGTAGATACATTGTTCCAAGATTATTAAGAGCGTCAAAATTACCCTTTTGCGCCGCATTCTCGTAAAGTATTGCTGCCTTACTTGAATCCCTTTGTACTCCTTCACCCTCTGCATACATCGTGGCGAGATTATTTAATGCATCAGGATTGCCCTTATTAGCGGAAAGTTGGTACCACTTTACTGCTTCTTCAAAGTTTGTTGGAACGCCAAGCCCTAAATCATACATCAACCCCAAACCATATTCACCACGCGAGTCTTTTTTCTCAACCAAAAGCTTAAATTCCCTTAAAGCAATATCATAATCACCGTTTTCAAAAGCCGAAATTCCCTTTTTATAATCTCCAAGAGCCATTATGGGAGTTGCAGACAAAAATATACATATCCATATAAAAATTAAAACTAAATTTTTCATGGTTAAAATTACAACTCGTTGATTAGTAAACTTTACATACCTCAGTTAACAACTCATGTTAACCTTTAAGAGTTAAATTAAATTGACCAACTTGTTTTTTCTCTTCCTGGTAGAAAGTTATAATGCATTTTTCTTGCTCTTCTTTTGAATGACTTCGAAGAAGCCTATCTTTGCTATTTAAAGACTCACTTGAAAAGTACATTTGAGTAGTTAATTCCTCATGCTTTGGAGAACGAACTGTAAAATGTATATGAGGGGGACGAGTCCAAAAAAAACTTACCGGATAAGAACCTGGCTTAATAGTTTTAAACCCATACTCTCCTTTTTCATTAGTGATGGCTTTCCCCCAATACTGAAAGTTGGGATCAAGTTCGGCTGGATTTCGATCTTCTGAATGATTATACCGACCTGTGGTACATGCCTGCCAAATTTCAATATTAGCATTTGAAACCGGCTCACAGTTTTCACCCTGTACAATACCCTTTATATATATAATTTCTCCCTTGGCTTTTTGAGATTTATCTTTCAAATAGGTTAAATCGTTATCTTGGTCTAGCGGGTAATTTAATGGATAAAAAGGCCCCGATGATTCTCTAGGAGTCAATTCACAATTTGAATACACAAAAGACGGAGCTAACCAATCTGTCATAATTAATGACCCTAATGCCAATGATCCTTTCAAAAAACTTCTTCTTTGTTTATTAAAATTATTTTTCATTACTCTTTCATTTATAATTAATTATAAAATTATAACAAAATACATTTTGATGTTTTGTGCGAATGATTTAGGATAGAAAACAATACATCATTAGTATTCAAGTTATAGGATTATTTTAGATGACTATGTTAACAGGTAAAAGAAAAAAGTTAGCTAATGTGAAAAATAAAAATTCGAAAAGATTAAAAAAAATTCGAAAAGACGTTAAAAAAATAAGTGGCTCAAGAAAAATTAAAAAATCTGATGAGTTAATTGAACTGACTGAAACATGGGATGAAGATCTCTGCGAATAAAACTTATTATGTTCCAAAACTGGGAAACATTTACATTATTAATTATAGCATTGGCTATCGTAATCCCACTGCTTTTAAAAAAGTTTTATTAACCCACTTTGCACCTTGAGCTATTCAAACCTACCTAAATCTTTTGTAAGAATGTTATTTAGCTCTTCAACTCCAATGACCGAAGTTGAATAATTGACTTACTATTTAAAAATGATGAAACCGGGTTTATAATTTTGTTATTTTTTAAAGAAAATATTTATCTTCCAGGTACAGAAGATATAGATAGAGAAGATCCTGAGCCCTTATTCGACCCATATAGTTTTATAATGCAAGCCTTGGTAGCAGACAGGGAGATTTTTCACAGCCTAAAACAAATTGATTCAAATGAAACAGTAGAAAGACTTGCAACTCTTTTCCCACGCGCATCAAGGTTTGGAGGAGTAGACATATTAAATTCTATTTCAAAAAGGCTACTAGAAGCTATTGTGCAACCCCAAGTTTGGTACAAAATGAACGCTTATCACTATTGCTTTCTTTACGATAACCTTGCTAGCGTTGTAGAGGAATATAGCTATTCAGATATAGAACAACGGGTTCAGTCCTATCCCGAAATGATGGGAGCTGATATTAATTTTAATGAATTTCTTAATAAATATTTTTTTAACACCGCATTTCTTATCAATCTAGAACGATTTAATGAAATGACAGCACAAGAAAAACTAAAGCTTGAGCTTGATGATAACTGCCTATTTGGAGTAATCAATAGGCTTACACCCACCGAGGAAGAAATAACTTTGACCGTATTGGGAAAAGATCCTTACTAAACTTAGTAGTAGAAAGTTTTTTAGCGAGACTTCTAACTCCTCATTTAAATGGGTTATTAGAGTCTCCCTCTCAATATATATTTAATATTCTACCGTGTTATTATATGTGTGTTGATTTTCCTTATAAAAATTCTATGTGCCCACTTAGTCTGGTTTTATGCTGCATCATCTAATTAAAGATCTCATCCTTTTATTGCTTGTTTCCCTACCTATTAATATTGTCTTTCATAAGATTAAGCTCCCATCGGTCATGGGTTACCTCATCGCAGGGGTTTTGATCGGGCCATATGGACTACAATTGATTTCAGATATTCCTTCTGTAAAAGAATTGGCTGAAATAGGTGTGGTTCTGCTTTTATTTGTAATCGGATTGGAGTTTTCTCTTGGACGATTACTTAAAAACTTGGCATCGGTTATAGGTGTTGGTGGATTACAACTAGGGTTGACTACTATTACTATCTGGTTTGTTTTTAAAACAATGGGTTTTCAACAAAGCCAAAGTATCGCCTTGGGTCTGATCGTTGCTTTGAGTAGTACAGCAATTATTCTTAAAATGATTACTGATTATGCAGAGATAGATACTTTACACGGAAAACTCTGTATTGGGATCCTCCTTTTTCAGGATTTATGTGTAGTCCCGATCATGCTTCTTTTACCTCTCCTTGGTCAATCAGAGGCTCATACTAGCGTAGATTTTGTATTGGAGGTCGGCAAATCTCTAATGGCAGTGGTCACAATTTATTTTCTATCAAGACTAGTTGTCCCGAAAGGTTTGGCCTGGGTTGCGAGTGCAGGTAATAAGGAACACCTCACTTTATCGGTAGTTTTTATTATTCTAGTTACGGGTTGGTCTTCCCAAGAAATGGGTTTAACAATAGCCATGGGGGCGTTAATTGCAGGGATGATCATTTCAGAATCCGAGTATAGTCATCAAATTTTTCTCGATATTTTGCCACTTAGAGATTACTTCAGTAGCATTTTCTTTATTTCTGTAGGCATGCTTTTAGATATTAATGTCTTTACGAATTCTGCTTGGACTTGCTTGACCCTGACCGTTCTTCTGATTTTGATAAAAGGAAGCCTTGCAGGTTTAGCCTGTTTACTAGTTCGAGTTCCTTTGAGGGTTTCTTTTGTAGTTGGAGTAAGATTAGCCCAAGTTGGAGAATTCTCTCTTATTCTTGCAGCAATGGCATTGGAACAAGGGTTGTTCAATTCTCATCAATACCAGTTACTACTTATAGTTTCTATCCTTTCTATGCTCGTCACTCCCTTATTGATTCAAGCCTCCACCGGGCTTTCAGTTAAGTTATTTGCTAAGTGGAAATCTAAAGAAGTAGATTCAGTTGAAAAAGGGGACCCTAAACTTGTAGGTCATGTTGTTATTGTTGGATATGGTGTTGGAGGCAGGACCTTAGCGCAAGTCCTTCTTGAAACAAAAGTTCCTTTTTTAGTTTTAGACCTGGATGGCGAACGAGTTAAAAGAGCTTTGACTGAAGGAATTACAACGCTGTATGGTGATTGCGTCCAAGAACAAACTTTGATTAGAGCAGGATTAAAGGATGCACGAATGATAGTTTTAAAGATCTCCGATTATGCGATTACAGAAAAAGTAGTTCGCCTTTCACGAAAAATCAACCCTCAAATAAAGATTATGGTTAGAACTAGAAGAACAAATCAGGTTGAAGAACTTAAGACAGCAGGAGCCGACCAAGTTATTCCAGAGGAATTTGAAACTTCTATAGAGATATTTTCGAGAGTATTACGAGATTATCACATTCCGAATAATATAATTGAGCAACAGGTAGAGTTGATTCGACTTGAGGGATACAGCATGTTCCGAGGTTTATCTTTAAATTCAGAAAGCCTAAAAAAGTTTTCAGCCTACCTTACCGCTACACTCACAGAGTCTTATCTGGTCTTAGAAGATAGTTGGGCTTGTGGAAAAACAGTAGGTGATATAAATATTTCAGCCAGAACAGGGGCAGTCATAATTGCTTTAGTTCGAAAAAATAAACCTCTACCGAATCCAGGCCTTAAGCTTGTTGTGATGGTAGGAGACATTTTTATTCTTCTTGGCAGTCATGTCCAATTAAACAAATCTTTGAAAACTTTGAAAGACGGTTATGTTGATGAGAAATAGAAGTTTTTTAAAAAAAATATATCGCTCTCTACTTCACTAAAGTTTACGGTCCCCAGCACTCTAATCGGTAGGCAGAATCCCAGAAAACCCACTTGAACCTGCCTATAAGTTTTAAACATATATTTAGCATATTTTTTACAATAAATATGTTGATTTTATATTATGCTATTTAAAAAAAATAATTAACCTATCTTAGAATTTTGTTCTTACTGATTTTTATACATTTCACTATTCTTTTATAAGGGAGTAAATGATGTCCCAATCTACCAACTCAGGTAACCTTTTTTGTTTTGGCCTGGGGTTTTCTTGTCAAGCTTTAGCCAGAAGGTTAATACCTAAAAGTTGGAAAGTTTCGGGAACCTGTCGTGATAATAAGCTACGAGATTCATTAAAAAACTTAGGAATTTCAGTTTATTCATACGATGGTAATCACATTTCACCTGATATCTACAATGCGATATATAAGGCTACCCATGTATTAATTTCTATTCCACCTCAAAAATCAGGAGATATAGTTCTTCAACAGTTTAGTTCTGATATTACCAAGTGGAAGCATTTGAAGTGGGTTGGTTATATTTCATCAACTGCCGTTTATGGAGATACCAAAGGAGCATGGGTTGATGAAACGTCCCCCCTGAAACCAATTAATCCCCGGGGTTATCAACGTGCAGAAATTGAAAATTCCTGGATCAAACTTTATAAAAAATATGATTTGCCAGTTATAATTTTTCGCTGTGTAGGTATCTATGGGCCTGGCCGTAACCTTTTAGTGTCCGTTCAGCAGGGCCGTGCTAGAAATATTAAAAAACCCGGTCTTGTGTTTTCTCGTATACACGTTGAAGACCTTGCGCAAACTTTGGAAGCCTCCATGCTATATCCTCAACCAGGAGAGATCTATAATGTAAGTGACGATCGACCTTCATCTCCTGCAGAGGCTGTGGAATATGCATACCATCTATTGAAGATTGAATACCCTCCTCCTATTTCCTACGAAGCAGCTGAGCTTACAGATATGGCTCGTAGTTTCTACCAAACAAATAAACGAGTATCTAACAAAAAAATAAAAAAAGAATTAGGAATTAGCCTACAATATCCTAACTATCGTATCGGATTAAATGCTTTACTTAAAAAACAACAATGATCCAACAGATTATTGCACAAGAACATTATACTTTGTAATAGGAATGGGATTTACTAGAGGGCTCAGTGGATTTACAAAAGGAGGAGTGCAAACTGTTAGGTTCGCTAAAAAGAAAAATCTATTAGCCTTTTATTACATTGTACCAGTAGATAAGTTAATCTTCAGACCTAATGATCATTCGTTATAAATTCTAATTATTATTGTATTTTAATTAGGTCGGTTCTGGTATTTGAATTTCGGTAAAACCTAATAAATAGAATGAAAAAAATTTTTTTGAAAAAGCTTTTAGGTTTTCTTTGGCAGTAGCTAAACCATCGATATTGTTTTTTCTTTCAAATAGTTTTTTAGCAATAATAGTATGTCTAATTGCACCGAAACCATCATTAATTTTATCATTGCCAAAAATCTCTCCAAGAGCTAGGTGTGCTTCAGCCGAATCCGGTTTTATCCTTATTGCTTTCTCCAAATATGGAATCGCTCCCTTAAGAAAAATTTTCCCCCAATTATTCGACGGGGTTAAAAATTTTTCTCCTCTTTGTGCGTAAGCAATTCCAAGCCTATAGTTTGCATTGTAATTATTCGGATTTTTTAGGATTTTACTTTTTAGGTCTCTTTTTTCAAATGACCATTGGCCATTACTCTTTATCCAAGCACAGCTCGAACAAAAGAATGTAAGCAAAAATACTAGAACAAACTTTCCGTATTTTGCGTGACAAAACATAAGTTTCTCCGCTTTTAAAAGTATGCTTATTTTATATTAGTGGATGAAGATCAGCAAGACAGGAGAAAAAAAAACCATTGGTAAAAATGGTTGGAACCAATATTTAGGGATAATATTTTAAAATTCAAATATTTACTATGCTACTAGCCAAATAAACAGTACGAAGAAGAGAGGGTTTTTTTTAATTATTGCCAAGAATCGTTACAACAATTTAGTTTTTACTCATCGAAACTAACTCGCCGTTAGCGCCAAACAATTAATAGAATCGATTATACATTATTGCCCCTATTTAGCTTCGTGCTCTTTTTTTTCCCAACCTCCATCAGGCGCACAACGAATGCAACGGATTTTTTTGAAAATTATATCCCAGTCACCATCTGTAGCAGCAAAGTCGAGTAGGCACCTTAATGCTTTAGACTTATCTCCCAACTCATATTTTTCTGCAGCGAATTCCAACATATTCACTAAATCTTTTTGAACATCAAATTCCACTAATATCTTTTTTCCTACCATATTACTTTCCTTTTAAAGGTTTAATTATTCCTATTTAACTATTTTCTACCTGATAGAAAAAGCTCACAAAACTAAGATTATTTAGACTATGCACTTCTAGGGTATTTATAAGTTATAGTACCATCTATAATATAACTAAATATATTCATCGATAGAAAAAAAATAAAAATGGACTGGATCCAAAAAAAACCTTGGGATGGGCTTAGCGTTGATATTGACCCATATATTTCTCCTCGTGAAATGGTGTACAAAGTTAAACTAGATTTGGAGACGTCCTGGAATCCAACGGGGGGGGTTCGACCGGGTAGGCCTAAATCTTATGCAAATCATGAAATGTTTCAGTTCTTCAAATTATTTACTGAACACGGTGGTGTGCCACTAGAGACCATTGGAACTTTGGATAATGGGAGAATTGTCTGGGCATTGGCTACTTTGGGTCAAGAATTCACCCTAATGAAAGATGATAATGTAAAAGCTTATCTATTGCTTTATTCCCGTAATATAAATAGAGATAATATTGAAATCCAATTTATGACCTTTAGGGAAGCTGGAGGAAACACGCTCCAAATACCCACCAAGGGGAGAACTTTTTTTAAAAATATATGCCGAAGGCCCTTTACTAAGCAGTTTCCTTTTATTTCTTTGGAGTTTCACAAGTTTGACGAGAGCATAATCACAAAAACTAAGGAAACAGTCGCTTATGGGCGAGAGGCAATCATAGGTTTTTCTCATAACGCAGAATACCTGATAAACAAAGAAGTAAATAATGAAATTGCCACCCGCTATATGTTTGATATCTTTCAGCCAGAAATTTCAAAAAATTTATCTTTCATTGGAAGTAAAGAAGTAAATGGATTAGCAGATAAAAAAACAAAAATGGGCATAGAAGCAATAACCAATGCACCTGGGCAAAATCTAAAAGACAATTCTATGACTGCTTGGAGTTTACTTAACGCAGTAATTTACATAGTTGATCACTGCATTTTAAATAACCAAGATTCACGTTTACGTTTAGCTTGGTTCGGGCCCAATGCAAAAATTAAACAAAAAGCCTTAGAACTGGCACAGAATTTTTGAAATAAAATAAACTTTGGAGAGATATAAATAGTTTAGCCTGTTAAAAAAAATTTATCCGCCGACATTATGATTACGAATCATAAGTTCCAATTACTAATCACAGATGAAGTCGGTAAGAATTTTTGATACTTTGGCTTTATTGACTTCACGGTTTGTCTTTATCTAGTGGCTCGTCTATTTTTAGTAACTTTACCAGATCTGGTAGTGCCAAGCGCCAGTCTGCAGCACTCATCGAACTTTCCATTTGCTCAATCCTTTCTGAATATTTGTAGTAAACTGAACAACTTCCATCATGGCTATCCATACAGTATGCTTGCATCCAATATAAAAGTGTAAGAAAGTTTTTTTCATGCATTCCTGATTTTATTAAATAATCAATACCCATTTGATCTACTTTAAGATGATTACTACTGCTAGTTTTTAAATGAGCAATTTCATGTGCAGCAACAGCTACCATTTGGTTAAAGTTCAAGCTATCTAAAAGCAATGCAGTGATATTTATATTTTTTCCAGTTGTAACCCAAGCGTTTTTAAAATCTTTGTAATGAACAATAGCGTTAAATTTTTCGTCAGGAAAGTTGGCCTGAGTAACAGTGTCAATTGCATTCTGCCACTGTGTAATATGATGATCACAATATTGTTGAGAGCTGCACTGACTTAAACTTATACCACTCCCGCCAGCACAGCCATTTATGGAAAAGACTAGAACTAGTAAACTTATTTTTATATTTTCTACCGAGGTTCCCATGATTCTTTAATAATTTTCCATCTCTTATGGTCTTTTTCCCAGACAAGCTCCTTTAGCCCAATGTCTGAAAACTTGTTAGATTTATACTGCTGAACAAAGGTAGTTCTAATTTTATTATTTTTAGTTAAAGATGTTTTAATATTTGATACTTGAAGAGAAATATTTAAAGATTTTTTAATAGATTTACGCCTATAGGTTTCCCATTCAGAACGAGATCTTTTGGGATCTTTAAAGTTTTTAGAATAGAAAGAAAAGTATAAAGGTGTGTTTTGGTTTTCCCAGGACTTTACCCAATTTAATAGGTTGGAAACGACAATGTCTGCTGGATTGATTTCAATTGATGATGAAAGGCGATCACCTTGCATTATATCTTTTCGCTTTGCTATTTTGTATAGATTATCCAAAGTTGTTTTTTGTTGGGAGCTTTTAGAATTGTTTAGCTCTGATGATTCTTCAGTACCGCTAAGTATGACTCTATTTTGTTTAGACCTCGTTTGATCAGATTCGAGTTGAGCTAGTTGATTGCGAAGTGATTTAATTTTGATTCTAAGATTATCGATTTCTCTTTCGCTTTCTTGTTTGAATATATTAAATTCCCTTTCTTGGGCAGTTAGACCAGTTGGAATTTTTTTATTGCTCTTATTAGTTTTTCTAATTACATTAACTTCATTTATATCTGAATTATCCAGTTTAACCTTAAGGGTGGGGCGGGAAGGTTGACTACTATCAATTCTTTCAGCCACCTTAACTCTATTAAGATTTACATTATCCAGTTTATGTTTGAGGGCAGGCAATGAAACTAGATAGTTCTCGTTATTTATCAGATGTGCAACTTTAACTAAAACAGAATCACTAGAGACTTTTGTAATATTAACAATCCCACCTTCGGAATCGGGCGCTGTAAAAATTATTAATCTATCATCAAACTTTATTAAACCTTCTTCTAAGCGATATATTTCTTTATTATCCGGATTTGAATGCAAATGTTCAAAAGTTGAGCTTTTATCATGTAAAGATTGATAAAAAAATAAATTATTACCAAAAAAATCTTGATTAATTTTTAATTTTTTAGAGATTAAACATTCTAGATTTCTAGGGGGGCCATAAATTACGTAAGCAATAATACTACTTGATTGACGGTTATCTTTTTCAATTTTAATTTCATCACGATTAAAACCACATGACTGAAATTGATTAATATGATTTGCAATAGAGCGTTTAATAAATGAAGTTTCTAAGGACTCTTTACTCTTATAACTCTGTTCCACTTCCAATTCTTTTTCACGAGTTGCAGCTGTTACCCCCTTTCCTGTTATTTGGAAAACAAGTTCATCGGCATATCTACGAACAACTTTTTTTAAAAAAATTTTTGAAGTTGTATAACGTTTACCAATAAAAAACCGATTATTGTTAATGTCGTAAAGCCGAAAAGTGAGATTTAGGGCGCCTTCTTTATTAATCTCGTAATTGGTTTTAACAAGCCACTCTACACCTATCTGCCGCCAGGCTTGCAAGTTGGCATCGAAAGTCTTTTTCCCGTACGAATTTATTACAGGCTCTTTTTGACCTAAGTCTACATATCTTGAGTCTGGAATTATCACAAATAATCCTGTGGACCGAATCTCGTCTTTTAAAATTTTTCTAGCTTTAGCACCCAGACCCTCAAAGTCTTCATTTGTTTTATCTAATGAAAATTGTGGCAAAGCTAGTTTCCATTGTGCCGAAGATATGACAGGTAGTGTGAGAACAAAAAGTATGGCAGCAAAAAATAAGAAGCAGTATGACCGCCGGAAATTTATGTTCATTAACTTAAGCATCTTTATGAGTTGAAGATTAAGGCATTCTATTCTAACGGATTGGAATAGGCAATCTAGTTATATGACCAGTATAAGCTATCCATGGAAACTAAATCACTCACACTTTGGCTTACACTAATTTTTCTAGTTAGTAGTTATAATATCGTCATCGCCAAACAAAAGTTTAGTAACTACGATGAGACCATCTATCAAATAAATTAAGATGATACGATCATCGTTTAACCTTCCACAATACTCCATCCGATTATCAGCAAGAAAATACGTGTCCGGTTAAGTAAGGTTGAATTCCTAAAACCAGACGTAACTGCAACAAAGAAGAATATAAAGCTTAACCAACTAGAGATATTGTTGAAGGTGTTTTAAAAATTGGGACGAAAAGACTCCAAGAGTAGTGAATGAGCGCGATTATTTCGATTTGTGGGAGATATTTATGCCGATTGAAAAAATTTTATGGAAGGTTTAGTTAGTATAGGTATAGCTGTTAGATACGATGCCGGCAATAAAAATGCTCGTGGGTGTAAATAGGATATTTAGCTAGAAGGCGAAATTGAACCGCCCATCTAGTAATTAATAATCAGTTAGTGCACTTATCAACCGTTAGTTTAATTAGACTTGCAGTAATGCTTGTTGCGGATTCTGTCACTGAATGCCAAAAAGCTGACAGAGTGGTGATAGTGGGCTTAAATATTTTTATTTAGTCAATTATTTAACGACTTGTTAGCCCCATTATTTTGAAGCCAACGATACATTGATTTGGCAAAAATTTGTGTCCCAAGTTCATTAAAATGACCATCGTAAGGCCAGCTAGTTTTTTTACCATTCGAATTTGCGATATTTAAATCCTTGTATAGTGGAATATAACCAATTTTGTTCTCAATACAGTAATATTCTAACATCGTAGACAATAGGTTTGCTGGCAACCTACCTTTTTGAATTCGATTAGATATCGCGTCAACTATTACCAGGTTCCCACCATACGACTCAGTATCGCCTCTCATTACTTCTATTGCTTTTAAGTTAATATAAATTGTTTTTTCAAAGTTTGGGAAATTCACACTTCCACCAAATAAATCTCTAATTTCTTGTGGCGCATATATGTTTAGCAATTTCTCCATCTCGTCCTGCATCTTTAACTCCGGTTGAAATATTCTTCTCACAACTTTAAAAGTCGACAATAACTTTGACCATAAATCTAAGACAAAGAGCTTTTGTTCTCTTTGTCTTGTTCGTTGACCGCCAAATTTTGAATTAATAACCTGGTTTTGTATTCTAACAAATTCATCAAAATCATTAGGGCCAAATGACCTCACCTCCATTGTCTTTAGTTTTTCGGAAATTTTAGTAATTTTATTTTTTGTGATCAAGGATCGTTGTTGCTCAATAAAATCAGCGTATGCTTTTTCTGAAATAGGGCCAAGTCTTTCTGAATTTAATTTATTCCTTTTAATCTCTATTAAAAATTGATGAAACTCTTTAAAGTTTAAAGTTTGAAGTAATCCTTGAAGTTGATTTTCACTCATATTGAAAATCGGCCTAATATGTAATTTTTGGTTCTGCTTCATTGTATTAGTAATTGCATGAGAAATTGATAATGCCCTCCAAAAAGTGTCTTCAAAGATGAATAAAAAAACATTTTTAGGAGCAAAGTTCTTCACATAAATTCTATTGGTTAATAAACTTTGTGTGATCCCAAACCCAGTTATTCCAAAATTTAAAACTTCATATTTTTGTTTTATAGAAAGTTTCCCCGGGTTAGATTCATTAAGATATTTTTCCAGTAATTGGCTCGGTGTCTTCTCGAATGGCACCTCGCGAGCAATAACGAAAGAATCCCCGATAACAACCAACCTCGTTAAGTCTTTTTGCTTTTTAATAGTTCTTTCTTTATCCCTAAAACCTAAAGAATTAATTTTAATTTTGGTTTTAAATTCTCTTGCATACCAATGCATACCCGTATATGTAAATAAAGAATTGGGCACCATCCGCCATCCAATCTGTCGATCAGGAATAACATCTAAGTTTTCATAACCCGGCCTTGAGAATGTATAAATTTGTCCAACTACTGCTATAATAAACAACAAAACGGCTAGAGTTAAAACTTGGGCTAGCAATATCTTAAAGATATTTTTCATTTAAAAAATTTGATTTGGAGTTTTTATTAGGCGACCATGAGGTAGGATAACTTTGACACGAAGTTGGCACAAAATTAAAAAAAGTTGCCACCCCTCAACTGTAAGCCCTTTAAACCATGGAGCCAGCGGGCGGAATTCAACCGCCGACCTACTGATTACGAATTTGTAGGTTTACATTTGTGCGTTCTTCTAACCCCTTCTTTAATCCTGCCAACTATATGATTTAACTAATTAAATAGACACATTTATATGGTACTCTCTTTTAGGTAATTGTGCAGAATTATGTTTCTTTTGATATCTATTGAGTACATAGTGAGTTCATAAATGAGCATCAGTGGGTCGAACAAGAAGGTCAAAATCAATCGCAGTACAGTTGAAGCCCTCCCTACTTTAAACCTAATCCCGAGAAACCCAATGCAAATCAACAGCTAGTCTTCGACTCCGTGTTGCCAGGTTTTGGGGTCAGGATCACCGAGAGCAACAAAGCCTACTTCGCCCAAAAGCGAGTTGGGCGAAAAGTTATGCGGTTTACCATTGGCCCTTGCAATCAAATCATACCAGAAAATGCTTGGAAGATCGCTAGATGCAAGGCCATAACGTTTGCTTCGCCGCAGTTACCAGACTGCGAACATTCATCAAGGCAATAGAATGTGCCGCCGTGGTTTATGGTGGCCATGAGCAGCGAAGGTGATGGCGTGATTTATGCCATCGCCGTAGTAGGAAGCTGTACCGGCGAAGCTAAGACATGAAATTTAAAATGTGTTTTTTTATTCGTGAACCCCCACCGCAAAAAAAAGGCGCTCCAGAAGATGGAACGCCCGCGTGTATTTTACATATTTTTGCGATCTTGCTAACAGTGCTATAAATTTAATAACGGTTCAATATTTTTTATTTCTTTTACTTAATAAACATCCACCATATAATGTTCGCATTTCATAAAGAACCAATACCAATCTTAAAACTTTATTATGAAAAAATTGCTAGAAAAAATTGCTAGAAGTATTCTCAAAAGAGTTGTAGTCAACGAAAACAGGGAGTTCATTTCTCCCGTAGAGTTTACCAAAACGGATACCGATATATTTAATTTTGTTTTAAATAATAATTTAACAATGGTTGGACCACTGCGACTTATTGCCACAATTATGTCCTGTAAATATGTTATTGAAAATAATATATATGGAGATTTTGTTGAATGCGGCGTATGGCGTGGGGGTAATGGTATTGCCGCTAAGTTGATATTTGAGGCATATGATTGTGATAAGAAAGTTCACTTATTTGATACGTTTTCGGGATTAACAGAACCGAGTAACGTCGATATGACAAATGATGGTACTACTGGACAAGAATTTATGGCCAGAAACTCAAATGATGACAACAAAGTGTTCTGTATATCATTAGAAAATGTTAATAATGCCTTTGCAAATGCTTCTGTTGATATGTCTGGTGTGAACTTTGTTAAGGGTGATGTATGCGAAACTCTTTTAGATGGGAGGAATGTTCCAAAGCAAATTGCTATTTTAAGGCTCGACACAGATTGGTATGAATCAACAAAAATTGAAATGGAAATTCTTTACCCGCTTCTTTCAAAAAAAGGCGTTCTTTTAATTGATGATTATGGACATTGGGGTGGTGCAAGAAAAGCTGTCGAGGAGTTTTTTGCGAATTCTGAATATTCTCGTCCTTTCTTCCAATACACTGACAATACAGGCCGTGCGGGAATAAAATAAACCCATTCATAATCATCGCCCACCTACGCATACATAGATGGGATAAAAAATAATTTACGTACTTAAATGATTTTACTGTTTACTCGTTGACACCTGAATATCCTCCGAGAAAGTCTTTTTAACATAAACAAAAATATTATTCGACAATTTTTTACATCCTGCATCAAGGTACCAGTTTTGTTTATATTCTGTTGTCAATGGTGCCCTCGCATATTTCTTGAGTTCTTTATCATAAAGAAACCCATTGGCCCCAATCTCAGCACAATAATAAACACCTTCTTCCCCATAAGCATCGCCCACTAGGAAACCCGTGATCAAGAATGCTATAGCCAGGTATGTTTTAGTCATGGCATGGTGGACTCGGTAGTGCTTCCAGAAATTTGATCCGTTCTCTTCATTGGCTCTTTCACTTTTGTATCTGAACCTTCCGAGAAGTTACTTTCCGACCCACGGGAATAGTTTCGAGAATAGTACAGTGGTGTCGATGCTATAATGGTAATAATAATAGCAATAATCAGTGCAATCCAAGAGTCCTTGTTCATAACCAATCCTCCTTTAATTTAAATTAAAGACTAGAGGTAAAACTTCAAACGATGGTAACCAACCGGACTGTTGTATTACAGGTGAGGGGAAATTTAATCCGGTTTGAGCTTCATTTGCCACCCCAGACTTCACCCAAAACAAAAAAAGGCTTAAAGGTTTAGGTATCTACAATACCTATATTATTGCCTATATTTCATAAAAATGGGCTATAGCTTAAACAATAATACATTATAGTATATGAAGAAATCGGGCGGAATTGAGCCGTCGATCTATTAATTTAGATTGAATTTATTATGTATCTCTAAAACAGTAATTTTAACTTTGCTTCCTGACAATACATTGGATTTGTGCTAAAACATCTACTTTAGAAAATCTTGTTTGATCAATAGGAAAAGGACGAGGTAGATCATATTTATTATCGACGACCCGTAGTTTGTATAAAATCTTTGCCAATTTTTTCAAAAACCAGTTTTTCAGATTATAAGCAAGCGTGCCGGGACGGTAACCATTTCCCAGCAAATCACGTCGATAATTAAGGTCATGCAGTTCTACCTTAAGGAGTTCACTACCTTCAAGAGTTTTTACTAAATCAAGAATGTTAATAGAAACCGGAGACCAGCTTTTCCTTTTAGAAATTGTGAATGTCCATTTGTGGTCAGGGTTAAAATAGCTAGGCCAAAGACCTTGTTCGTAGAGATCCTCATCAGGAACAATAAAAAATAGTACCCCACCAGGTTTGACCAGTTTCCACCATTCTTGAATAGCTGCACTAGCATCATGCATATGTTCTAGGCAATGTGAGGAATAAACAAAGTCAAACTGTCGATCTAAATAGTCAGTGATATAGTTCGCATCCCCTTGCTCCTGATCAAAGGCTAATACATGAAAGCCTATAGGACTCCCCCCAACACCTATATCAATCCCTTCCCCTTTTAATAACGATAATTCAAATCTACCCCATAGCTTCTTTGTTTTTTCTGTTTCGTCAGGCATCTTAGCTACTTTGAAATTATGACCGTTTTAGTTGAACAAAATGTTGATCCCGCTATCATTAACTGAAAAGCTATAACCAGTGCTAAACCTTCTTACCCCGACGTTTTAGTGATGGGTCTAACTTTTTACCTAAACTTGTTGGGTAGTAATCAGAGTTGCCTATATAATTGCCTATATAAATATAAAAATAGACTACAGCGCAAACTGTAACCAATTGTATTACATGGAGCCAGCGGGCGGAATTGAACCGCCGACCTACTGATTACGAATCAGTTGCTCTACCCCTGAGCTACGCTGGCGTCACATATTTGTTTTCTTTAACCGGGAATAATAGCCTCTCTCCGCCATAAAAATCAATAGTATAGTTTCTTGTTAATTATGCTCAACAAATGACCAGGCCATACTGCGGTTGGACCCGCCTGCACTTCCTTTCTGTGTAACTAGTATCAGTCCAAATGCATCAGTTGGTGGAAACCAATTGATGACCTCATCAACTATCGCTTCAGGACCAACCCCTTTTTGAATCAATTCATAAGTACGATAGGCTGTTATTTTCATCATGATGGCCTCCCCATCGCCTGTTGCTGCAACCGCACCATCAGGCCCGGCATAAAGACCGCTTCCTATGATGGGAACATCTCCTACTCGACCATAATGTGCCCCTGGCATACCACCTGTACTAAGTGCCGCCACAAATGAAGTCCCATCAAATGCTACACATCCCACCGTATCAGTTGTAGGGGATATTGAAAAATCTTTCCCACCGCCTGGAATATTGCGTAACTGAGCAGGCTCCAAGTTGAGATTTTTAGCAAACTTTGTCGCTCCTTCCCCCGCCAATATTCGGTACTTTGTGTTGCTTACTGCCTTGGCTGCCTGAATCGGGTTTTTGAAACCTTTCATTGCAGCAACGGCTCCAAATCGACCCTCACTATCCATGATTGCAGCATCATGTTCTACTTCCCCATTTTCACGTGCATGGGATCCGCTTCCAGCATTGTAACGACCATCATCTTCTAAAACATTTATTGCAAGTGATACTGCATGAATTAAACTTGTGTTTCCTTGAACTGCTTTGTAGCATCTATCAACTGCTTTTTTAGTTCCATCAGAATGTTCATTTTCTGAGCCAGCGCCACCATGAGCAACAATACTAATTTTTTTTATTTCCATTTACTTTAACCCGAAATATATACACCCTATCTTCTCATCCATGATTATATGACTCAACTATAAGAATAAGATTTAAGACTGAAAGTTGAAGGATAGATACAAATACGTTATGCTTACTACAATACTCAACAGAGATAATCATGGTTAAGTTTTGTCTACAATGTAAAAACACATTTTGGGGAGGGCTTCATTGTCCAAAGTGTGAAGATGAAGTCCTACTTTTAGATATGGCGAATGAAGAAAATAGAAAATATCTTCCCGAGCTTAATGTAGATGTTCGCCCTAAATATTTTGCCCGCAGTTCAATGCTCCTGACCTGTTTCGGGTTTATTATGGCCCTTCCTCTGGGAGCCTTTGTATTTTTAAGCGGACTGTCGAACTCTGGTAATGTCAAGTTATGGGCATCTTTGGGAATAACTACCATTGTAGGAGTCTCTTGGGGATCTTGGATCGCTTCGAAGAAAATTTTTGATAAACAAATGGAATCCGTAGATAACAAAAAAGAGCTTCAATTAGACTGAGCTGCCACTATTAGCAATAATATTCTATAAATTAGCAAGCTTTATTCCCAATATCTTTCCTATAGTGGATTCCATCCCATTTAATTTTTCCTACTTCGCAATAAGCATTTTTGATTGCCTGATTAATATCTGAACCCATTGCCGTTACTCCCAAAACACGCCCGCCATTAGTTAAGACTTTTCCATTGTCTAATTTTGTTCCCGCGTGAAATACCACGGCCTGTTTATTTTCGTCTGCCCCCAGGCCACTAATTTCTTTTCCTGTCTCATACGAGCCCGGGTAACCCTTTGCTGCCATCACCACACAAACGGTTGGTTCAGCCTTCCACTGCAAAGTTTGCATGGCAAGAGTACCATCAATACATGCCTCAAAGATGGGCACAATATCGTTTTCAATACGCATCATAATTGATTGGGTTTCAGGATCGCCAAAACGTGCATTAAATTCCAGAACCTTAGGGCCGGATTCCGTCAACATTAACCCTGCATAAAGAATTCCTCTGTAATAACGACCCTCTTTAGTCATAGCTCGCACAGTAGGAATCATTATTTCTTCAATAACTTGTTTTTTTAATTCATCTGTAAATACTTTAGCTGGTGAATAGGCGCCCATTCCACCTGTGTTGGGCCCTTTGTCTCCATCAAATGCGGCCTTATGGTCTTGCGCGGAATCGAGTGGTAAAACAGTTTTCCCATCGGTAAATGCCAAAAGTGAAACTTCCTGCCCTGTTAGAAACTCTTCAACTACAACCTGATCACCCGCATTTCCAAAAGCTTTTTCTTGCATAATTGATTGAATTGCAGAACGTGCTTCCTCTCCATTGCTGCATAAAATAACTCCTTTACCGGCAGCGAGGCCGCTCGCTTTAATTACGACCGGTTCGTCTTCTTTAGTAAAAAGCTTTACCTGATCTAGAGAATCAAAAGATTCGTATTTTGCGGTAGGAATTTCATATTTGTTCATAAGGTCTTTACAGAAAACTTTGCTTCCTTCAATTTCTGCTGCTCTTTGAGATGGCCCAAATATACGTAATCCACTTCCCTCAAAAGTATCAACAATTCCTTTTACCAGTGGTTGTTCAGGCCCGACAATTGTGAGCCCTACACCAGTTACCGTAGCAAACTGGAGTAATGCATCAATATTTTCTGGTAAGATATCGATATTTTCTGCCACGTTGGCAGTACCAGCATTGCCTGGAGCACAATATACTTTCTTTACGAGCGGGCTTTGTGCAATTTTCCATACCAATGCGTGCTCCCGTCCACCACTACCTACAACTAAAACTTTCATCTGCTTCCTTTAATAATAAATGGGGCGATCTGATTGGTTTTATCCTTGGCTATTATTTTGGAGAAAAGATTTTATCGCCGTGGCATCCGAAGCCATGGGCATTAAACGTAAATATTCTTTTAAATGCTTTGAGGCATTGTTAATATCTTTCTCCTGCATAAAAATTAGCCCTAAATTCTTATGTACGCCCGCTAAATTTGGTTTCTTTAATAAAACCATTTTCAGTAAATCTTTAGCTTCAATAACGTTTCCAGAGGCCATGTATAAATTAGCAAGATTAATATATGGTGATAAGAATTCCGGGTCGTAGACCACGGCGTTCTTATAGTATTCCTTGGCTTCTTCCTTCTTTCCCATCATGGCATAGGCAGTGCCTAGCCCAAAATGGGCTTTCGGATGTCTTGGCTGCATCTTAAGAAAATTTTTAAAATTACTAACTGCTTCTATAAATTGCTTCTGTTCCAGTGCTAAAAAACCAAGATTAAAAAATGCCTCTTCAAAGTAAGGATTGTATTTTAAAGCCGACCGATAAGAAGCCATTGCCTTTTCAGGATTTCCTGTCATATGCAACGCCTTTGCTAAGTTATAATGTCCGGGAGCATAGCCTGGGTTTTGTTCCAACGCTTTTTTAGTGTATATAATCGTTTGAGCATATTCTTTTTTCTTGCCGTAGACATTTCCTAGATTACTCAACGCAAAAAAATAATTTGGGTTTAATCGAAGGGCTTCTTCAAACTCTGCAATTGCCAGATCATACTTCCCAACCTTATCATAAGCCTCTCCTAAATTATTATACGGACGAACCAAAAAAGGCGCTTTATGTTTTGCATCGGTCCACAAACTAATCTCGTCTTTCCATACTTTGTTTCTATCTATAGTTCCAACCAAAAAAAATACCACTATCAGTAATATAAATATAACGGGTGCCATTAATATTTTTTTACTTCTATGTGCATATGACTTATCAACTTCTATTGATTGCTGTATAAAGATTTTAAAGCGTACTAATATACTGGCTAATATAAGAGAGAAACCAATTGAAGGAAGATAAGTTCTATGTTCAACCGTCACATCCAAAAGCGGAACAAAACTGGAAGTTGGACTTAATGTGATTAATATCCATATTAAACCAAAAGCTTCTAGGCAATATTTTTTTGATTGAGTTTTTTCTTCAGATAATTTTATCCATAGAATTGAATATAATCCCAAAAAGATTATTCCACTTATTGCAATAGGAGATTTCCAATTGCGGATCAATTCAAAACCTGAATCAATTGTAAGATTGAATGGAAATATTAATTTACGAATATATTCAAAAGGTATGACGCCTATTTGTGTTCGAAAATAGTCCCAGATCGTAATATCTACCATTGATGATTTAAGCAGACCGTCTCCATAAATCTTTTTATATAAAATTACTAAGATAATTAATCCAACCACTCCTAAAATTAATTTCCATTGTCCCTTTATCCAAGTTCCTATATTTTTCTCAGAAATAAAATAATAATGATATAAAAATAATATTGCCGGAAGACTTATAACAATAAGTTTACATAAAAACCCAATTCCAAATAATATAACTGCCACCCCAACATAGAAATAATTTTTTTCGCTTCCTTTATCTTTTGTCCCATATAGTCCTTTAAAAAATAAAATAATTGAGGCTAAATAAAATATAGTTGCCATTATAGATGAACGACTCGATATATAAGTTACTGCTTGTGTATTTAATGGATGAATTGCGAATATAACAGCCGCCAGAAACGGTAATTGATTCGAATGATTTTGAAATGCTAAGGTCCCTTGAGACATATGAGATACAATTAGTTTTCCAATTCGATAAACTAAAAAAACAACCAAAAGGTGAGACGCGATATTAAAAACGTGATAGCTCCATTCGTTGAATCCGCTTATAGCGTAATTAATATTAAAAGATAAAATAACTAGTGGGCGCTGAGAATAACTAAATATAAAATCTGGGATCTTATCTAAGCCTCGGATCCAGGGTTTCTCTAAAATCGACGGAATATCATCAAAATGAAATGAATGCTGTAGTGTATTACCGTATGCCAAACCCACCAAAAGAGTCAGTGCTGTATATGGAATTATATTTTTCATTGTTTTTTCCAAACTAATTCTAACTCCTCTTCAATCTGATCGGTTACCAAATCCCATGAATACTTATTTAGTACTTCTTCTCGGCAGCTTGATTTTAAAGATAAAATAGAATTCGGATTCTTTAAAAACCATTCAATTTTTTCGGCCATAGATTTCGCATCTGCACCCCTAAAAAGTAGGTTCTTATCTATTGATTGGAGAATTTCCGTTGTTCCTCCAATAGGCGTTCCAAAAACTGGGAGCCCGGTTGAAAGTGCTTCTACGGTAGCAATTCCAAATCCTTCAATAAATGTCGTGGGCATAATAAAAAGATCAGCTGCAGCATAATACTCTGGCAACAAATCGTCCGAAACAAATCCAGCAAAGTAAATATAATCATCTAGTCCAGATAACGTCGATTGTGACCTTAGCTTTTCACTCAGCGAACCCTTTCCTGCAATTACTAGCTTAAATTTAAGTTTTGGATTTTTATGAACTATTTCTGTAATGGCACTGATTAAATTGTCTAACCCCATTCTGGCCTCTAGTCGACGAACCGTGAGAAGCAATTTATGCCCTTTAGGTATACCAATTTTTTTTCTCGTTTCATTTATTTCGTTAGTATTTTCTGAAGGGCAAAATTTTTTAGTATCTGTTCCGCCAGGAATTATTCTCATTCTTGGTTTTTTGAAGGGAAAATAATCTATAAATCTTTGTCGTGTGTATTCACTGAGAAATAGTATGCTTTTCGAGTAACGATAGCATACCCACTCTATCAATTTGATAATTGCCATTCGAAAATATAAATTTACTCCCCCGTTACCCATTTCAGCCAAATTAATTTTTTCCTCGTCATACCATGAACTGTGGAAATGATATATTTTCGGGATTTTTCTATATTGCTTTACTGTTAATGCGTAGGCCCCCATCAGTGGATGATGAATATGCGCTAACCAAGGTTTCTCATCAATTAGATGTTGTTTTATTTTTTTACGAACAGCACACCATAACCTTACCGGATTTTTTGAAATTGCGACCGAAATACGATGAAACTCAACGCCATCTATAATTTCGTTATCACAATTATGCTTTTCGGACTTGCAAGTGATTAATACAACTCGATATCCCCTCTTCACCAAACGTTTATTAATCTCATGAGTCAAGTTCCATGCTCCCCCTGTAGCATCTGGATAAGAGTGATACTGTAAAGATAGAATTTTGGGTTTTCCTTTTGATGTATTCATTCTAGAAATATAATAAATATAAGAATTTAATAAAGCAATTCTATAGATTAATTTTATTAAACATGCATATTAATCTTAACTGTTACTTAAATTGAGAATAGTTCAATAAGATGCTATCCTGCCAGTAGTCAAATTTTATCCCACTTTCGTCAATGGGGGCGATCTGGTTTCGACGGGAGGAATGAGACGGAGGTTGCATGTACGGGATG
>CAZOYP010000014.1:0-36164 GCA_964584125.1 uncultured Nitrospinaceae bacterium | reverse complement strand
AGGAGTTAAGCTGATCATTTTAGCGATGTGCATTGAAAAGTAAAGAGGTAATTCGGTAAGTTTAGGGCCTGTTGAAACTAGGACCAACCTTGATATATGTTATTCTTTCTTCACGATGATAAAATCACTACCTACCAATTGTTCACATCAATATAAAACCATTCTGGCAGGTTTATTCTTAAGCCTGATAGCAGCTTGTTCTGGTGAAAAATTAGACAACAGCCAGGTTTTTCGTATTCCCATCAGCAACGAGCCCCCAACCCTTGACTGGTCTTTGGCTACAGACAGCGTCTCTTTTGACATACTAACAAACATCATGGAAGGACTCACTCAGTATGATTCCAACATGGAACCGGTCCCAGCAATTGCCAAACGATGGGAAACATCCAATAACGGAAAAAGGATCACCTACTATCTTCGAGACGATGTGTTCTGGACCGACGGGAAACCCATTACAGCCCATGACTTTGAGTACTCTTGGAAACGATTGCTAAACCCTGCCACCGCAGCCCAGTACGCTTATTTTTTGTTCGACATAGAGAATGCTCAGGAATTCAACTCTGGGGAAATTTCTAACCCCTCCAAGGTGGGTGTATCCGCAATGTCTGACCTTGTGTTAGAAGTACGATTGAAAAAACCCGTAGTTTATTTTCCCAGTATTACCACCTTTATGGTGACCTTTCCCCAGCGACGGGACATTATAGAAAAATTTGGAGACCATTGGACTGACCCCGAAAACATAGTGACCAACGGTCCCTTCAAATTAAGCGCATGGGAGCACGAATACAAACTTATTCTTACCGCAAACGAGAAATTTTACGAAGGACGACCTCTTCTTGACACGGTTTTGGCTTATGTCGTCAGAGAAAAAACCACCGCCCTGACCCTCTACGAAACCGGAGAGCTTGATATGGTAGAGCTTCCTCCCGTGGCTATTCCTCACTTTAAAAAAAGCAAAGAATATAAAAATTTACCCCAATTACGTGGGTATTACTACGGGATCAATGTTATCAAACCTCCCTTTGAAAATCCGCTGGTTCGAAGGGCATTCGCTCATGCGATAGACCGTTCGCGGCTTCCCCTGCTACTTAAGGGAGGAGAAATCCCCAGCTCCTCGTGGATCCCTAAAGGCATGTTCGGGTATAACCCTGATATTGGAGCAAAATTTAATCCAGTTATGGCTCAAAAATTGCTCGCTAAAGCGGGTTACCCCAAGGGGAAAGGCTTTCCTGAAACAATCGCAATGTACAACACGAATGATACCAACCGCCTGATCGGTGAGTTTTTGCAAGCACAGTGGAAAGAGCATCTCAACGTTGATATCCAACTGGAAAGTCAAGAGTGGAAGGTTTTTTTAAATAGGCTCCAAGTTGACCCACCTCAGGTTTTTCGATTGGGCTGGGGTGCGGATTTTCCCGACCCTGATAATTTTATGAATTTGTTTATTTCTAGCAGTGGAAATAATAGATTGAAATGGAGTAATGCCCGCTACGACGAACTGGTCGCATCAGGAGCCACCCTTGTCGACCCTGAAAAAAGACAACAAGTGTATGATGAGGCTCAGCGGATCCTGACCGAAATTGATACTGCGATGATCCCTCTTTTTGTAGCTACGCAAAACTTATTGATCAAGCCTTATGTGAAAGGATTTGAAATAAATTCGATGGAGCTGATGTACCTTAAGAAGGTCCGCATCATAACTGACCCTACGACATAAATTTTTTACGAGTGTTTAAGAGAGAGGAAAAGCTTATCTCTTGTAAGGGGAAGCTAAACGACTTATTTCTCCCTATAGTAAACAAGTTAGCTTAAGGGATCTCTCACAAATCTCTTCTTACTCGTAGGGTAATCCCTTCAAAAAAGTATCCCATGCAATAACACCGGATTAAAACAATTCTGTTTTCAAGGCAACTGTAGGGAGAATATTAGGGAGTCTGATCAAACGATTCGTAACGTGCGACGTGTGGAAGAGTAAGAAAAAAAATCCCCGCATTTGAGCAAATAAAAAGGCCTGCGAATCCATAGGGATTCACAGACCCTCAGAAATTAGAGATGAGCTCTCTACATTCTCTAGAATAAGCTATTTACGTCAAAGAAACTGTATTGTATACCTACGCGAGCAGACAGAGCAGAACCGGTAACCTCTGAGTCGTGTCCACTAGTAGCTGTATTTTCTGATTGGTTGTCACCAATACTAAAGACACTGGCTGTCAAAAAATCGGTGTATACTGCCCCAATCCGCAAACTCAGGTTTGGATCTATTGCTGCTATCCTTGACTCTATGCTGGCACCAACACTAGGACCACCACCGTAGAATGTCTCAGAATAATCAGTACTGCCAGTTGTCTTAACATCAAACTTGCTTACAAGTACTCCGCCTCTTACTGAAAACAAAGTGTCTTGGTTTAAGTAGAGTCCTAAACGTCCAAACATTCCACCTGTCCAGTCCTTTGTTGCTTCAACAGATGTTATTGTTACAAGGAGTCCATCTGAACCATCGCTGTTTAAACTAGAACCCTGTAAGGTAACTGGATTAGCAGATGTCAATTTAAACTCAATATCACCTGCAGCCATTTCGCCTTCAATACCAGCATAAAGGTCACCCATCTTGTAGCCGTAACCGACTAATCCACCACCTTCAATACCAGCCAACCCAAGACCACCATCTGTAGCCTCGAATGTACCACCTGCATGACCGTCACTACCCCCACCACCATTTGGCTGGCTCCTTGCGCCACCATTAGTAGCAACCTTAGGCTGAACGATACCCATACCACCACCTGCAAAAACCCCAACATAAAGGCCTTCGCCAGGAGCAAACCCGCCTGCGAAAGCAGTCGAATTAGCAGCCAGACCAAGCATTCCTACTGCTGCAATAATTAATTTAAACTTTCTCATCAGCTCATCTCCTCCTAGATGTAAAACACCTTCTTTATCGTGAATATACTAGGTGCCACCACAATGCAAACTCTTAAATAGAGCACCATTGTACTACTTCAACTCAAACAAAACAAATCTTTATAGAAATAACATAGCCGATTCTACCAATCCCACTTACGTAATGTCAAGGCCAAAAATGTAATTAATGTATCGACCACCCAAAAACACAACGTCCTCAATGACAGCCTACCAAAATTCCCCAATCTAAAAGGGCAACGAGGAGATGATGACAATATAGAGTCCGGTGAAATTGGCAGGACTCTATATTAAAGTTTAAAGTCTTTCAAGACAAATCTCTTGAGAAGGCTCACCTCAATTCAAGACAACTTGACCCTCATCAAATCTAACGTTGTGGCGATAAATCAAATTCAAACATAGCGTGAAATTAAGCTCACAAGTGCTATTCGATTAACGGTTTCTTTTTTTGTAACCCTTGTCATCAAAGTAAAATTTTTTTAGGTAGGCTATTTTAAAGCGGCAGTTGCGTTTAACCCCTCTATCAACTAGATAATTATGACGGGCCCGTTGAGCATTAGCCTCTATCTTGTCCGAATCGGTCAAATCTAAAAAGAACCAGGGTACAATTAATAAGCCCCCAGCGAGCATAAGACCTGTTCTTTTCTTGTCCGCCTTCTTAACGGCGGGCACCATTTTTTTTAATTTCCGCCTAATTTGTTTTATCTCTTTACGGAGAGATTTACAGGTTTTTTCAGTATCACCAATTTGTGTAACGCTTATAGGATTGGCTGCTCTACCCGCACAACTCTGGGAAAAAAAAAGAACCACAACAAGCAAAGCGAGAACCCTCTGAAAATTTTTATTTAGCATATAGATAGCTAACACCCCTGTTCATCTTATCGGCACTTCTAAATTTCTATATCTGTCACATGTTACTGCCTAACGCCGAAATCATAAAAACCTATTTTTCGCAAAACCTTGGCGTTAAAAAAGGATCTACAAAGGCAAGGTATATAGTTTTTAGCATCTTGTCAAAACGAGGAGTTCACCGATTTCCCCTAGTAGGCTATACCCTCCCGGCGGGTTTTCAATACGACTGAGCAAATCATATTTATAATTTTTTGACTAAGTCTACGAAAATCGGACGGGCTCCAATTTTTGCCAAACATCGTCCACAGTGACTGAGGTCAAACACCGAGCATGCAAGCACTTTGGAAATTTTTCATCAATTAAGCAAGGATGGCATTCAACGGACTTAATTACAACGCTACAATTTTTATCCAGAGGTGCCCATTGGTTGGGATTGGTCGGACCAAAAATACCAATGGAAGGTATTCCCATTGAGGAAGCAATATGAAGTGGTGCACTATCATTCCCCACAAAAAGACTACACCGCCGAAATACTGATGCCATCTCCCCGAAACTTAAATCTGTAGCATCAAGGCAATTCGGGCAGGCTTGAATGATGCTGTTTGTAATACTTTTATCCCGAGGACCTCCAACTAAAATAACTCTACAAAACCCTTCATTCTGAAGCCTTTGAACAAGCTCAACGTAGCTATTTTCTGGCCAGCGTTTAGTAAACATTGTTCGTTTGACACTCTCCCCACCTCCTGGGGCAATGGCAATTACCTCTTGTCCTTCAACAATACTATGCCTCTCTAAAAATAAACCTTGAAAATCTTTTTCTTCATCACTGAGATAATAGGATGTCTTTTTAAAAACTGCGGAAACACCCATCTTTCGGAGTAAATCTAGATAGGACTCACTCTCATTCTGGTTCTGTTGCTTAAAAGTTGAGTGTGTTAGAAAAAAATCCTCGCGAATACTGCCAAATCCTACTCGCACAGGAATACCCGCCAAACAGCTTAGCAAACGAAACGGCCAAGCGGATTGAAGTATAAATGATAGGTCAATTTCCTCTTCGCGCAATTTAAAAATTAAACGAAAAAACTCAAGCACTTTCCCAATCACACCTCCACGGTAAAGTTCAAAATCATTCGCAAGAATAAAACTGTTAATATTGGGGTTGTTCTTGATTGTCGGGTAAGAAGAAAGGCCAACCACCAGAACAATTTCAGAATGAGGGAAATGCTTTCGCAATTGATCAAAGAAGGGTGATGCCATAACCAATTCCCCTACGGCACCAAGCTTAATCAAAAGGATTTTGGGGATATCCGTTTTATTAGCAACCGTATAGTTGATTCTAGAGCGAATCTTCCCAAATAATAACCGCTGAGCTTCTGTCAAGGCCATGGCCTGAGGGTCTTTTCAAAAGTGATGGCAAAATAAGCTAATCAAATTATACCTTAGTTTTTTTGAAGAATAACTAAGCAGTAAGAAAAGCTAGCTCGTTTTCTCGATGAGCCAAAATCTATTATATTTTTTTAAACTATCATTTTATTTTGGACTTTATGAAATCTGTTACCGACTTAAATTTTAAAAAAAAATCTTTTTCGTCATACGAAATCACACGAAAAGATGCAGCGCCGGAATGCCCGCCACCTCCCATATAGTTTCCTTTAAATGCTTTTTTAATGGGGTCTTCCATTTGTCGCAAATCAAACCCATCATAGCCAGCTGATCTCCGCAATTTTATAAAAACACAACCTTTTCCTTCAGCATTTTCACCCTGGTAACAAACCAGCCCAATCTTTCCGGTTTCTTCGGGAATATGGTTCAGGAGAAGTCCTAGAATATCTGTAAACCAACCTGGACCACTGGGTCTGCAAACTTTCTCTACATCCTTATAAGCTGTGCTCATGAGGTTAAGGAAAGCCAAGCCATCTTGCTTATCAATCCTATCCATTAAAATCGAAAGATATGCCTCCTGTTCGTTTGAAAGACGATCGAGGTATTCTCTAATTTTTTCCGGGGTCTCAAATTTGGAATTTTTACCATCGCCAGGTCGACCACCCTTTGCTTTTCGCCAACGTGTATTTTCTGTCAACCCCTTGCCCAACTTATTCATCCAGTAATCAAAGTCTTTCTCAAAAGGGATCGCTTTACCACCAGCGGTATCTCCTAACAAACCGGTGATCAACCCAATAAGTATATTCCTTTGACCGAAAGGGTCTGCCGTCTCTGGGAATTTCCTAGCTAGGCTTTGAAGTAATTCTCCTATGATCTCTGTCGTTGCATTTGCCTCGCGAAAAAGCTTAACCCCACCTTCGGTCACCGCCTCGCTATCAGCTCCAAAATGATGGTCAATCTCGATTACCTGTACGTTTTTTTCAAAAAACTCTTCAAATAAAATTGAACTCAATGGGACCAATTTAGCATTTGCCGTATCACATATAATGACTGTGTCCACTTTATTTTTTAGGTACTTAATCTCATTTTTAGTCCTAAGAATTTCGATGGAATTGTGCTTTAAAATATTTATGAGGTAGTTTAGATTTTCATTCAATCCATTGGGAAAAATAACTGCCGCCTGTTTGTCCATCAACCTTAAAAAAAGGGCTAAAGACACCATTGAGCCGACTGAATCTGGATCAATGTCGCCGCAAAAAAGAAAGTTTTCTTTCTCTCCGATTAACGAGACCGCCCGGTCAAGATTTCTGACCCAGGCCTCTCCTAAAGTAGGCTGTTTTGGGGACACGATATTAGAAAAATTCGTACGTAGTGACCTGAAAAAATCGACCAGTCCTAAGATTGTATTAAGGAATTATTAAAAAATGATGGCAAGAGCTTATTATACCTAAACTAACAAAAAATAATTGGATGACTTAACTCAAAGCAAAAAATCGTCTTCTCAAGATCTTAAAAAAAACTACTAGTTCTGACCTGGGTCCTGATTAAACATATCTTCATAATCATCATCGTAGTCGCTCTCAGAGCCCGACCTCATCCAGTCTGTGTCTTCCAATATTTCATCATCATCCATAGATTGTTCTATCAATCCACCCGCCTCCAGAGCCTCAGCAGGAAGAGTTGTTTTACCTATTTTCGAAACATCCGTACTGCCACATGAACAAGCTGATTCACCGAGCTTAACCTCTGTAGCTTGCAAGAGAATCATTCTCATATCACACGCTTGACAAACATATTCTAAGTGAGACTCCATAAGATCATCATCTACTAAACATTCTCGACACTGACTACAAAATACACGCATGCTAGGAACATAATCAGTAATCATATTTTCTACACCACAACTTCGACATTCTATGAGCAATTCATAGGGGGTTTTATTACGCATAACAACCAAAAATTCTTAAATAGTGTCTTAGGGTTTGGTTTCGTCTTTTGACATCCCTTTCATCATGTCAGCCATATTACTCATATCCCCCATCTTAGTAATATCAACTCCCATCTCTGCAAGCTGTCCAGAGAACGGGCATTTGCCAGCTTTCGGTGTTCCTTCTTCAGTGGCAGGTGCTTCCTCGGTTTCCAGCTGTCCTGCCTCAGCCATAATCATCCAGTGCAGTGAATCAATCTGCTCATTTTTTTCGGAGGCATATTTTTCGACTGCCTTTCGTGTTTGTTCATTAGTTACATGCGGGATCGCCTCCTTATATTTTTCCAGGGCTTGCTTTTCAAAATCTACCGCTAACTTAAGCACGTCAACTGCGTGGGACATATCTTTTTCTCCTGCTAAAAGTTTGTTAGATTTACGGGGTTTTTATCTTAAAAATATACCAAAAGACTGCTTTTTGCACAAGCAGATGACCACAAAAGGTAAACACAAAATCAATTTTTTTTCAGTTTTCAGGGGTCCTAACACCTCATTATTATTTTTTGCAAATATGAGAGTTTACAAATTTCTTTTCTAACTCTATAAACATATCATGACCAAAATCAAAAAAGGAAAGTTAGCCCTATGAGTAAAAGCATAACCAAAAGCAATCCAGGTTCCCCTAAAAAAAAGGCCTTGCCTTCTCAGAGGCCGATGATAATGAGAAAATGCCCTAAGTCTGCACCACGTGCAAGCCGATCTTTAAAGACGAGATGTTGCAATTGGGATGTGGAAGCCGCTTTACGCATGTTGCAGAATAACCTTGACGACGATATTGCGATTGACTGGAAGCAACTCATTGTTTACGGTGAATCTGGCCGCGCAGCCCGTAACTGGACAGAATATCACCGTATTGTTAAAGAACTGAAACAGCTGAAACCTGATCAGACTCTATGCATCCAATCTGGCAAACCTGTCTATATCGCCCAGACTCACCTCGATGCACCAAGGGTGATCATTGCCAATAGCAACCTTGTCCCAAAACACGCTAATCAAAAAATGTTCGGCCAATTGGATCTAATGGGGCTGACAATGGACGGACAAATGACGGCTGGAAGCTGGGGCTACACGGGACCACAGGGGATTCTCCAAGGAACCTACGAAGTCTTCAACGCCTGCGCGCGAAAACATTTCAAAACATCTAGCCTAGCGGGCAAATGGATCTTTACAGCTGGACTCGGTCATATGGGGGAAGCTCAACCACTTGCAGGCACTATGAACGAAGCTTGCGTGCTGGTAGCTGAAGTCAATGCAGAAGAAGCCCAACAACAAGTAAACGACGGTTATCTTAACTGGGTCACCGACTCGTTAGATAAAGCCCTCGAGTGGATAGACCAAGGACTCCGAGAAAAAAAACCTATCAGCGTTTGTATCGTTGGCAATGCAGCTACTATAGCTAAAGAACTTCTCAAGAGAAAACGCATCCCGGATATTGTCACAGACCAAACCCCCGCGCACAATTTGATGGATTATATCCCAGAAGGAAAAAGCTACAAGTGGAACCTATGGCATCGCGATAAAAATCCCGAAGAATATCTCGAACGATCTAAAACCACTATCTTAGAGCACGCCCGTGCGCTAATAGGATTTAAAAAACAAGGTGCTGTAGTTTTTGATTATGGCAACGAGCTCCGGGAACAAGCTGAATACTACGGACTAACCTTGACTAAAAAAGACGGGACATTTCTTTATCCCGGGTTTACAGAAGAGTATATCCGCCCCCTTTTTTGTGAAGGGGTAGGACCGTTCCGTTGGACAGTACTTTCAGGTTTGAAAAAGGACCTGCTGACTATTGATAAAGCCTTAATCAACGCGTTCCCAAAAAAATACGCCCTCAAACGCTGGATAGAAAAAGCCCAACATCAAGTAAACATTCTTGGACTACCCAGCAGAGTTTGTTGGCTCGGTTATAAGGAACGTACAAAAATGGGGCTTGTAATTAACCAACTTGTAAAGTCTGGGAAGGTGGCCGCACCCATTGTAATTGGGCGCGACCACGTGGATTCCGGTAGCATTGCCGCACCCTCAAGAGAAACTAAAAATATGCTTGATGGGAGTGATACTGTAGGCGACTGGCCTCTTCTAAATTTTTCGCTGAATTCTATTTCTGGCGCAAGCTGGGTCAGTTTCCAGCACGGAGGTGAGGCGGGCATTGGGAACTCATTACACACAGGAATGATGATAGTTGCAGATGGTACGCGAAAGAAAGAAAGGCGCCTTAAACTCGTTTTAGCAAATGACCCTGGACTAGGCATTGCCCGATACGCGGATGCAGGCTACAAGGCAGCCAAAAAATTTGCCTCCTCAAACAAAGTTAACATTCCAAAAAAATAAATAAAACCCTTAGAGTGATTCCTCCAAAGGTTTTATTTTGCACCCTATTTAAAAATCTAGACAATTGCTAAAAAAGCACAGGCCTCATAGCAAGCATTACAGTTTATACATAAATCCATATCAATGTGAGCTGCAACCTTTCGAGTACCACCCGTAATAGCTCCGGTCGGGCATGGTTTTATGCATGCACCACAGGCAACACAATCCTCTTCTTTAACTACATATTTGTAAAGTCCGGTGCAACGAGCCGCATCACAAGTTTGATCCACAATATGCCGCTCGTATTCAGAGCGAAAATACTTGATGCCAGTTAACACTGCCTTCACGGCTGTCTCGCCTAAACCACAAAGAGCCGTTACATTAATTTCTTCACAGAGTGATTGAAGTTTATCAAGGTCCTCTAATTTACCTCGACCCTCTGAAATATCATCGAGTTTGTTTTTAATCAGCGTTAATCCAATGCGGCAAGGCGTACACTTACCACAAGTTTCTGCTTCGTTAAACCCAACTGAAAACTTGGCTAAATCGATAACACACGCTGACTCGTCATACGCTGCGAAACTCGCTTGACCCATAAGAACGCCTTCGTTTAGTAGGCTCTCATAATCAAGCGGCGTATCTGCCTTCGATGGGGGAAGAAATCCTCCAGTAACCCCTCCGGCATGAATGACCTTAAGCTCTTTCTTTTTGGCAATGCCGCCACAGACGTCTTCAATAACTTGGCGGAAAGTGGTGCTCATATCAAACTCCATGAGACCGTTATACTTAATATTTCCAGAAAGAGCCCATACCTTCGTTCCCTTAGCATTGTCATTACCCATCGACGAATACCACTTGGCTCCTTTTTTTAAAATTGCAGAAACAGTAGCCCATGTCTCGGCGTTATTCAGCAAGGTGGGTTTTCCCCATAGGCCCTTTTCTGTTGAATGAGGCGGTTGGGCCTTTGGGAAGGGTCGTTTTCCTTCAACCGAGGCCATGAGCGCGGTCGATTCACCGCCTATGAAAGCTTCCATCCCCTCATGAACATAAATATCAAAACTGAAATCCGTACCACCAATATTTTCCCCTAACAAGCCCCGTTCGCGCGCCTGCTCAAGTGCCATATTCAAACGTTTGACTGCAATAGCGTAATCGGATCGTGTATAAATTATCCCCTCCGTAGCTTGAATGGCATACGCACCGATAATCAAACCTTCAATCACCTGATGAGGGCAACCTTCCATAACACTACGATCCATATAGGAAGCCGGGTTTCCTTCATCACCGTTAACCATAATGTAACGGGTACCTAGATCATCCGTTGGAGCATTAGCCGCTTTTTTCCATTTATGGCCAGTAACAAACCCACCACCACCCTTACCGCGCAATCCTGAAGAAATAATATCTTCGATAATGTCAGAAGGTTTCATTAGAAGAGCTTTTTTGAGCCCTGAGTAGCCACCCACTTCAATATATTCGTCTATATTTTCTGGATCAATCTTACCGCCAAACTCAAGAGCAACACGCCGTTGCTTATCGAGATTTAAGTAATAGTCATCCTTCGCGGCAGCTTTTTTGAATACCTTTCCACCAATGACATGGTCTTTGAGTATTTTTACAACCATATCTGGTTTTACTTTTTCATAAGTCACGGGATCTTGGCCGGGAACATATACATCAACTAAAACATCTCTACTGCAATAACCTCGGCAGCCCACCTGTCCCATGCTGCATCCACCGGGGCCTAATTCAGCATTGGCTTCAAGTTCTTTGATCTGCTTTTCAAATTCCTGGTGCACCAATTGCGCACCTTCAGCTATCCCACTGAGACTCTTACAGATGGTAATTTTTACTGTTCCCTTACCCTGCTCGGTAGCCTGTTTTTTTGTTTCTACGGCTTCCATGTAGTTTTCTCCCTTAAGCTTTCAAAAAAACTATACAAATAAATCGAATGGTTCTAGTTACTCCCTGTATAACCCTTACAATAAACAATCTACTGAGATACTTAACAAAGGAACCAACACGTATCAAGCTCTCACAAAAATCAGGAAAATTCTAGCAATTCTAGTAAGCTCTAGGCTAAATGTCAATCTATCTAAGTCTTCAAAATTGGTAAATTAGGGCAATTATCTCAAAAAAAGAATTCTCATAAAAGAGCCTGACTTTTTGGTGTTTCTAACAATAGCCGGTGTAAATGAGGATAGGATGCGGGTTTGATGTTTATTTAAAATAAGGCTTTTAAAATAGGGCCCTTAATTAAAAATTTTTCGATTGCTTGAACCCCACCTAGGCTATAAACTTTTCATAAAGATATCGCATATAAACATTACATAACTGGACGATTCATGATCAAAACGACTATCAAAAACGAGCGCTTACTGACACATAAAACCGATTGCTTGGTCCTATTTTCTATAGAGGAAAAAAGTCCTTCCGGGAAACTAGCAGAGCTAGACACCAAGTTAGAGGGAATCATAAAATCATCGTTTAAAAATAAGCGGTTCGAAGGAAAACTCAATCAAACCCTATTACTAAATACTACAAAACCAATGCGAGCAGACCACCTGCTTCTAGTAGGAGTGGGCAAGGGTACTGAGATAACTGCCGACAAGCTACGTCAAGCGGCCGGAACAGCTGCAAAGTATGCAGAAAAAGCCAAACTAACAGCCGTCTCTTTTTACATTCCAACAGACAACGATGCAAAAGATATTCATGCCGGGCTTGCTAAGTCCAATGAAAGTTTTACTCAAACCGTCGTGGAGGGTGGGCTTCTTTCTCTGTATCATTTTGATGAATATAAACAACCTACAAAAGAAAAACTTAGCCGGGTAAAACAAATTATTTTAATAACGACTGTCAAGTCTCAAGTTTCATCCATGCGATCCTCTTCCTCAAAAGGGCAAAAGCTAGCTAAAGCGGTCTTAGCCTCACGCGATCTAGTTTCTCAGCCGAGCAATACTGCAACACCATCCTATCTGGCAGAAAAGGCGCGACAATTTGCCAAATCTTTTGGGATGACCTGCAAAGTCCTTACAACAAGTGACATGAGGCAATTGGAAATGGGTGCCCTGCTTGGTGTAGCCAAAGGCTCTGAGGAACCTCCAGCCTTTATCATTCTAGAGCATCATGGGGGAATTAAAAACGACCCGCCTGTTGTCATCGTTGGCAAAGGCATTACCTTTGATACAGGAGGAATTTCTTTAAAACCCCCTGCAAATATGGATGAAATGAAAATGGACATGTCTGGCGGGGCTGTTACTTTAGGAACCTTGAGTGCAGCAGCAGCTTTAAAGATTCCATTGAATATCGTGGGACTTGTTCCAGCGAGCGAAAACATGCCAAGTGGTAATGCTATTAAACCCGGAGATATTTTGAAAAGTATGTCCGGAACAACCATCGAGGTATTGAATACAGATGCTGAAGGTAGGCTAATTCTTGCCGATGCCCTCACCTATGCAGCAAAATATAAACCAAAAGCGATCATCAATTTGGCAACACTTACCGGAGCAGTTATCGTCGCTCTAGGACATCAGGCCGCAGCTGTCCTAGGAAACAATGATGAACTGGCAGCTTGCTTGCGACAATGTGGAGAAGTTACCGGTGAAAGATTGTGGCCTCTCCCTATATGGCCCGAACACGAAAAAGCCGTAAAAAGTGAGATTGCCGATCTTAAAAATATCGCTTCACCAGGAATCGGAGCGGGAACAATTACAGCAGGGGCATTCCTAAAATCATTTGCGGGAGAGTTTCCTTGGTGTCACCTCGACATTGCCGGAACTTCATGGTCCAGCGAAGATAAGCCATACACCCCAAAAGGTGCGACCGGATTCGGCGTAAGACTTCTAACTCGTTTTTTAGAGCAAGAAACAAAAAATACTCAGGGTTATTAAAAGATGGTAGATCAATTTATTCTCCTACCCGTCTTTCATAATAGGTATTAAAGTTTAGCCTTATTTTGATCGACTCGTAACAATTCAATTCAAAAAAAATGACAAACAATATCATCATTTTTATTCACCTTATGGCAGCCGCAGTCGCTATCGGCAGCATGGTATTTTCGGTAATCCTTTTACTACCGTCTATAGAGAATATACCTGCACAACAAGACTCGGAAGAATTTTCCTTACCTTATAAGTTAGTGGAACTACTAGCACCCACTGTTTTCACTTCCCTACTCATACTAATTGGAACAGGAGTTTATTATCTATTGGAAAATTACACGGGACAAATGGGATTAAAACCCGGGTACTATAATCTCTTCGGGATTAAATTAGTTTGCGTAATCGCTGCTTTTTTTTTAAGTGTCTATCAGACTTTCAGTCTGAGAGCAAGAATTGCCAATCTTGATCTATCACCAGAAAATAGGAAAATAGTCCCAGAAACGATCCAACAAATAAACAAAACTACTATTCTCATCCTGATTGTATTTTCTTTAGCTGTTTTTTTTGGAATTTGGCTGGCAAGATTCTAAAGCAAACCTTAAAACCAACTATTGTTTTACCCTAACTATTTAGCTATTATTTGTACCAATTGAGGAGACACTTTTGAACGATACAAAACCAATGCAAGAGCAAAAATCAACATCCCAGCCGGTTACAAGAAGTTCTACCCCAATAGACGAAACTAATAAATCCATTCAAACAGAAACTTCTATAGAAAAACATCGTAAGGAGGAATCAATCGACTTAAATGAATTGTTTCCAGATGCTGAAACCGATCTCAACAACTTGTTTCCTGATTATGAAGTGAAGTCCCTCCTTAAAAGCATCATAAAAAACAAGAAAGACATGGGGTTAATTAAAGTACGCCTCGCCACCGAAAACGAAGCACCCGAAGACAGAGACGAAGAAAAAATCACCCAGAACTTTCACGAGCCTGATAAATCAGAAAAGGACAATACAGATTAAACCTTAGCGATCCACGTCAACTTAACCGAAAATCTATTTATCTAAAGTTTCAACCCGCAACAAACCGAACATGTTAAGTTGCGTTATTTTTTTGTTGTCGCTTTAATTTTTGAATCATTGGGGAGATATTGTCGTAACCTAGCGGGTATCCTATTTCATCAAAGTTTGCCTTAGTCTGTTGGAACGCACCCAAGGCCTTAGAAATCTGTTCAGTTTTTAAAAAATAATGCCCCTGGGCTTCATAAATTTTTGCTTTAGCGGTATGTGGTTCGGTGCCTCTGACTGCCATGACAGCCTTACCGAACCATTTGCCTGCTTCATCAAGTTCAGAGCGCTCCATATAAAATTCACCAATCTTTTTCATCGCCCGCCCCTCGCCTATTTTATTATTTAGTTTTTGATGATACTCAACTGCCGATAAGTAGGCATTTTTTGCTTCCTTCGAGTTACGAGAAAACTTGTAAACATCACCAATTGACTCATACATTCGCGCGGCACGCTTAAAGTTTTTTCGTTTTTCGAATAGCAAGATAGCTTTTTTATAATTCCCTACAGCTTGGTCAAACTCGTGGTAAAAAAAATTTTGCGAAGCGATTTGAATAAGTCGGTCAGCCTCATCCTTGGCGTCAATGGGCGGGGTAATTGCCACTGTAGATTCTTTATAAAAAAACTTATCCAGGCTGACCCTAAAAACCAAACCAATAGTAATTATCAAACAAACGATGAGAACAATCCGACCTTTAGGTTTAAGTTTTTTTGACATGCTTATCCCCTTTATAAACCATAGAGCTTGCCCTATTGAAAACCAACATTTTTTAATAGGGATTAAGTTACCTGCACGTGAAGGCCTCTCTTAACAAAACGGAATGGAATTACTTGCCCTTTGAGGCGAATTAACTCGGAGACAACTGACTCTCTTTTTTTAGACGGCACCATAAAAGCAATGCACCCTCCACCACCTGCGCCGCATACTTTGGCAGCCTGCGCCCCTTTTTTTATTGAGCCTGCTATAAGTTTATCCATATGCGGTGTGCTAATAGTTGGTGCTAGTTCCTTTCGTACTGCCCACTCACGAGCAAATAAAGTAGTTACCTTCCTCATCTTACGCAAAGTCAATGCTTCGTCCATCTCTCTTGCTATCTGCGCGATTTTTTTTAATTTCTCTGTAACTCCTCGGTCTCCATCGAAAACCTTCTTCATGATTTTCCAATTATTAATACCAGACTGCCTAGGATTTCCGGTATAACACAAAACCATATTCTCGCTAAGTTCATCTAATGAAATAGGCAAAGCAACTGAATCAACCCCGTCAAAACCTGGTCTCACTGAACGCACTCCTCCATATAATGGAGGAAAGTAATCCTGACAACCTGTGGGAACAGAAATAACTTGAGTCTCGATATTCATTGCTGCTTCTAGTATCTGTTTTTTGTCGAGACCTTTTTTTGTAAATGCGTTAAGTGCACCGTGTAAGGCTATATTTAGAGCTGACGACCCACCAATCCCAGAACCAGGTGGAGCCTCGCTTGATGTCACAATACTCAATCCTTTGTTTGGTTGATAGTATTTTAGCGTTTTTAAAATGAGATCCAGAGGGTGTTTTTCAGGCAAGGATCCAATCGAGTTGAATTTGGCCTGACATGGAAGATCTTTCGATTTGACAACAATCTTTCTATCGCTTCTTGATGTTAACTCGACTGTAGCATAAAGACTAATAGCTGCATTGAGTGTGGGGGGGTTTCCAAATCTAAGGTAGATAGGCCATATATCCAAGGTCCCCCCGGCCAAATCTATTCGCGTAGGCGCGGTGCTTTTAATCATACGACCAAATTTTGGACCCCCAAAACTAAAGCTATGAGAAATGGTGGATGGAAAAAAATTACTAGCCCTATCTGTCTAATTTTCTAGCTATCAGAATAGTTAGACAACAATCTATTACTATAACCCTTCGCTAGCTTTTGACCCTTACTCCAGCTTATTTATTTTATCTGTTAATTTCTGAACCAAGATCTCATATGAATCTTTACGTATAATTTTGGTAAACTGGGAGCGGTAATTACGAATCATACTAACACCTTCAATAACAAAGTCATAGACACGCCAATCCCCATTTTCTTGGATTAGTTTGTAGTCAACTCCAATGGTGCTGCTTGGACGAACTACCTCTGTTTTAACAAGAGCATATTTTCCTTTGATAACTTCACCGGTGTATTTTATTTTCTCATCTCTATAAGCTTCAAGTTTGCTGGCATAGGAATTTTCAAGTAACGACTTAAATAATAAAATAAATTTCGTTCGCTCCTGATCCGAGCGTGAATCCCAATTTTTGGCAAGTGAGCGCATCACCATTTGCCTATAGTTAAACCGCTCATCAATGGTATTTCGCAAAGCCTCCCTTCGTCTTTCTTTATCTCTCTGCAGTTTTTCATCTTTGACAATTGCAATCACTTTGTCGATAGTGCTCTTCAGTTTAGCTGTAATTTCTGAGCCTGCAAAACAAACAGACCCAAGAGCCAAACTTGCCACTAAAACCATTAAAACCAAACATATGCATATTTTTTTTTGTTTCATTATTGGCTTAAATCCTTCCAAAGTCTAAAGGAAAAAAAAATCTGATTTCAATTTAGAATTACCATAACTTTATCAAATATGAATAACTCAATCAAGTTCTCACGACAAAATCGAGGCCTTAAAATTGTATATCGTTAATTTGCTATGAAATTAAAAAAATTTTATGTAAGTTACTTAACTTCCGGACCAAGGGGTTTAAAAACCACAATCAACAATGGTAATAAAGTTAAGTTGCTTAAAAGTGCCACAGCCATTGCAACTCCAGTTAAAAAACCAAAGTATATCGTGGGAATAAAATTTGATAAAGTTAGGACAGAAAATCCAACGGTAACAGTGATAGAAGTATAATAAATCGCCCTACCAATACTTTTGTGGCAAAGCAGTACCCCTTCACTATAATTTGGACTTTTAGAAAATTCGCGCTTAAACCTGTGCACATAGTGAATGGCTGCATCTACAGCTATACCTATTGTAATCGCTGCAATAGTAATAGTCATCATATCTAATGGTATCTTCAACCAACCCATTAGTCCAAGAATAGTAACTGCAGAAAGGATGTTTGGGACAATTGCCAATACTGCTAAACTAATACTCTGGAATAAGACCACAAACATTAATAGAATTGCAAAAAAGACTACTCCAAGTGTCAAGATTTGAGATTGATAAAGGCTGTACAGCATATTGTTATATAAGACTGCCATACCTGTGAAGTGTATTCTTTCCTTGTTAATTTTTAACTCGTTAACCAAGTGCCGCTTTATTTGTTCCATCAGTTCTCCCCGGTTCAACGTAGGATTTGTTTCCTCTATACGAAGAGTAATTCGTATCTGATTTGCATCAGCGGATAAGTATGGATCTAGAAATGTCTTTTTAGCATCTTTTGGAAAAAGCTTTCTATACAATGTCAAGTCATAATCATCTGGAACTCGACCATCATTCAATAATCTAACCACCTTCAAAGTTGTTGCGATGGAGAGAACTTTTCCTATCTGTGGTTGAGTTTCAAGATAATCATGGATTTTTTCAACCTCAAGTAGTTTTTCTGAATTAAACCAGTAGTTTTCTTCTTCATAGTCTTCGATTTCGCCAAACGGATCATCAGACGAGCTCATTTCCAATCGATCTTTTTCAACTTCTTTTAAATAATTAAAAAAATCGCTCTCCGCATCAATAATTATACTCAAGGGTGTGGTACCTCCAAGCTGTGTATCGATAACGCTCATTCCCTGATAAATTTCCGTGTCCTTTTTAAAATAGTCAATAAACCGGTTATCCACCTGTAATTGGAATACCCCTGAAATACTCATTAGAGCAAGCCCCACTGAAACCAGAAGAATCTTCCTCTTATTTCCAAGAGTAAATAATCCGATACTGTTAGTTAAGCTTTTGGTTCTGTCTTGACTAGACACTGATTCCTTCGGATCCATCAACTTAAGAAGCGATGGAAAAAGAATGAAAGAGAGAATAAATGCCACGGAAATACCAATAGTCATTATCCAGCCAAAATCGATCACCGGACGTATCCCGCTGACCATTAGGGAAACAAAAGCAACAATAGTTGTGATTGCAGTATAAAAACAGGGCTGGAACATAAGTCTAGTAGTTGAAGAAACTAATTCAGATTGACTCATATTAGGGTTTTCAGAATGCAACTCGCCATACCTAACTATCAAATGAATCGTAAGCGCGATGGTTACAATAGTAAGGATGGAAATAAAATTAGAAGATATCACCGTAACCCTCCAATCCAACCAACCAAGGTAACCCAACATAACCCAAGCAGAAAAAATACAACAAAGCAAAGGAAGAACAACCCATCTAATTTTTCTAAAAAAGAGCCACATCGAAACGACCATGAGGCAAAATACCCCGATACCAAATACATAAAGATCGTTCTCTATCAAGTCGACCATATCAGATGTAATCATTGGTAGCCCGCCCAAAAATATTTTGGCCTTATTGCGATAATTATCCAAAATAGAGCGGACTTTTTCGATTTCTTTACCCTGAATATCCTGTATATGTGCAAGGTATTTTTTAAATTCAAGAGAAACTTCACGCAGTTTTACTTCTTCTTCAGGAAGGAGTCCTTGGCTTATTTTTTTTTCTCGTAAATCATCCCTAAGCTCCATTAGGGAGTAATAGTTTTCATCGCGTTTGTAAATCGCTAATAGAGCAGTAGTTTTCCCGTCGGCACTAGCCAAAAGTTTCTTATAAATTGGGCTATTCGTAAATTCTTTATAAGCAAGTTTTTTGTCCAGACCCGAAGTTTCCAAAGTCCTTTTATTGCTTTCCAAGTCCGATATTTTAATTCTAGGGCTATCCAACAAAGGAACATCCAAAATACTCACGACCGACTCAATTCTTTCTAATTTGGAAAGATCTTCTTTCAATCCTCGCAAACCATCCAGAGAATCGTTTGACAGAAGGTCCTCAAAAGGAGTATAGGTAATGACAAGGAAATCTTCTGTGCCGTAGGCTTTATTTGTTTCACGGTAGTAGCGCAAGTCTCGATCATTTTCAAGAATCAATGAGTCGGCAGACGCATCGAGTCTAAAATCTTTTACATAAACTCCAGATATCCCCACAACCAAAGTGATCAACACCAACCATGCCTTGGGATAATCGAGCACTAGTTTATCGTAAATGTCTGATAGTATGACTTTCATACTAGGAGTAAAGGCATAATATAATGTAAGAAAATAAAAACATCTTCAGAAAATAAGCTTTTTTAGTATTAAGGACCCAAATTCAGCAAACAGAAAAAAAGCTTTCATGTTAGGAAGATTTTTAAATGCAGGGCCGAACATATCGCAAAATTCAAGAAGGCGTGAAGTTATCCACCAAACGCGGCGAAACTATCATGAAACTCAGCACGAGTCAATGTAAGCTCCAGCCAAAAAAAGCCAATATATTGATTTAATTATTAGGACGATATATTAAAGCGACGTTTTTGTTCGGTATCTATATTGACTATACCTTTTAGCGACTCTTGGTTGTCTGTAAGGGGTGATGCTTAAACTATTAAATCAGAAAAAAAAACACCTTAAAAAAAATCAATTGACGAAAAATTTCAATACCTTATAGTAGATTACTGGTAATTTAAAATTAAGATGAAAAATGTTTTTTTTAAAGCCCTACTTAATAAAAAAATTTAAATTTGCTACTGCTTTAATTTTAGTGACTTTAGTTGGCGTAGGTTGTGGCAAAGTAAAAGTGGCTGTTCATCATGAAACGGGGGATAATTGGGATTACCCCGAAACAGTAGCAATACTTCCTTTCTCTTATGTCTCTGCAGTTAAAGAAAACAAAATCTCTTTTTCAATCCTGCGTGACACTTTCTTTAATTATTTTAGTTACCTAGGATACAATGATATGCCACTTACTGCGGTCGATTTAAAATTAGAACCTAAGATAAAAAAAGGGGTTACTGCTAACGATATACCCAAAGGAGAATTAAGAAAAGTTCTTGGGGTTGATGCGATTATCCAGGGACACGTTATAAATTCCACTAATCTCACCTATGGTATTTATGCTGAAACAAGTATCGAAGCAAAATTAAAAATGGTCGACTTACGAACAGGCGAAGTCCTTTGGGACACTAATCACGTCGAACTTAATACATCAAGCATAGCCACGCCTTCACTGGTAGATATGATTGCAGATCAAGCAGAAAACTCCAAGGCAAGCCTCGCCTACAATCGAATCGCAGAATCTTTTAGTCGGAAAGTGGTTGCGAAAATTCCAGATCCTGCAACCTTACGCTACAAAAAAATTAAGTTACCCCATATCGAATCGGTTCAAACCAACATAAAAGGAAATAACAAATTGAAACCCAACGATCTTATCTATGTTACTATGAGGGGGGAGCCTTCATTAGCGGGTCACTTCGATATTGGAAGTTTTAAGGCGGGAATTTTAATGAAAGAAGTCTCACCAGGTCTTTACACAGGAAGCTACCGCATTAACGAGGGTGACTCAATTGATGGTTCTCTAATCATTGTAAGCTTATCTAATAAAAGAGGGTTGACCGCAAAGAAGTTTTATAAAAAAGCATTAGCCATCAAAGAAACATTAACTCTTCCGAAAAAAGAATGAACATTAATTCAAAAAATAGCCTTCCTCGAGCTAAACTGCCCTTTATATCTGCCATTAAAATCGTGTTTATTTTTGCCCTAGCTTTAACGTCCAACTCCTGCACAACTAATTTACAATCTAAAGTAGCTGGTAACTTAAACCAATTCTCTAAACAACAAACCGTAGCAATCTTACCTGTAGAGATCATAAAAAAAGATCAGAAGGAAACCGCACGTATGTTGAGGCAGGGCCTTTATGCTCACCTTAAGGAATCCAAGTTCAATCTTCTCGAGCGCTATATTGTAGACGGCCTTCTTAAACAGCATGACCTAAATGACCCTGCTGACTTTCTTAAAATAAATCCAATGCGATTCGCGGAAATTCTTGGTGCTGATGCTGTATTGATTAGCCGTATCAATAGAGTTGAACGCTCCTACCTTGTCGTCCATTCTTCAATAGAAGTTGGAGTCTCTGCGCAATTAGTTGATACTCGGACAGGAGAAATTTTATGGCGTGCAGAACAAACAGAGCAGGATTATCAAGGCCTAGCTAAGATTCCTACCGGTATTTCATCGGCCATTATAGGTCCAATCCAATTTGTAACCAACAAGCTTAATCTGCGCCGAATAACCTCCAAATTAGTAACCAAATTGACTGCAATTGTTAAAAACCCTGAGAATGCCAAAAAAAAAGAAACTTTTAATAAACCTCTTATAGTATCAACAACCACTCGCGATCTTGAAAAAATTAAAACTGTAAACAAACTCGAAGCAAAGTGGATTGAAGATTCCGCTGCTTACACTGAAATTCCTCATTCTACTAAAGCTCAAAAGAGTTTACCAAATAAGCCCGCATCAATACGACAAAGACTCACGCCAGAAATGCAAGAAACATCTCCCAACATCAACTGGATACCCAGGAACAAAAGCACACAAACTTTGATACCTGAACCGCAAACACAAACCATAGAAAAGTCGAACATTTTAACGAAAACCCAAGAAACTACACCAGTTCAAGCATCAACTTTAAGCAAGCCACTTCAATACACTATTCAGGTAGGTGCCTTCAAAACTGAAGCCAACGCCAATCAAATGGTTAGCAAGCTGTTAAAAAAAGGTTACCAAGCTCACGTCAAACATGAAATACAAGGCGGTGTATCATTATTTAAAGTTCACTTCGATGCGTTCAACACTAAAAAACAAGCCTTAAATTTTGCTGAAAAGTTCGCCACAGAAGAAAACCTATCTAGCTTCATCACCATTACCGATTCAAATTAATTTTCAGAGCTTATTTTTTTTGAACAAAAAAACCAATAGTTTATTTATCTCTCATTTTAAGATTAGAAAAACTATCTATCAAATCAAAGAATCGATCAGCTTCGTCATATCCGTTATAAAAATGCGGGGAAAGACGTACGAGCCCATTTCGGGTGGTTAAAGAAATATTATTCTCCATCATATAACTGGAAAACACTTTTGGATTAGATTTCATTTCATAGGATATAATCCCTGATCTTTCCTTTTGCAACCTAGAGTTTAATATTTTGATACCACGCTTTTGCAAACCTTCCATTAAGTAATCTCCCTGCAATAAGACATGCGATTGAATCGAATCAATCCCTACGTCCCCCAACAGGTCAAGAGCTGCCCCTAGTGCGTAGATACTCATAGTGTTAAAACTACCCTCCTCAAATCTTTTAGCGTCAGGACGAAAGGTAAAATCATAATTCATAAAATCCCAGGCATTCACTACGCTATCCCATCCAACTGTAACTGGATAAACTTTTTCTAGCACATTTTTTGAAATATAAAATCCGCCTAAACCTTCAACGCTCAACATCCATTTGTGCCCATCAGCAGATAAAAAATCAATATTATCGCGCTTCACATCCATTTCTAAAACTCCCAAACTCTGGATAGCATCGACGCAAAATAAAATACTATTTTCTCTGCAAAACGCTCCTATTCGATTTAAATCGTTTCTAAAACCACTATTACACTCAACTGAGCTAACCGACACAATACGTGTTCGTTTATCGGTTTGTTCAATTAAATCATCAAAAACTACACGACCGTCCTTCGACTTCACCATACGTGTCTCAACTCCGAAACGCTTTAGGTTCCACCAAGGATAAACATTAGCAGGGAACTCAATATCAGGAATTACCACATTATCTCCTGATTTCCAATCTAGCCCGTTTGCGACAATAGAAATTCCTTCCGAGGTATTTTTAACAAATGCAACTTCATCAACACCTCCATTTATTAACAGGGCAAACTTCTCACGGACTCGCTCTACCTCCTTCATCCATTTATTATAATTTTTTGTTCCATTCTTAGAGGCATCATTAGTAAATGTGTTTACTGCGTCGCAAACCCTTAGCGGTAATGGTGAAACTTTCGCATGATCATAAAATATACGATTCGTCTTGACCGGGAACTCCTTATGCAATTCTTTCTTCAGAAGATCCTTATCTCGATTTTCTAAAGCTTCGGTCGACCTACCTGCAACTAAGCGACCGAGCCCTTTATATTCCTGCGGAGAAATTTCTTTAGATCCTTTATTAACAATTTCGATTGCACGACTTAAGTTTTGGTATTTTCGAATTAGCCCTTTGGTCTCGAGATGAACCAAGTGTTTGTGCACAGTCGCTGGCGAACTAAGTTTAAAGTGCCTCCCAATTTCAGAGATGCTTGGCGCGTAACCTTGATCTCGTATATGCTCCTTCAAATATTGGTAAATCTCCTTCTGACGTTTAGTTAGGAACATAGAATTACTCAATTTCGACAATGATTAACACCTAAACTAATTTGTTGACAATAGACGAACAAAAAACGAAAATCAAGGCAAGCATTCCTCTTTATGCAAAAAATATAAGCTTTTGTCTAAACCTTTTAAATCCAATGAATGTAGTATCCAAAAAATGGGCTCTAAATTAAAAATTCTTTTTCTATGCACTGGCAACTCATGCCGGAGTCAAATGGCTGAAGGGTGGGCGCTATACCTCAAAGGTAAATTTATTGAACCCTATTCGGCAGGGATCATTGCACAAGGGCTTAATCCTCGAGCAGTTAAGGTCATGCAAGAAATAGGAGTGGATATTTCTCAACACTATTCTAAAGAAATTGGATCTATAAGAAATATTTCTTTTGATCGAGTTATCACAGTGTGTAGCCAGGCTGAACAATCCTGCCCTACCTTGCCCGATAAAACCAAAGTGGCTCACGTAAACTTTGATGACCCGCCCCGTCTTGCCAAATTCTCAAAAACGAAGAAGAGGCTTTATTTCATTTTCGCCGCGTGAGGGACGAAATCCGAGTCTTCATAGAAAAATTACCCCTAAAATAATTAAAAAATCTGCATTAACCGCCGTATTCTCATTGAGAATTTGCAAAATTGTGCTCGCTCAGTTAGGCTCAAGGTAACCCACGAAACCGTAGTTAAAATTTTTGCTTATGAGTTTAAAAAATATAAACATTGGTTGCAAAACCATTTGATTAAAAAAACTCTATGAAGAAATTACTAGCAAAAATAAAATCTTTTACAATTGTGATTGTATTTTTTTATATAGTATTGATATCTTTCAGTATGCAGGCGTTAGCGGAACCTCCTACCAAAAGTCACAATGGCACCTTAAATGTTGGAATAGTTGGTGACACGGGAATTGGCGAGAGGGCTTACCATCCAGGCTTTGTAGCGGTAGCCCAGGCCTTAAAAAATCATCGCCCCGATTTACTATTACATCTTGGAGACTTTCTTTACCAACCCAAAATATTTCCAAAAGCCTGCCCTGAATATCACCTCCCTGAAATAAAAAAAACACTTGCCGATCCGTTCAAGTTTAAATTATTTGTCCCTGGCGATAATGATCTGCCTCCAAACAAAAAAAAACCAAAAGGCTCAGGGTGTTGGAAAAAAATTGATGAGTTGGACACTAATTTCGATTCTTACCCAAAATCTACACACGAACCAAGAGCCTACGAAGGAACTATGACCATTGGGAAAACTTTATTTGTGATTCTCAATACATATCCATGGGAAGACCCAACGGCTTGGCTCGGTCCTCGAATTAAAAAAGCAAAAAACCAAGGATTTTGGACTATTATTGCCTTACATGAGCCAGCCATTTCCACAGCATGGTATCTTGAAAAACGAGATACAGTGTTAAAACAGCTTACCTTACTTAAGCCAGACCTTGTATTTGCAGGCAATCAACACTCTTATGAAAGGTTTCATCAAATTAGGAAACCCAAAAAAGACGGGTCAATTCCTTTTGTACTATCTGAATCAGGGAATTATTTAAAAGGAGATGGAACCATTTTTGTTGTTTCCGGCGGGGGTGGCGCTTATCTCAAACCGTTTGCTGATCAACAAGGTTATAAAAAAAGAACGGCTCCAAAGGCTGTCTTTGATGCGCTCGCCAAACGCGCCCTTATGAACCATTTTTTGATTCTCGAAATTAGACAAGAAAAACTTAAAGCAGTAACTTATCGGGTCTGTCTAGAAAAAAATTTAAAGGACAATGAAAACCCAAGATGGAAACCAGATAAACCTATGTGGAATTCTATTACACTAGAATGCGAAGGACAAAAAACGGGTATCTCCGCCTTCGACCAATTCCAAATCCAACTCAAAAAAAGAATTGACTAACAAATCAATTTTCTTTAAGAAATAGATCAACTTCATCAATCATTTTCTTGACATCTTTTGCCGATGTGTCGATGGCTTTTTGCTCTTCATCAGTTAGCTTGAGCTCTATTATATTTTCAATACCAGAAATCCCGAGAGTTACAGGAACGCCAAAAAAAATTCCATCCCATCCATATTCACCCTCAAGAAAAGCAGTGCAAGGAAGCATTCTCTTTTTATCAAGAAGAACAGCTTCAACCATCTTGACTACAGAGGCTCCTGGAGAAAGAAATGCGCTTCCTTTTTTAAGTAGGCCGACAATCTCAGCACCACCAGAACGAGTCCGATCTACAAGGCGATCTATTTGTTCTGAGTCCATCAAATCGGTAATCGAAATACCTGAAACAGTCGTATACCTTGGCATAGGAACCATTGAATCTCCATGCCCTCCAAGAACCATCGCATCAACATCAACCAGAGAGCAGCGAAGTTCAAGAGAAACAAATGTTCTAAATCTAGCAGAATCAAGTACCCCTGCCATCCCTATAACACGATTCTTTGGCAAACCAGAAACTTGCTTGGCCACATAAACCATTGCATCCAATGGATTAGAAACAACCATAATCAACGGATCAGCAGAATATTCCATGATCTTTTCAGTGACTTCTTTAACAATCTTCGCATTGATTTTTAAAAGGTCACTTCTATCCTGTCCAGGTTTACGAGGAAGACCTGCTGTAATAACAACAATTTCTGAATTTGCAGTATCCTTGTAGTCGTTAGTTCCTGTGACAATACTATCAAAAACTTGTAAACATCCCGATTGTTGAAGGTCAAGCGCCTTTCCTTGAGGCAATCCTTCAACTATATCGGCAATAACCACATTGCCCAAGTTTTTGTAGGCTGCCAGCTGAGCAACGGTTGTTCCTACCTGACCGGCACCTACAACTGTTATTTTTTTACGTGCGCTTACCATAAAAATTCCTTCCCTAGTTCAATTTAAAAAGTCTTCTATAATTTGACAACCATCATTAGAGGAACTCTCTATAAAAACTATTTCTTTAAGGCATCCCATGTTGATTAATTTTAAAAGCATTATTTTTTATCAAAGGTTTTAATTTTAAAATTTGACATAAAAAAGGAAGCAAGTCTTAATATGCTAATTAGTTTACAAATCTATATATTTTAAATAATAGAAACAAAACCCTTTACTATATGCTTGCTGGTAGATTGAGGTAAGGTAAACTAGAATATTACTCCCTAATTTGTCAAGCGATTTTGATGGAATAAAAAGGGTAGTTGCAACTATGGACTATACGAACGATAAATACGAGTTTGGAATTGATTTTAGTAATGTACCATCTATTCCAGATGATCCTGCAGGGTTGTTAGAATACCAAACCATTTTTAAAAAACTTATAAAAAAAGAGCAGAATAAAATCAAAAAATTCCATCGTTCTGGTGCTGGAGGTCGCGAAGTAATCCAGGCACATACTTCCCTTATCGATTCAGTTTTATGTCACTTAATAAAGGAATTAGCGGCTTCTAGAAAAAAAATCTCTCCCGAAACTATTTTGGAAGAATTTGCTTTAATCGCGGTGGGCGGATATGGGAGAGGAGAATTAAATCCCTGCTCAGATATCGACCTTCTTTTTCTAACATCAAAAAATCTTCGCCGATCAACTGACTTACTAATTCAAGATTTTATACCAATCTTATGGGATCTTGGACTGGAAGTTGGATCAAGCTGCCGATCTTTACAGGAATGCTTAACTTTAGCAGAAAAGGATGTTACAGCCAAAACATCAATGATCGAAACACGTTTTATGATCGGAAGCCAAAAAAAATATAAAAAATTTTTCCAGTCCATTGAAAAAAATTCGTTAAGAAAAAATATCAAAGGGTTTCTTCACGAAAAATCCAAAGAAAAAAACCTTCGCTATGAGGAGGGGGCAGGGCCATCCAGTGACCCAGAACCTAACATTAAAGAGAGCGTAGGTGGATTAAGAGACTACCATAATGCTTTATGGGCAGTCGCTATAAGATTTGGAGTCCTTTCTTTTCGAGAAATACCTCGTAAAGATATTATCTCATCAGAAGAATTAGACATACTAAGTTTATCTATTGATTTCACTTTACGCGTACGTAATGAACTACATTATCTTAAAAATAAAAAACAGGATATTCTTACTTATGAACTTCAGAAAAAAGCGAGCATTAATCTGGGATATAAAGAACCAAATGAAGCACTCAGAGTTGAAGAGTTCATGCACAATTACTTTGTCCACGCAACCAATATCCATCAATATTCGGAGATTATATTTCAGCGATGTATTGAAACTAGACGAACCGTAAAAAAAGTGCTCTCCTTACTGGTGAAAAAGAATTTAGGGTATGGGTTCCATGCTTCCGGAGAACACCTAACAATTGGAGGGGAAGACTCTGACACCCTATTTGAAAAAAACCCAAACTTGGTCCTAACCACATTTGAATTATGCCAAACGCACAACCTTGTGCCCACATACCAAATAAAGCGATTAATAAAAAAACAGTTATATTCCTTAAGTAAAACACTTAACAAAGAAAGTGCCGCTAAAGACCTTATTTTAAACACCTTAAAAAATTCTAGTTCAGAAAAATTCCTTCGTCTCATGCATGAGGTTGGAGTCTTGGGTTTGCTTTTACCTGAGTTTGGGCGCGCTCACTGTAGAGTTAGCTATGACTTTTACCACCGATACACAGCCGATGAGCACTCTTTGCGCATGGTCCGTTTTATCGACGAACTTGAAAAAAAACCAAATGACTTTAAAGAATTCTCGGGAAGGTATAAACAATTAAACTCTAAAGTTTTACTCAAGCTATCTACCTTCTTCCAACCAATCAGAGAAAAAATAGATCTAGAAGGTCTTGAAGAACATTCTAAAGTTCTATCACTAGCAACTGCACATCTCGACTTAAATCCTGAAGAATTCCAAACCATAGATTTTCTAGTAAACAATGCTTATCTAATGATAGAAATAGCTCTTCATAGTGACATCCGTCAACCAACAATAATTGAAAGTTTTGCAAAAAAAATGGGTTCTGTCGAAAATTTAGATTTGCTATATTTGCGGAGCTATGCCGAACTTAGAGCGGTCGCCCCAGGCACTTTAACCTCATGGAAAAAAGTTCTACTTTCTGAATTGCATCAGAGGTCACTAGATTATTTTCAACACCCTGAGTCATTGCGCTCGCGACCGCTCACAACCTGGGTTGAAGTTTATAAAATTCTTCACTGGGAGTTCCCTCCCGAAGACCTAGAATTTCATTTCAACAATATCCCCGAAGACTACCTGGCAACAGTTGAAGTCGAAGAAGCAGCTCTCCACATGCGGTTGATACGATCCTTGAAAGATAAGTCCTTTATATTTAACCATAGCTATAACGACGAGGGAAAGGTTCACCAGATCATTCTTTGCTGCCCGGTAAAGTTTGATGCATTCAAGATATTGGTGGGAACCCTCACTGCCCAAAGTATAAACATATTGGGGGCTAAAATTTTTATAAGAAAAGACGGAATAACAATTATCAGCGCTAACATCGAGGAGACTGAGAAGACAATTGCGGGCAACCTAGAAATTTGGAAAATTCTCAAGAAAGATCTAAGCAATATTTTCAATGGCCGTGAAAACTTGCCAAATCTTTTAGCTCAAAGAACTCGATATATATCAGAAAAAAAAATGACCGGAGCAATAATCCCAAAGGTTGAGCTAAACAACACAAATGACACGCATTTTTCCATCATTCGCATCGAGGCTCGTGACCATTTAGGTATGCTATACAAAATCTCAAAGGTCTTCTCTGACTTCGAAATCCGAATACATAGCGCTAAAATTTCCACCCAAGGAGGACGAGGAATAGACGTATTCTACGTATCTCTTCGAAACAAAAAAATCCTCTTCGAAAAGCTAGTTCGCCGCATCAAAGAAAAAATAATCTCCGCGATGATGATCACAAATCCAGAAGATATTGACTAAAGATTATGCTCTCTTGCAAAAAAATCATAAGAAACACTTTAGGGTATTTGATTTTAGTACTAGTCACAATAGCAGCTAGCCATCTCGCTTCAAGCAGTGAAGCTACTACAGGAAAAAAAATATACCATGACCGATGTGAAGTCTGCCATGGAAGTCAAGGTAACGGAAAAACATTTGCAGCTAACGCTCTTTTCCCATCGCCAAAAAACTTCACCGCAAGATCCGCAAAAAAACAACTAAACCAAGAACGGATGATCCGTTCTGTTACAAAAGGACGGCCTGGCACAGCCATGATGCCCTGGGAAAGCGTCCTCAGCAAAAAGGAGATCTATTTAGTAGTGAAATATATTCGACAAGTTTTGATGGGACTTTAGAAACAAAATAAACAATAAATTGGCCTCAAATACTTGCTTGTTTACACTAACCTAACGAAAATTCACGTTTTTAATTTCTTCCCTAACTTCTCTTCTATAGATGCCATTTTTGACGTCAGTCGACCTTGCTTCCCATCCCGATAATCGATTTTTATAGAACAAGTGACACGCTTGCAATCAGACCTCATTGTTTCATAGCACTTCTTTACCACTCCCATAACTTCATCCCATTCTCCCTCAAGAACTGTACCCATGGGGTTTAGACGGTAATCAACTCCACTTTCTGAGATTATCTTTAGTGATCTGCTTACATAATTACTTACACTTTCCCCTTTATCCATGGGCGACATGCTAAACTCGAGAAGCACCATACTTTTTTCCCTCCATAGAGTTTGTCAATCTAGATTATCCTTCAACCACATTCTCTTATTATAAAAATAAATACCCGTAGTATTATTTTTTTTAAAAAGAAGTATCTAAAAAAGATTAGATTTTATAAAATAATTACTTGCATTTTAGGCCTATGATATGAAATCATCAATCATTCCATTCGAAATCCAAGCGGGTTGTCGAAAATCCAAGTAAAGGTGGTATGGCTCTTTGGCCAAGATTCATGATATTCGTAATAACATAGATCGGATCGATGATCAGCTACTCAAGCTGATAAATCGGCGTGGAGAACTTGCAAAAAAAATTGGACATGAAAAGTCCAAAAAGAATAGTTCAAAGCACTTTCACGTCCCACACCGAGAACAATTGATAATCGAGCGGATCACCGAAAAAAGTAATGGGCCGTTTCCTGACGAATCACTGAAATCCGTATTCCGTGAAATTTTCTCGGCCACCCTTGCCCTCGAAAAACCTCTTCGCATAGGTTTTTTAGGTCCTGAAACCACTTTCAGCCACCAGGCTGCGATAAAACAATTCGGACATTCATCTAAATTTATAGCAAATCCAAATATTGAATCTATCTTCCGCCAAGTCGAAAAAAACGAGTGCGATTATGGCGTGGTTCCAGTCGAAAATTCCATCGAGGGAGTAATCAACTTAACTTTAGATTGTTTTGTTGACTCACCGTTATTGATTTGCAACGAGCTCAAAAGTACAATCTCGCTTTATCTGCTTTCCAATGCTAAAAACCTAAAAAAAATAAAAACTATATACTCGCACCCACAACCCTTAGGTCAATGCCGCCAATGGCTAAACCTGAATATGCCGAAAGCTCAACAAATTCCCACTTCTAGCACAGCTAGCGCGGCACAAAAGGTAGTCAGAAAATCAACTTGCGCTGCCATTGCAGGGAAATTGGCTGCAGAAGTATATAGCTTGAGCATTGTCGAAGAAAATATTCAAGACAGGATAGAAAATCACACCCGATTTTTAGTTATCGGTAAAGACGAAGCCAAGAAAGCAAAACAGAATAAAACATCGATTATGTTTTCTATTCGAGATGAGGCAGGTTCTCTTCTTAAGGTTTTGCAACTATTCGCTCGCAACAAAATAAATCTAACAAAAATTCAATCACGTCCACTTAGAGATAGGCCTTGGGAGTATCTATTTTACGTAGATCTAGAAGGTCACATTAAAGATATAGCCGTCAAAAAGTCCGTGGAAACACTAAAAAAAATGTGTCTATTTTTGAGATTACTGGGTTCTTATCCAAGGAAAGATTGAAAATGATGAATCCATTTGAACGAGTGTCCATAATTGGAATTGGCCTTTTAGGAGGATCGCTAGCTAAGGCAATGCGCAAACTTGGTTTAGCCAAATCAATTGTCGGGTACGGGCGCAACAAGACAAACCTAAATGAAGCTAAAAACCTCAATATCATAGATGATGTAGCCCCTAATATTCAGTCAATAGCGAAGGACGCAGATTTGATTGTTTTTTGCTCCCCAGTGCAAACCATTAGGCAACTGGCTATGGATATTTCTCCATATATAAAACCCGGTTGCTTAGTTACAGATGTAAGCTCAACAAAAGAAACTCTCGTTTTAGACATGGAAAAATTAATTCCCAAAGGCGCTTTTTTTGTTGGCGCACACCCTATTGCAGGAAGTGAGATGTCTGGGTTCCGAGCATCGACAAATACTTTATACGATGGAGCTCATTGCATTATAACTCCAACAAGTAAGACTGATTCGTCAGCTTTAAAACGAATCATCAAACTTTGGGAAACTATCGGAACAAAAGTGTCTACAATGAGCGCTAAAGAGCATGATTTTATTTTTGGAGCAATCAGTCATTTACCACATGTGTTAATTTTTGCATTAATGAACACTCTTGGTGATTTAAAATCTGAAAATCATGACGAAATAACATATTTTGCGGGTGCCGGGCTCAGAGATATAACCCGAATAGCTGGAAGTGAGCCAGTTATGTGGCGAGATATTTGCGTATCAAACAAAGATTCTATTTTATACTGTCTCGATCGATTTCAGGAAACACTAAATCACCTTAGATCGAGCATTGAAAAAGAAAATGGTATATTGCTTACTCAGCAGTTTGAAGCTGCAAATAAACATCGACTCAATCTTGTTAATAACGCATGATTATTGCTATAGATGGACCAGCAGGAAGTGGGAAAAGTACCGTCGCAAGGAGAGTCGCCGAAAAATTAAATTTCCGATATATAGATACTGGATCAATGTATAGATCCGTTGCCTGGAAAAGTTTACAAAAAAAAACCGCTCTTAAAAATGAAGACGCGGTTGCTAAAATTGCGTCTAAAATTAAAATAGAGCTTATTCCTGATAAAGATGGGCAACTAGTATTCGTAGATGGTAAGAATATTACCGACCAATTAAAAGTTGAAGAAATTAGTCGTGGAGCTGCTATTGTAGCAGCGCAACCATTGATTCGAAAAATCATGACAAATAAGCAACGAAAACTAGGAGAAAAAGGTAAGGTCGTGATGGACGGAAGGGATATCGGGACTGTCGTTTTTCCCCAAGCAGATAAAAAGTTTTTTTTGGATGCTGACTCAAAAGAACGAGGTCGGCGTCGATTTACCGAACTAGAAGAAAAAAATCAGGCCAAAGACACAGATCTGTCGATGATAATCAAGCAGATCGTTCAAAGAGACTGTGATGATCGTAATAGGAAAATAGCTCCTCTCAAACAAGCAAAAGATGCGATGCTAATTGATACTACTCATCTAAGTGTCGATCAAGTGGTAGAAGAAATAATAAAGGTTATTACTCCGGGTTCGTAAGTTTTTAACGTCCCCTATTATCAACTTAAGCTTTTGTTAATGCTTTATTAATAATTTAAGAAAGAAAATTTTTATCATGGCTAAATCAAAAACCACAACTACATTTGAAGATGACTTCGATGAAGAAGAAAAACTTTCTCCTGAGGATCAAGCAGCTTGGGATGAAATGGAGGAATATTTTTCTGAGAGCCTGCACCAATTTAAAGAAGGGCAGGTTATCCAAGGTACCATATTAGAATTAGCTAAAGGCATGGCTACTGTTGACGTTGGGTTTAAGTCGGAAGGAACCATTAATTTAAGCGAATTCCCGAAAAATGGCCAAGACTTGTCGGTGGGTGAAGAAGTCGAGGTTTTTCTTGAGCGAGTGGAAGATAATGATGGAAACGTTGTTTTATCTAAAGAAAAAGCTAATAAAATTAAACTATGGGACACTCTAGTTACTAAACATGAAGCTGAAGAAATTATAGAGGGCACTATCATAGCCAAAGCAAAAGGTGGGCTGACTGTTGACATTGGTCTCAAAGCATTTCTGCCTGGTTCTCAGATTGACTTACGCCCCATACGAAATCTGGAAAAATTAATTGGCGAAGTATTTCAAATGAGAATCATTAAAATGAATAAAAAACGAGGAAATATTGTCCTATCCAGAAGAGCTTTACTCGAAGAGCAACGTCATCATAGTCGGGCTGAAACCCTCCAAAAACTAGAAGAGGGAAGCCTTATTACAGGTACTGTCAAAAATATCACAGAATATGGTATCTTCGTCGATTTGGGTGGTATTGACGGGTTACTCCATATTACCGACATGTCTTGGGGACGTGTAAACCACCCTTCGGAAATGTTTTCAATGGGTGATAAGTTAGATGTAATGGTACTTAGGTTTGATAAAGAAAAAGAACGTGTTTCTCTCGGGCTCAAACAAATCACTCCAGATCCTTGGGTTGACGTTGATGAAAAATATCCTGTCACTAAAAAAATAAAAGGTAAAGTCGTTAGTATTACTGACTACGGGATTTTTGTTGAATTAGAAAAGGGAATTGAAGGGCTAGTTCATATTTCCGAAATGAGTTGGAGTAGACATGTAAAGCATCCAAGTAAAATGGTTTCTATTAGAGATGAAGTAGAAGCTATAATTCTTACTCTTGATAAGGAAAAAAAACGTATTTCACTGGGAATGAAACAAATTGAACCTAATCCATGGGAAGAGATTGAAGAAAAGTATCCTATTGGGGCTGAAGTCATTGGCACAATTAGGAATTTAACCGATTTTGGTGCTTTCATCGAGTTAGAAGATGGAGTCGATGGTCTTATACACATCTCTGATTTGAGTTGGAAAAAAATTAAACACCCATCGGAAATTCTTAAAAAAAAGGATGAGGTTAAAACGGTGATACTAAATATTGATAAAGAAAGTTGCCGCATCTCGCTTGGTGTAAAGCAGTTGCAACCAGATCCTTGGGATGATATTGCCAAAAATTACTCCATCGGAATGGAGATTGAAGCGACAATAATCAAAACAACTGGATTTGGTGCGTTTGCTGAGTTTGGAGATGGTTTAGAAGGTTTGATACACATAACTCAATTGGGTTCAAAACATGTTTCTCAGCCCGATAAAGCTTTTGAGATTGGCTGCAAAATAAAGGCTAAAATCGTCAAGGTGGACACTGGCAATAAAAAAATTGCCCTAAGCATAAAGGCTTATGAGGAAAACCTAGACTTAGAAGCTATCGAAAAAGAACAGAGCCAGTTAGAAGCATTTAAGGAAGAAGAAAACGTACAAACAACCGATTAAATTCAATTATTAACTTTCAAAGTGCTTGTTGAAATGGCAGATTCAGGAGAAAAAAAACCAACTTTAATTAGGAAGTTATTATTTCTCATACTTATATTTCTCGCTATTGTCGGTATTTCTTCCATTTCTTCAGAATGGATAGAAAAGCAGGGAGCTGAAAATAGGATAGGCGTCGTCGATATCACTGGCCTCATTAGTAATTCAGAGCATATCGTCAATCAAGTTAAAAAATTTAGCCAAGATAAACGCATCCGTGGGATAGTTTTGCGTATTGATTCCCCTGGTGGTTCTGTTGGCCCTTCTCAGGAGATTTATGATGAAATTCTCAAATCCCGTAAAGGCGGTAAAATTATCTATGCTTCGATGGGAACGTTGGCAGCCTCTGGAGGTTACTACATTGCAAGTGCAGCTGAAAAAATTTTTGCAAACCAAGGGACTTTAACCGGTAGTATTGGTGTAATCATGGCATTCTCCAATGCAAAAGGATTGATGGAAAAAATAGGTCTGCGACCAGAGGTCATTAAAGCGGGAGAATATAAAGATATAGGTTCTCCAGTTCGCGCTATGACTAAACAAGAAAAAAAACTTCTCCAAAGCGTTGTAACTGATGTTCATCAACAGTTCATCGAGGCCGTTGCTATTGGGCGCGGTATTAGCATTGATGAAGTCACCAAAATAGCAGATGGAAGAATTTTAACTGGCCGCCAAGCACATTCTCTTAATTTAGTTGACCAAATTGGTGGACTGCAGGTTAGTATTGATCAATTAGCGAAAAAAGTTGGAATTATAGGTATCCCAAAAATCATCAAAGAAAAACCACGCGTTGACATATTAGAACGGATTCTGAAAGCCACAATAAATCAACCGCTTATGGATAACTCTTCCATCCCGTCATTACAATACACTTGGCACCTCAATGGTTGGCAATAAATCTCACTTCTTTATTAGTTAGAAGCCCTAATGCCCGTTACTGCTAAATCTGTTTTTCGCAAAAAAACTCTTAAAGCCATTTAAAATAACGGCTTGACTTAAAATTATACAATGATACAATCTAACGAGTTTGTTTGTGGACCATTCATTTTTTTTCCCGGGGGAACTTGAAAATGACAAAGGCAGAATTGGTAGAGAAAGTGTCC
>CAZOYP010000013.1:0-36226 GCA_964584125.1 uncultured Nitrospinaceae bacterium | reverse complement strand
AATATTTCTTTTTAACAAAGTCGCCCTTAAAGTCCAAGGCCCAATCACGGGAACTATTTACCATGTGTGCATCAAAGTCTCCGCCCTTAAAACCTTCCCTCATAGCAACTGGATCTAAATATATTTTCCACGTGATTTTATCAAAATTATACCTACCTTTATTAATTCCAAGGTTCTTACCCCACCAGTCTTTATTTTTTTCAAAGGTTATGTGTTTTCCAAACTCAAAACTTTTTATTCTATAAGGACCACTACCCACAGCAATTTCATCAAAATCCGATCCAAATGATTTCTTTTTATTTCCATATATATGTTTTGGAAATATTGTCATTTGTCCGGTGATTAAAGGTAGTTCTTGATTGTATATAGAGAAAATGTATTTTACTTTATGGGAGCTAATTTTTTTTACATTTTTAATATCTTTAAAATACTGTTTTGATATAGGGTGATATTCTGGATCTTTCAATAGATCAAAAGAAAAAACAAAATCATCCGCTGTAACCGGATGCCCATCAGAAAACTTTGCATTTTTATGAACATGATAAATCATCGACATACGATCATCTGCCAGCTCTACTTTTTCTACTAAATTACCGTATTGTGAAAAGGGCTCTGAATCATCTGCAGAGCTATCCATTGGAGTTTGAAAAACTAAATTAGCTATGCCAGGGGCTGGAACGCCTTTTAAAGAGGCTGGATTTAATTTGGTGAAAGCTCCAAAATCTGCTAATACTAAATGCCCTCCGTTAGGTGCTTTTGGGTTACTATATTCATAAGGTTGCCCTTGTTTATATTTTAGGTTTTCTGGTCCATACAATGATAACCCGTTTAGTGGATTAGCAAAAACGCTACTAGAAAATAAACATATATATACAACTAAAGTAATAGTATATTTCAATTGCGTAAAACAACTGATTTTAATCTGAGCTTTTTTCATATTTTGTTATTTTATCACTCCCTTGAATAAATTAGAATTTATTTAAGGTTAAAGAATATGTTTATTTTTTTTAATCGTCTTTGGTCATAAAAATGTAGAAATATCTTTAATTTAGCAATAACCTTACTTGTTAACAATTGTAAACTCTGATAACCTCGCCCAATTATTTGATTTTTATATATAATTAAAAATTAAATTTTACTATTTTTAACTATGAGCAATTTAAAGAGATCATCACGACAAATATATATTGGTTCATTGGTGATAGGTGGAGATTCTCCAATAGCTGTTCAGAGTATGACTGCAACTCAAACACAGGATCTAGTGGAGACTGCCCGACAAATTGAAATTCTTGTACGAGCTGGGGCAGACGTTATAAGGATCGCTGTTGATAATGAGGCAGATGTTTTAGCCCTTAAAACCCTTCGTAAAAAATATACAAATCCAATTTTTTCTGTTGATCTTCAAGAAAACTATAGACTAGCTCCGAAAGTTGCACCTTTTGTTAATAAAATTAGGTACAACCCCGGGCATTTATATCATTTGGATAAAGACAAATCTATCAGACAAAAAGTGGAATTTATTACAGCAGCAGCTAAAACTCATAACTGTGCAATTCGGATTGGTGTTAATTGCGGATCTATAGATCCTGAGTATAAGGAAAAATTTAAAGAGGATCAGATTGAGGGAATGGTGTGTTGTGCTGTTGATCACTGCAAAATATTGGACGATTTAAATTTCACAAATTATTGTGTCTCACTTAAAGATTCTGATTTTGATAAGGTTATTGATGCTAACCGTAGATTTGCCAGGGAACGCCCTGATGTACCATTACACCTTGGAGTAACAGAGGCAGGGCTACCGCCAGAAGGTGTGATTAAAACAAGAATTGCTTTTGAGCAACTTATATCTGCTGGAATTGGTGATACCATTCGTGTTTCTCTTACGCTACCGAATGAGCAAAAAGGTGAAGAGATTACTGTGGGACGAGAAATTCTTAAGGATATTGAGCAAGGTAGGTTTAGGTCAGTACCTAAAAACTTTCTTGATGGTATTAATATAATTGCTTGTCCGAGTTGTTCACGTGTTGAAAATGATAAGTTTGTAGACTTAGCTCAGGAAGTACGTCGAATTACACAATATGCAGAATCACATAATATTACTATTGCTGTTATGGGGTGCAGGGTAAATGGACCTGGAGAAACTGATGATGCAGATCTTGGGCTTTGGTGTGGTCCTTCTAAAGTGAATTTGAAAAAAGGAACTGAGCCGTTGGGTGCATATTCGTATGATGAAATTTTAAGTCGATTAAAGGTTGAACTTGATCTTATTATTTTTTCTAGATCTAATTAAGAATAGTTTCTGTATATTGCACAACAGTTATGGTGCAAGAATATTTAAGGCGCAAATTATTAATTCCTGAAAGTTTATCATCACTTAGGAAGTTCATATGAAACTTAAAGTTGAAGAGTTGGACTCACTAAAAAGAAAATTGGATATAACTATTCCAGAAGATGTTGTCACTGAGAGAGTCAATAAAGCATATAATGATTTGAATCGCCAAATGAAAATGCCTGGTTTTCGCCCTGGAAAAATTCCGAGACATATTCTTGAAAAGCAAGTTCCAGTGCAATCTTTTACAAATATGTTTCAAGAGTTATTGCAGGAATATTATGAAAAAGCTCTTCGTGAAAGTGGACTTGTACCTGTTGGAGCACCAGAAATTGATAACTCTGACTTTCAAGACATTAAAAAAAATAACCCTTTAAAGTTCTCTGTTACATTAGATACTAAGCCAGAAATAAAGGTTAATACTTATAAAGGTCTTAAAATGAATAAGGTGGAGATAGACCTGCCCGATGCAGAAGTACAAGCTGGGATTAATAGTATTTTGGAACAATATGGAAGTTACCAACACCATGATGATGATCATAAGGCAGAGAAGGGCGACTACCTTACCGTTGATTTTGATGGTTTTTTTGATGGGAAGCCATTAGAAAATGGAAGCGCCAAAGATATGACAATAAGGATTGGTGAGAACAAAATGATCAAAGGTTTTGAAGATGAACTAATAGGACATAAACTAGGGGAAGAGTTTAAGGTTAAAGCTATTTTGCCCCCTAATTGGAATAATAAAATTAATCGTGTGCGTATTCCCATTCCTGGGTCTAAAGATAAATTACCAGAAGATATAGCAATTTTTAATGTCAAAATCAAAGAAATGAAAAAAATGGATCTACCCGCACTTACAGATGCTATTGCAGAGAAAGAAGGTTTTGATTCTATCGATAGTTTTAAAAGAGGAGTTAAAACGAAGTTGCAATCCATGTATGAGCAAAGGGAAGAAATGCGGATAAAAGAAGAGATATTTAATAAGTTAGTTAAAGATAATCCCATCGATGCTCCGGACTCAATGGTTAACAGTGAATTAAAATTTATGCTTGAGGGAATGAAGTTTCAGATTACTGAATCAGGCATGTCACTCGAAGACTCGGGCTTTGATGAAGATAAAGCAAAAAACGAGTGGCGTGATAAAGCCAAAAATAATAGTAGAGGATATATATTATTGGAAAATATTGGGACATTAGAAAATATTCATGTGAGCCAATTTGATCTGGAGGAAGAGTTTAAAGCACTGGCTGAACAAAGCAAGCAAAAGCCAGAGGATGTGAAAAATCGGATGATGGCTAATCCTGAAGTAATTAAGCACACAAGCTCGAAAATTCTTGGTCGTAAGGTTTTAGATTTTCTCTATTCAAATTGTGAATTTAATTTTGTTAAATCACTTAATGAAAAAGAGGCTGGATAAATATATTTAACTTAAATATAAGTATATTTTTTAAAATCGTTATCTTTGAAAAGCCGTGGCAAAAGTTAAATATACGAAAGTAATGAAATGTGATGATCTCGAGATTGGCAAATCTGCAATCATTGAAGTTGGTGATAAGGAGATAGCCTTATTTAATTATAAAGGAAATTTTTACGCTATAGATAATATTTGTCCGCATCGAGGTGCGCCACTTGGGGAGGGAAGAATTGAGGAGGGTATTTTAATTTGCCCAAACCATGAATGGCGGTTTGAATTAAAAAGTGGATGGTGTCCTCAGAATCCCGAGCTTAGTACCGAAGTTTATCCGATCAAAGTTCATGATGGAAAAATTTATGTCAGATTGGTAAAACCTAAGGAAGAAGGAGCTGCAGGCAGCGCAATAAAGGGTTTGCCTGCAGATATAAAATTTAAGGTTCCCACGATATTGAAACCTCGTAATCCAGACGAAGAACTTGAATGATTTATAGCAGCTGTTTGTATGACTTACTGGTATAGATCGTATTGATAAAATAATTTTTGTTAGTCTAATTAAATTTAGCTTGGCGGGTTGTCATCTTCTATCTCAACCCATTTAGGGTCTCCATGAGCTTTGTAGTTATTAGTCCCTGCAAAGGTACCTTTGTGATAAATATTACATTTAAACTTTCCACCGCCAAAAGTTTCTGTCACAAATGCAACAGGCTCTTCTAAATGAATTAGTTCTGGGGTTTCATATTTTCCTACCAATTTAAATTCCATCCCCATACCACTAGGGAGTAAAACAAAGAATTTAAGATTTGTCTCAGGGAGAAATTGCATCATATCTTCATCCATATGATCTCGCGTGTAGGTATGGCCATATTTTTGTCTTGCACGGCGCTTTAGATAATCTTCCAGAAGATTGAAAAACCACCAATTTGATTCTTTTCTCTCGTCATGTAGAAATGGATATTCGACAAATCCGTGTTTATTTATGAAGGGTATCTTCGCCATAAGATTTTATTTTGGCTGTTTTATTAAGTGGACAGGGCTTTAAACCTTTATATCAATTTGTGTAGTGATTGTGTTCTTGTTTTTAATAAAGAGAAATGTTTTCATATTATAACTTAAATTCTCTGGATTGACTTAAAGACCAATAGATTTTTTTATAGCATTGACTTTGTCTTTTTTTTCCCATGTAAAACTTGTTTCTTTTCTTCCAAAGTGTCCATATGCGGCAGTTGGCAAGTATCTAGGTTTTAAAAGATCAAGCGTTTTAACAATACCTGCTGGCTTCAAATTGAAGTTTTCACGGATTAGATCTTCGAATTTCTCAGGATTGATTTTATGTGTTCCGAAAGTTTCTACAAAAACTGAAACAGGGTCTGCTACTCCAATAGCATATGCAAGTTGGACTTCCAAACGATCCGCGGTACCAGCTGCTACTAAGTTTTTAGCTATATAACGTGCCATGTATGCTGCTGATCGATCTACTTTTGATGGATCTTTACCAGAGAAAGCACCACCGCCATGTCTAGAAAAACCACCATAAGTATCAACTATAATTTTCCTTCCTGTTAGGCCGCAGTCACCATGAGGCCCACCTATTACAAAGTTGCCTGTTGGATTGATATGAATTTTCATTCTTTTAGCCCGAAATTTTTCAGGAATAACTTTACTTATAACTTGTTCTGTTATCTCTGCACGCATTTTTTTATTAGAAATGCCTGGATTATGTTGCGTTGATATAACCACGGTTTCAATAAAAACAGGTTTGTCATTTTCATAGCGGACTGATACTTGTGATTTACTGTCAGGACGTAGGTATGACAGCTGACCTTTTTTTCTTACATCAGCTAATTTTTTAACAAGTTTGTGAGAGTACATAATTGGCATAGGCATGAGCTCTGGAGTTTCTTTGGTGGCATAACCAAACATCATTCCCTGATCACCGGCTCCTTGTTCTTTTTTCGACCCCTCGTCAACTCCTTGCGCAATATCTCTAGATTGCTCATCGAGTGAAACTAATACGCCGCATGTTTCAAAGTCAAAACCCATTTCAGAATGAGTATAGCCAATGCCTTTAATAGTATTTCTAACAATTTGTGGAATTTCAATATAGCAGTTTGTTGATATTTCTCCAGAGATTACAGCATATCCAGTAGTAATCATGGTTTCACAAGCGACTCGTGCTTTAGGGTCATTTTGTAGAATGGCATCAAGTACGGCATCAGAAATTTGATCTGCCATTTTATCTGGATGACCTTCAGATACAGATTCAGATGTAAATAGAAATGATTTTTTCTTCATTTAATTCCTCGCTCAATAATTGTATTGTGTTAGGTTTTATACATTTTAAGTATTTTTATTAGTTAATTTGGATCTTCTTGGAAATCTAAAGGGTATCTTTTTCTCATTTCATTGTTAAGAAAGCAATTAATTTCCTTAGTTGAATTTAATTTTAATAATTGTTTTGTAAAATTTTTAGCATCTTTTATGCTAGATTGATTAATAATTTTTTTGACTTGTGGTATAGAGTGAGGGTCCATACTTAAGCTATCTAAATTATCTAATCCTAATAGAAAGAGTGTAGCTATAGGGTCACCACCAATTTCTCCACAAATGGAAACTTTTTTCCCTGCTGCTTGAGCATTTTCGAAGATATCTCTAAGAGTTTTTAAAATAGCTGGGTTGTAAGGTTGGTATAAATGCGCTACTTTTTCATTCATCCTATCTACGGCTAGTATATATTGAATTAAATCATTAGTTCCTATGCTTATAAAATCTACTTCTCCTAAAATCTGATCGCAACATATTGCTGCCGATGGTGTTTCTATCATTACTCCAATTTCAATATTCTCATCAAATGGAATTTGTTTTTCACGCATCTCTATTTTAATTGTATTTAAAATAGAATTAGCTTCAATGACTTCGTTTATATCTGAAATCATGGGATACATTATTTTTACTTTTCCATGCAAACTAGCTCTAAGAATTGCTCTAAGTTGCAAAATGAAATGTTCTGGGTTAGCTAAAGACATGCGAATCCCTCTTAATCCTAGGGCGGGATTATCTTCGTCATTATTTTCGAGAAAGGCTAGTTGCTTGTCCATTCCAATGTCTAATGTTCTTATAGTAATTGGATGTGGTGTTATTTCTTGAACAGCTTTTTTAAAATTATCGTACAGGTCACTTTCAGTAGGAAGAACCTGAGAACTTAGATATAAAAACTCTGTTCTATATAGCCCAACTCCCTCAGCGCCAAATTTTTTCAATGATCTGATTTCGTGAGTGGATTCAATATTAGCCATAAGTTTTACACGAAAGCCATCATTTGTGATAGTTGGTCTTTCGATATCTATCAGTAATTTTTCTTCATATTTTTTGTGTTCTAATTGTTTTTTTTTATAATGATCGAGTGTTTTTTTTGTGGGATTAGTTATGATATGACCATTTATCCCATCGATGATTAGCTGATCGCCAGTATTTATTTTTTCAGTCAGAGATTTAATCCCAACTACACTAGGAATACCGAGAGCAGATGCAAAAATTCCAACATGAGATGTTTTCCCTCCTACTTCGGTAGCTAATCCAAGAACATATTGGCGCGGTATTGATATTGTGTCTGATGGATTTAATGTGTGTGTGATTAAGATAACTGGGTTTTGGATATCTGCAAGTGCGTTTTGATTATGTCCGAGGAGATTTTTTATTACTCCATGGACCACTAACTCCAAATCATCTCTTTTACCTTTAAGATAGTCATCATTAATATTGTCAAATAAAAGAAGGGATTTGTTTAAAGTCTCTGTAATTGCCCATTCGGCATTAACTTTTTCCTTTTGAATTTTGGTTATAGTATCTTTAACCAATATATCATCATCAAGTAAGAGAGTATAAGTATCTAGGATAATCGAGTACTTGCTTGCAATCTTTGAAGCCTTCTTTTTTGTTTCTTGCATCTGTTCTTTTGTTTGTGCAACTGCTTTTCTAAACCTTATAATCTCCCTGTCTATATTTTCGGAATCAATGCTTTGTTTTAAGATGCAAAGTTTTGACCGATCTAAGATATAGGCTTTTCCTATCGATATACCTTTTGAGACAGCTATACCTTTGAGCATTAATCTAGCACCTTGTTGAGATTTAATGACTAATAGAGGATTTGAAAATCTTGTGATGATCGATACATTAATTATTAAATAAACTTGGAATCTTCATCTACAAGAATTGAATAAATTTGATCTGCTTCATTGGCTTTCAATACAGATTCACGCAAAGATGTGTTTTTAAATAATCTTGAAATACGAGCTAATGCTTTCAAGTGCTGACCCGTTGAATTTTCAGGTGCTAGGACTAAAAATATAAAGTTTACCGGTTTTTGATCTAAAGATTCGAATTCTACGCCGTTCTTAGAACGCCCAAATACTGTGATTATTTTATCTATGTCGCTTATTTTAGCATGTGGTATTGCAACATTCTCACCAATTCCGGTGCTGCCCAATTTCTCACGCTCTTTTAAGGCATCTAACAATTTTTCTTTTGAAGTGACATCGCCCTTGGTTTCTAAAAAAGTTGACAACTCATCAAGGACGTTCTTTTTATCAGGGCTATTTAATTCTTTTATAATATATTCTTGTTTAAGAATTTCAGATATTTTCATTTATTTACTTTGAATTGCAATACATTATTAATTTAGGTCTTTGTATTTCATGGCTCGATTATATTTCACTTTATAATAAAATTTGGGCTATTGCGTGTATCATCTTCAGAAGATTTTTTTCCTTTTGCTAGCAGGAGGAATATTTAGTTCCTTACGATATTTTGTGATAGTTCGTCTGGCAATATTAACATTTTTTCTCATCAAAGCTTGAACCATCTCATCGTCTGTCAATGGCTTTTTTTCATTTTCAGTTGAGATAATTTCTTTAATTATATTTTTCACACGAATCGATGACATGCTGTTCCCCATATACGATTTTATGCCACTGTGAAAAAAGAATTTTAATTCAAATACTCCCTGTGGTGTGTCTATATATTTATTAGTAGTTATTCTGCTTACGGTTGACTCGTGCATTTCAATGTCTTTGGCTACATCTTTTAAAACCATTGGTTTTAAATATGATAGTCCAAGGTCAAGGAATTCTTTTTGTAGTTTTATGATGCTTTTCCCTACTTTATAAATTGTTTGACGTCGTTGATCGATGCTTTTTAAAAACCATAATGCGGACTTGTGCTTCTCTTCTAGATAGTCTTTTGTTTCTCCTTTTGCACTATTTTTAAGTAGGTTTTGATAGTAAGGGTTGATACGCAAGCGTGGTATCCCATCATCATTAAGCGCTACCTCATAACCATTCTCTTTTTTAATCACAAAGATATCAGGTTCAACATAGTCAATGCGTTCAGGGCTAAATGCTTGTCCAGGTTTTGGGTTGTATCCCTTGATTTTTTTTACGGCTTCAATAATTGATTCGATGCGAACCTTAAGCTCAGTCGATACTTTTGTCAAATACCTTTCTTCAAGCCTATCTAAATAATTGTCTATTAACTTTAATACTAATGGGGTGCAATGATTATCGGCTTGTGCTTGAATCTTTAAACATTCCTTTAATGAACGAGCGCCAACACCAAGAGGTTCAAACTCTTGAATTACTTTGAGTATATTTAAAACTTCTAACTCATTTGCATTACTTATTTCTATAATGTCAGTAATGCTGGCATGGAGATAACCGTCCGCATTAATATTTCCTATGATACAATTGCCAATAAAGTTATCTCGGTCGTTATCCACAGAAACATTTAACTGCCAAAGTAGATGCTCTTGAAGGGATGGCTCTTTTTGGTGCGTTGTTTCTATGCTTGGGCGTTCAGTATAGTTTTCTGCTGAACTTCCTCGATCTATATTATCCTGGAAATATGTATCCCAATCCATATCAGGGTTTTCTAAGGTATGTTCCTCGTTATTATTTTTTTCTTCGACCACCTCAAAGTTTTCTTTTGGTTCAGTAGGCTCTGTCTTTTCATCGTCTTCTAATTCATCTTGCAACTCTTCATCTTCGAGAACCTCTTCCAGAACTGGATTTTCTGTAATTTCTTGACGTACCTGCTGAGCTAGTTCGAGGCGGGCTAATGGCAAGAGCTTAATTGCCTGCTGGAGCATAGGGGTCATAACGAGCTTTTGGCTCATTTTCAAGCTTGCACTAAGCTTTAAATCCATTGCCATAATATTGTCTATCGTTGTTTATAAAGAAAATTGGTTGCCAAGATAAATTTGCTTTACTTTTTCATTTTGCAGCATTTCCCCGGGCAGTCCAGACGCGATAATACTTCCTTCGTTGATAATATATGTTCGATCTACCACGCTTAGCATTTCTCTTGCATTGTGATCAGTTACCAGCACCCCAATATTTTTCCTTTTTAAATGAGATATTATTGACTTAACATCAGCAATTGCAAGAGGGTCAATACCAGCAAAAGGCTCATCTAGTAAAATAAATTGAGGTGAGGTTGCCAGCGCTCTGCTGATTTCGACTCTTCTACGCTCACCACCTGACAATACATATGCTTTGGCATTTTTTATATGAAGAATATTTAGTTCTCTTAATAAGGCCCTAGCTTTTTTCTTGCCTTCAAAACTAGGAAGTTTCATTGCTTCCATTACTGCCAGTAAATTATCTTCTACAGTTAATTTTCTAAATACAGATGGTTCTTGTGGTAGATAACTAATTCCCTTTTGAGCCCTTAAGTGCATTGGGAGTTTGGTTACTTCTTCGTCTGCTAAAAATATTTTGCCTGTATCAGGTGGAATAAGTCCAACTACCATATAGAAAGTGGTGGTTTTCCCAGCTCCATTTGGACCTAAAAGCCCGACGATTTCTCCCTGCCTAACTGTTATACTCAGGTCTTTTACTACAGGCCGGTTTTTGTAAGACTTAAACAGATTTGTTACAGTTAAACTAGTCACTTAAATAGTTTTTTAGTTTCTTTTACAGGGCTCAATTTTTTTACTTAGCTTGAAAAAGGTAAATCTATTTCGGGCGTAAGTTACATTTATGGTCTTTTGGTAAATATCTTTGCTTTTACGCGTTTATTTACAACAAATCTATCCTTTTTCATTAAGAAGATCATTTCCCTACCTTCAATTACATCATCAGCTTCCCAGGCAACGGCTTTTGGGTTACCTGTGAGTATAATTTTTTGAAGTTGTTCTAGGTAAACAGCACGGTCACCGTGAGCTTTTTTATCACCTTTAGATATATTCACATTACCTATAGCTACAATTTCCTGAGTTTGTTTTTTATTGGGTGTATTATAAACCTCTATAATATCGCATGTTATAGTCATGTCTTCTTTTGTGACAGAAACATTTCCGGAAAAAATAATTTTTTGACCACCATTCTCAGATCGCATTCTGTCCGAAGTGATTTCAAGCGGATCATTACCTTTTTTTCGGTCTTTTTCTTTTGCTATTTGGGCAAAACTGAGCGGTATGGAGAGGCTCAACAAAACAAATACTAAAATTATGCAAAATATAGTTTTTTGATGTTTTGGCATCATTGATTCGTAGATGTGGATTTTTGATTGGGAAGAAAGCCATTGGAAATTTGGTCTTTTAAAATATCAGTTTCAACTAGCATTTTAACATTTCCCTCAAGCTCTATATTATTGTTTTTATTTGTTAAAGTGCCAAAGTCTGCAAAAACTTTAAATTTTTTCATCTCATTGTTAACAAAAATATATTGGACATTATTCATTTTTGTGGTTTCTTGTTTTTTGTTAATTTGGGCTAAATCAGCTCTTAGTTCCCAATCCTTTCGACCTGAATTCTCATGAACAACTTTAAAATTCTTAATTTTTACATCAAGGCCATCTTTATCAAACTTTATGTCTACGCTGTCGGAGCTAGTTTCAAATGTAGACATAAAAATATAACCTCCGTAGGATAGTACCGAAATAGCAATAAAAAGCATTAGGGTTCTTATTTTTTCAATCATTAGTTATTGATATATAAAGCAATAATAGATTTACCATCATTATTACAACATAATTCTCCCACAAGGCACAATTTTTGTAAAGAGGATAGTAAGGCTAGTTTTTGGTAATTTTTTAGAAGATGTGAGATAACGAGCGTTGATTTTGCCCAATTAATTCAATGTTGAAGGTTCTGCGATTTACGTCTTCAATCACTATTCTAATTTCTATTCGTTCTTCAATTCCAAGTTCAGGTTGGCCAAGTTTGTTCTTTTGGAAGAGTTTGTCAGCCCACTCGATGATGCTTACGCTTCTGGAGAAGAGGCTTTCTTCAAGGCCAAGTGCTTCAATTTCAGAAATTGAATCTAGGCGGTAAAGATCTATATGATTTACTGGAATAGGTCCTTGATAGATATTAATCAAGGTGAAAGTAGGACTTCGGATATACTCTTCCTGTTTAACTCCTAGACCTCGACAAACACCTTGAGTTAGGGTTGTTTTTCCTGCACTAAGGTCACCAAATAGTAAAACTACGTCCCCAGGTTTTAGGAATTGGCCCAATTTTTCACCAAACTCTAAAGTTTTTTCATGATTATCTGTTGATATTTTCACAACTATTTAATTTAGTATACGTTTCATTGTTTCTGGCAGGGTGCGAAGTAGGTCACCTGCAATTAGGTTGGTTTGACTTTCTTTTTCTACAAAAATGTCTCCTGATAAACCGTGAAGATACACACCGGTTATTGCAGCTTTCGATGGCGAAAAACCTTGGGCTACGAGCGATGCAATGATTCCTGTTAAGATATCACCAGAGCCTGCTGTAGCCATGCCTGGATTCCCAGTTGGGTTGATTGTTGTTAACCCATTTGGTTGAGAAATGATAGTAGCGGCACCTTTAAGAACAAGGTTTATTGAGTGTTCCTGTGCAAAGTTTCTTGCACACTCGATCCTTTTTTTTAATATATTTGAGGTCTCCATTCCGGTAATCCGTGACATTTCTTTAGGGTGTGGTGTAAGAACAGCATTTGATTTTAATTGACTAAGAGTATTAGGATTTTGAGCAATACTATTGAGTGCATCTGCGTCAATAATTAACGGGCAGTCTATTTTTGGCAGGAGTTCACTTAATAATTGAACTGTTTCAGGTTCAGTTGATAATCCAGGTCCTATGGCGATTGCTGACATTCCTATCGAATGATCGAGAAGAATATTTTTTGCTGAAAGAGCCAGAGTCCCAACTTTGGTTTCTGGTGCAGGTATTGTCATAACCTCTAGGGGGTGTAATTCGAAGGCTTTCTGACAACTTTCTGGTAGTGCTAATGTTACCAACCCGCACCCCATGCGAAGTGCAGCTAGTGCAGTTAGTCCGGCGGCGCCACCTTTTCCTGTGGATCCAGCAATTACTAGAACGTGTCCATAATTCCCTTTGTGACTATAATCTGAACGTTGAGGAAAACTGTTCTGAATATCGGATTCTTCTGTTACTTCAACTTTTAAAGCCTGAGAGGTAATCAATTCCGTTGGCATTTTTATATCAATTAACTCAATCTCTCCCATTAATTCTGCTGCTGGAAAGAGGAAATGGCTATGTTTAAAAAGCGCAAGCGCTAATGTTAGATCAGCTCTTATGCATACTCCCATCAATGAGCCTGAATCGGAATCAATTCCAGAAGGAATATCTACCGCAATGACGAACTTTTTTGAAGAATTAATTTTTTCTATGGTTTTTTTGTAGAGCCCACCGACTGCTCTAGTTAGGCCTGTCCCCAATAGAGCATCAATGATGATATTACATTTTTTGAGATGAGCATCTAATAAATGCAAGTTTGTTGTATCTAGTTCTATAATTTTGATACCAAGGTTAAAAGCTAATTCTGCATTTATAGCTGGGTCACTTTTGAGGCCATCGCGTTTTTCAAGTAGTAAAACTGTAACACAAATATTCATTTTAAAGAGTAGGCGAGCCACGGCAAGGCCATCTCCTCCGTTATTTCCTTTTCCACAAAAAATAAGTACTTTTTTTTCTGAAAATTTCTGGAACCTCTTTTTAAAAGCTTTAACGATTCCTAGCCCAGCGTTTTCCATGAGCTCTAGCCCCTTGATCCCGTAATTATTGATAGCAAGTGAGTCTATTCTTTGCATTTCTTCAGATGTGACGGCTTTTTTCATTCTTATATTTAAAAAGATTAAAAGATAGGAAAATTGAGTACGGGAAAAAAATTGATCCTATTCGCAAATGTGTCAAGCGGTTAAACGTAAATTGAATATGGATAATCCGAGGAAGATTGTAGCTCCATTTCATTTTTTGTGGGAGTTAGTCCATTTATTACAGCAAACTGGAATGGACAATCATAGCCTAGTTTTATCTTTTTTTCACGAGTAAGAGAGTTATATTGGTCTTCCTTCAAAAGGAATACCGTGTTAAAGAAATAGTATTTAATAAATAATTCGACTTTAAAGGGCTTGTTTTTCAATTCTGGTAAAGTAGCGAGTCGTCCTTTTTCATTGTCATGATTGTAGTTAAAGCCAAACCGAAGAATCACGTCATATAGAAAACAAAAGTGGTAAGTATTCATTTTGTGCCAAGCAGTAAGGTCGTCTAAGCCTTGTTCAAGAATAGTTAATAAGTTGTTAAAAATATAATAGCTACCAATTTTATGTGAATGCGGGTAAAACTTTTTAGAGTCTTGAGGCCAATATTCTTTAGGTTGGCGTTCTAAGAAATCAATTACATCTTTTTCTTCGGTTAATGCGACGGTAAGAATCTTGTAAGGATCGAATATTTCATTTTGCTCAAAGTCAGAAAATGGGGGGTGTGGTTGAGGACCAATCTCTTGAAGGTTATAAATACTGTTTTTAAAAATTAACATTTCACAAAAAGATTAAATGATTTGTTCAGCCATTATACTATGAAATGCATGCCTAGAAAAAGTAAGAGAATTCCATGTATTATCACTTTCAATGTCAATGTTTGGCGAGTTTAGATATGTCAATTTACCACTTTTTTGTTAAAAGACTGGATAGTAGTGGTGTTGAGATTTCAAAATATAAGGATAATACAATTTTAATAGTTAATGTTGCATCACAGTGCGGTTTTACAGAACAATATCAAGGGCTTCAGAGCTTATATGACAAATTTTCGGAGAAAAGCTTTTCTATTTTAGCGTTCCCATGTAACGACTTTTTAAATCAAGAGCCAGGTTCTGATGAGGAAATTTTAGATTTTTGTAATCGGACTTATGGTATTACGTTCGATGTTTTTGAGAAAGTCAAAGTTAGGGGTGCAGACGCACACAGTTTGTATAAATTTTTACAATCTGAATCTGTGCCCGCTATTAGACCAAAAGGGATAAAGGCCAAGTTATTTCACCTTTTTACTTTTTTTAATTTTTGGCTAAAAGAGTTCAGGCCTCCGAACTCTGGAGAGGTTTTGTGGAATTTTCATAAATATGTAATTGGAGAACACGGCCAAATTATTGGGCATTTTTCAAGTGACTGCGACCCATTAGAGCCCCGTCTAATTGCCTGTATCGAAAGAGGACTAAATGAGCATAATGAAGCTACTAAACTTAAATCATAGGTAGTTTTACTCATTAAATAATTTTCTGATTTGTTTAAGGGTTTAAGAATACATATTCATTATCTTGAAGAATTGAAAATGTAGTCCCATTTTATGCAAAAATTTGTATAATCCACTTTGTTGATTATGATCGATTTCATATTTTCTTTGTTAATAGGAGAAACTTTGACCTTAGTGATTTGTTGATAAAGGCGTTGTAATGGAATGGATGTCACCCAACTAAAAAAATCTTTGAAGTCTTTTAAACTAGATAGTTTGTCTTTGGATGGCTATATTAAGCTTTATAGCAAACTCCATGAGAAGCCAAAAAAAATTAGTCGCTGGAAGTCTCTTCGTAATCCAGATGAGAAAAAACTGGTTCAATATTTATCCCTCCCGGTTCCCGATAAAGAATCTATAGTAGCAACACTTGCTCGGCTAGCAGTTTGTAAGCTTAATGGAGGCCTTGGTACTAGCATGAATTGCCAAGGTCCTAAGTCTGCGATCATAGTCCGCGAGAAAAAAACTTTTGTGGATCTTCTTGTTGAGCAGGTAGCAGATTTCAATAAAAAATATAAGGCTGATGTTCCTCTTCTGTTTATGAACAGCTTTAATACTCATGACAAAACTGAACGTATTATTGGTAAAGCTGTAGATGCCCCGCGAATTTTATCTTTTTGTCAGCACGCTTATCCAAGACTATTAGCTGACGATAGCGGTTTTCTTATACCGAAAAAATCAAATAATGACGCATGGTACCCACCTGGTCATGGAGATTTATATTCATGCATCATGGAAAATGGCTATCTCGATACTTTACTAAAGGAAGGTCGAGAGTATCTTTTTATTTCAAACGCCGATAATTTAGGAGCTGTGGTTGATCTTAAAATTCTAAATTATCTTATCGATGAAGACATTCCTTTTTTAATGGAAGTGACTGCCAAGACTCCTTCGGACATGAAAGGTGGGGTGCTTTGTCAGGAAAAGGATCAGCTTAAGCTGTTGGAGGTTGCAGATGTTCCCTCTGTACATTTGGCGGAGTTTTGTGGAAATGAGAAGTTTAAATTCTTTAATACGAATAATATTTGGATTAACCTGGCTCGCTTAAAACAAATTCTTGTAGATGATTTCCTTGATATGGATTTGATTGTTAATCGTAAGCAAATTAAAAAACAAAATATTTTACAATTAGAAACTGCGGTGGGGTCTGCGCTTAATTCATTTCATGATGCAGTAGGAATCAATGTGCCAAGAAGTAGGTTTTTGCCTGTAAAGAAAACTAGCGACCTTCTGCTTGTTCAGTCTGATCTTTTTAGTCTTGATCGGGGGACTTTAAAAAGAGATTCGGCGTTACGTGGATCTAGCCTTCCGAAAATTAACTTAAAGGAACCCTTCAATGACCTAAAGGAATTTCAGCAAAGAATTCCGATTCCTCCGAATATTAAAGAATTGGATTCTCTCGAATTGCAAGGGCAAGTTAAATTTAATGGTAAGGTGACATTGAAAGGAAAAGTGCGTCTAGTATCGGATACTAAAATAATACGAATTCCCAAGGGGGCAGTTCTTGATAATAAAACAATAGAATCTTAATACTGCAACAAACTATGAATTCATTTTAATAGAATTGGATGTTTATTGTTCTATAAAAGAATGATACAACCTACCATATTCTTTCGAGTTAAATAGACATCTCTTTTGTTGCATATATCTTGCATCAGAAACCTTCTTGTTTCTGCTATTTAGTAAATCTCATATTTCCCTAGAAATTTATTTAAATTTCTCCTGTAACCTTATTTTATCTTTTATAATATATATTTATGCTATTTAACTTAAACTAATTTATTGGATTTATTATGGTATTCGTTTAAAGTGCTAATATTTAAGTTATTTTTTAGGATAGAACCTTTGCCTGGTTTTTTTAAAAAATATTGAATTATTTACCTTTATTTTGCGCTATTTTTCAACACTAACCATACGCGTTTTGCTGCTAAAATCTTTAGTTGATTTGAATTCCCACATAGTGTAGAGTTTGGCCTAGTTTAAGTAAGGAAGCAGTGCCATTTTTTAGTTTTGAAATTGGGGGAGGCTGTCTTTAACAGTTCCTTGAAGAAAGCTTGTAAACTGAATGTTTAACCAGGGTAAGGGAGGAATTATTATGAAGAAACTTGCACTTACACTCATCACCGCGGTATCTGTTTTATGTTTGACTACTTTGGCATTCGCAGGAAGCTTAGCTCCAGGGGCTAGTGTAACCTGTAACAATGCTAGTAGTATAACTCTTGAGACTGCAGGAAAGCATGCTGAGGACAGAGCTAATGCTAACTTTGTAATTTGGAAATCTTCAAACTTTACGACGATTCCTATTTCATTAGGACCATCTGACTCAAGTGGACTCGAAGGCAACAGTTCTGGTAACTCAAAGGCGACAAAGTTTAAATGTAAAGATACAACCCAGTGTGTTCCAGGAGCATTTGACAACACACCTGCAGGTGTGCGTGATATGCACAGCAAAGGTCGTAAAACCGTAACTTTGGGTGGCCAGAGTAATTTTAGTCGTGGAGATTCTATTGGTGATATTAGTGGTGAAGTTAGAATTACCAATACAGGTACAGTTCCAGGAAACGTAACTTGTGGTTAACTTTTTTTTTCAAGGTAACATAGAATAATAAAGAGCCAGTCCGGATTTTCCGGGCTGGTTTTTTTGTGCCTCCAGATCTTTGTATTATATTTAAAATGCTATCAGAATAGAAGTTGCTAAAACCACCCGGTAAATAATAAAAGGCATCAGGCCTAGCCTTGAAACAATCCCCAAAAGCAATTTGATCGAGAAATAACCAACTACAAAGGATACAAAGAGTCCAATCCCTAGTTGCAAACCCGATAAGTGAGCAGAGTTTATGGGTGAAGATAGAAAATGCAGTGTTTTGTGCATCCCTGCAGCAAAAATAATTGGTGTGCCTAGTAAAAAAGAAAATTGAGCAGCTTTAGTAGGCGATAAATTGGCTAAGAGCCCTGCGGAGATTGTAATGCCAGAACGAGAGGTTCCCGGTATAAGTGCAATTGCTTGAGCAAAGCCAACAAATAGCACCTTACCTAAAGTCATTTGTATGATTTTTGATTCAGTCGATTTTTGATTTATTGAATAGCGTTCAGCAGCAAAAAATACAAACGACCAGAATAACAGATTCCATGCTACAAAAGTAGTATTGCGAAGCTCTTGTTCAATCAGATTTCCCCAAAGCAACCCAATAATACCAGCTGGGAAGGAAGCCCATACAATATGCCAGGCTAATCTATGGTAATCAGGACTTTTGTCAGGATTATATAATCCATAAGTCAGTTTCGCCAATTCTTTGTGGAAGTATATAATAATAGCCAACAGCGTCCCAAGGTGTAGGATGGTATCCATTGCCAAACCCTGATCTTTAAAATCGAATAACTTAGGTACTAGTATAAGATGTCCAGAACTTGAGACAGGAAGGAATTCAGTTAATCCTTGAATGATACCGAGTAGGATAATATTTATATAATCCATATATATTTTTATAATTAAATTTAAACGTAACTAAGAAGTGGCTAAAGGGTATCCTGTAAGATTATGTAAAAAGGGCGTCGCTGGGTATTTATGTGGAAAGTAGTAAGTTGGTTTCTCATGTTGGATACATTTTTTGGTGGGTGTGTTTTGCTGGTCCCAGTATAGATCATACTACCTCACAAATAACTTATACAACTAAAATTAGAAAGATGGAATTAAGATCTTATAATTGCTGGTTTTTTAATTTTATGATAACTTACGCCTGTTTTCTTCGATGTTTTTTATGGGCGCAGTTCCCGCCTTTTAGACTGTTTTCCTCTTCTGTGGGAGAACGGGTTTCCAAAAACATGTCAGTGTAAATTTAAATTGTTTTTTAATTGCCATGTTTTTTATCTCTTAATTTTATTTTGATCGAGTTTAGTTTTATGAAAAAGTTCTCACGTATAGATCGACTACCTCCTTATACTTTAGGTATTGTGAATGAGCTTAAACATAAAGCCAGACAAAGGGGTGAGGATATTATCGATTTTGGTTTGGGAAATCCTGACCAACCAACACCAAAACATATTATTGATAAATTATGTGAAGCTGCTATTAAAAATGGAAACCACAGGTATTCACTATCTAAAGGAATTTTTAAACTACGTTTGGCTATCACTGATTGGTATAAAAAACGATTTAATGTTGAGCTTGACCCGGAGTCGGAGGCCATTGCAACCATAGGATCGAAGGAAGGAATTTCTCACCTTGCAATGGCAATTACCTCTCCGGGTGATTCAATTCTTGTCCCAACTCCTACGTATCCAATACATACCTACGCATTTATACTATCTAATGCTGATGTGATACAGGTTCCAATGAATAAGGGCGTAGATTTTTTTGAAGCATTGTTAGATACCTTTAAAAGAAACTGGCCTAGGCCAAAAGTTCTTATTATAAACTTTCCGGCAAACCCTACCACTGAGATTGTTGAGATTCAATTCTTTGAAAAAATTGTAGAATTTGCCAAAGAACATGACCTAATCGTGATTCATGATTTTGCATATGCCGATTTAGTTTATGACGGATATAAGGCTCCCAGTTTTCTTCAAGTTCCAGGAGCTAAAGATATTGGTGTTGAGTTTTTTACCTTGTCCAAAAGTTATAATATGCCTGGATGGAGAGTTGGCTTTGCTGTAGGAAATAAAGATCTAATTTACGCATTATCTAGAATTAAAAGCTATCAAGATTATGGGATGTTTCAACCTATTCAAATTGCAGCAACTGTTGCGCTTAATGGCCCGCAGGATTGTGTTACAGAAATTAGAGAGATGTATTATAGTCGTAGAAATGCGCTTTGTGATGGGTTAAACCGTTCTGGTTGGTTAGTTGACAAACCTAAGGCGACGATGTTTGTTTGGGCAGAAATTCCAGACCGTTATAAATCTATGGGCTCGCTTGAATTTTCTAAGTTACTATTGGAAAAGTCTAAGGTTGCAGTTTCCCCAGGAATTGGGTTCGGCGAGGGAGGTGACAACTATGTCCGCTTCTCATTGGTAGAGAATGAACACCGCATTAGACAAGCAACACGAGGAATTCGTGAACTTTTTTAGGCTTTATATAGCTTTTTTTGCTTAGTTATAAAGGTAGATACTTGCACATTTTTACTTGATTATTTTGAACTATTTATGATGCTTAAAATTAAGGTTGGCATAATTGGTTTTGGAACTATTGGTTCTGGAGTTTATAAAATACTTCAAGAAAATAGAGATATCATTCGAAAACGTCTTGGTGCAACTATTGAGGTTGTAAAAATAGCTGACCTCGACATTACGACAGATCGAGGCGTTAAAGTTGATCCTGGGCTATTGACGAGAGATGCTCAAGAGATAATAAAAAATTCAGAAGTGAATGTAGTTGTCGAGTTAATAGGCGGATATGATGCTGCAAAATATTTAATGCTTCAGGCGATTAAGGCGGGGAAGCATGTTGTAACGGCAAATAAAGCTCTTTTAGCAAAGCACGGAAATGAAATTTTCTCTATGGTTGGAGATCAGCAGGTATCATTAGGATTTGAAGCCGCGGTAGGTGGGGCGATACCCATTATACGAGCTATTAGAGAATCTTTTGTTGCTAATCAAATTAATTCTATTGAAGGAATTGTAAATGGTACTGCTAATTACATTCTGAGTAAGATGTCCGATGAACATTGTAGTTTCGAGTTAGCTCTAAAAGAGGCTCAAGATAAGGGCTTTGCGGAAGTTGACCCAACATTTGATATTGAGGGAATTGATTCTGGGCACAAAATAGCTATCCTATCGCAACTTGCCTATGGGACTCCTGTAAATTTTGACGATGTAACTATTCAAGGTATTTCTGAAATAGCTTTAGGTGATATTGAGTTTGCACGGGAGTTTGGTTATCGGATTAAGTTGCTTGCTATATCAAAGTTTGATGGAACTTCTATCGACATCAGAGTACATCCAGCAATGATTCCTCAAAATAATCCGATGGCTAATGTAAACGGGGTTCTAAATGCGATTCGAGTATGTGATGATCTAATGGAAGAAAATATTCTTATTGGTCACGGCGCGGGATCTCTTCCCACTGGAAGTGCGGTAGTCGCCGATATTATAGAAATAGCTAGGGATATTGTTTCAGGGTCTAAACTTAGAGTGCCGCCACAGTCTTTTCAAAATGCTTCAATCCAGACGATTCCTATATTGAACATTGAATCGATTGATTCTGAATATTTTTTGAGATTTAGTGTGCTTGATAATCCTGGTGTGTTGTCGTGTATTTCAGGGGTACTTGGTAAGCATTCTATCGGTATTTTGTCAGTTATTCAGAAGGGACGTTGTGATCAAGGCAGAGGTGTCCCTTTAATAATGATGACCCACCGTGCTAGTGAAAAAAATATTCAACTTGCCCTTGGGGAAATTGATAAGTTAGAAGTTGTTTGTGAAAAATCCAATTTTATTAGAGTAGAGAAATGAAGATGGAACTCGATGCTTGGTTTCAATGTATTAATGGTTGTTCTGGTAGGCATCCACTCAATGAGATTATTTATAGGTGTCCTCAATGTAATGAACTTCTTGAGGTTCAACATGATATGGAACTACTTAAACAACTAGGTCCTGATGAATGGAAAGCGCTATTTAAGGATAGAGTGGGTAGGCATGAATGGCCATATGGTAGTTCTGTGTGGGGTAAGAAAGAATGGGTTTGTCCTAATTTAGACAATAAGAATGTTGTGTCAACTTTAGAAGGTGGGACCAATCTTTTTTGGGCTGAGCGATTAGGAACCCAACTTGGATTGGAGGATTTATGGATTAAGCAATGTGGAATGGCTCATACGGGTTCTTTCAAAGACCTTGGAATGACAGTTCTAGTTTCTATGGTGAAACAAATGATTTCTGAGGGGAAAAGTATCAGAGCAGTGGCCTGCGCTTCTACAGGAGATACTTCTGCTGCCCTCGCTGCTTATTGCGCTGTTGCGGGAATCCCAGCTATCGTATTCCTTCCTCGAGATAAGGTTTCGCTAACTCAATTGATTCAGCCAATTACTCATGGAGTTCTTACCCTTTCTTTAGATACTGACTTTGATGGGTGCATGAAACTAGTTAAACAGGTTTGCGAAAAAAATGATATATACCTTGCCAACTCGATGAACTCTTTACGTATTGAAGGTCAAAAAACCATTAGTTTTGAGTTAGTCGAGCAGTTTAATTGGGAGGTACCGGATTTTGTTATTGTTCCTGGTGGAAACTTAGGGAATGTTAGTGCAATTGGACGTGGATTTGAAATGTTAAAAGAACTAGGGTTGATTAAGAATTATCCACGGCTTGTTTGTGCACAGGCTGAGCAAGCTGACCCATTGTATAGAAGTTATAAGTCTGGATTTAAGAAATTTGAAGCAATTCAAGCAAAAAAAACTCTAGCATCTGCTATTCAGATAGGTGATCCTGTTAGTATTAAAAAAGCAATTAGGACTTTGCAGGATTTTGACGGGATTGTAGAAGAGGCTACTGAATCTGAATTAGCTAATGCAGTTGGGCGTGCAAATCTTACGGGACTATTTTGTTGTCCTCATACAGGAGTTGCATTGGCGGTTCTTGAAAAACTTGTAAAACAAGGTGAAATTAGTAAAAGCGACCGTGTTGTTGTCGTATCAACTGCCAACGGATTAAAGTTTACCGATTTTCTTCATAAGTATCATACAGGTAAGCTTGAAGGAATATCATCTGAGTTTGCTTATGCCCCAATGGATCTTCCTGCGGATTATGAGAAGGTGAAGCAGGCTGTTTTAAATAGTGTCGATTAGTAATCCATATGAAAAATAAAAAAAAATATAAATGTTTTTTTATGGTTTTGCTTTAATAATTTATTTTTTAAATTGTAATGTAGTAATTGCATTGCCTAGTGACAATAGTCAAGTTAACTTTCAAGAGGGAGAGTTTTCTGTAGGAGATATTTATTGCGTCGAAGAGCAAAGTAATTCTGATTGGTGTGCAGATGAAGTTCCCCATAAAGTAAAACTTAAAGCATTTAGTATTGATAAGTATGAAGTAACCAATTCGGATTATATGAAATGTTTTGCTGAGGGAGCTTGTAATCCTAACGATTTGCATGAAACTCGTCCTAATGATTTTAGTGGGATGAAACAGCCAGTAGTTTTTGTTTCGTGGGAGGAGGCACAAATTTTTTGTAAGTGGCGTGGTGGTAACCTTCCAACGGAAGTGCAATGGGAGCGTGCAGCGCAAGCTGATAACCCTGGGGGAGCTCACTTTAAACAAATATATAATAATGGGGCTCCTGTTGACGTAGGTACTCAGCGCCCAAACTCTTATGGTCTTTATGACATGCTGGGTAACGTCTACGAATGGACACTTGATTGGTATGGTCCTTATCAAATAGAAAATAATGGATCTAACCCAAAAGGGCCGCCAACAGGCAAAGAAAAAGTTGTAAGGGGTGGTGCTTGGCATTCTCCGAGTCATTACTTAAGAGTATCAGATCGTGTTGCTAAGGTTCCTGAGTATAAATATAGCGATGTGGGTTTACGTTGCGCCTATTCGATTAAATAGAAAGGTAGTTTTTGATGGATGATATAAAAGAACTGGTAATTATAGGTTCAGGACCTGCTGGACATACAGCAGCTATTTATGCAGCTCGAGCTAATCTAAAACCATTTATGTTTGAAGGTTATGTAACAGGAGGTTCCGCTGGAGGTCAATTAACGACTACTACTGATGTTGAAAACTATCCTGGGTTTCCAGAAGGGATTCAAGGGCCAGAGTTGATGCAACTATTTCGTAAACAGGCTGAGCGTTTTGGGACGGAGATGGTTGGTGAAGATATTATCGAAGTTGACTTTTCAAAAAGACCATTTGTAATAAAATCTGATCAAAGAGAGGTTAGAGCAAAATCTGTAATAATTGCTACTGGAGCTGTCGCACGTAGAATGGGAGTTCCTAATGAAGAGAAAATGTGGAACAATGGTATGTCAGCCTGTGCTGTATGTGATGGTGCCCTGCCATTTTTTAAAAACCAACCACTAATGGTCATCGGTGGAGGTGATACTGCTGTTGAAGAGGCTAGCTATCTCACAAAATTTGGTTCCATCGTTTATCTTGTTCATCGACGTGATGAATTAAGAGCTTCCAAAATTATGCAAAAACGTGCTTTCGATAATAAAAAACTTGAGATTATTTGGGACACAGTCTTTGAAGATGCTATTGGTGATAACTTTGTTACTGGTGCGCGAGTGCAGAATGTGAAATCAAAAGAGGTGAAGAATATTTCAGTTGCAGGAATATTTTATGCAATAGGTCATACACCCAACACTCAGATGTTTAAGGGGCAATTAGATCTTGATTCTACAGGATATATAAAAGTTAAATCAGGGACGCAAGGGACCAGCGTAGAAGGGGTCTTTGCTGCAGGGGATGTTCACGATAACAAATATAGACAAGCCGTAACAGCAGCTGGAACAGGCTGTGCTGCAGCTTTAGAAGCTGAACGTTGGCTCGCAGAACAGAATGTATAAGAGTAAAAATTTTGCTCTACTCTCCTCTCTAGATCTTACCCATCTGCACCAGTTCCTGGCGTACTGTTCGATACGTCTAACATCTGCACCTTCCTCGAAAAGCTGGATGGTACGATTAAGAAAGTTTCCTAGAGTCTTCGGGGCTATCTAAGACCTCCCATTTTGTTCCGTTGAGTATCCTTTTTTTGCCTAATAAAAAACATACTTTTACTTCTAAATCTTGACTTTGTCATTATGAGGTCTTATTTGAAGTAGTCGGTTGATTTCTTGAAATTAAATGAACTTTATGTTAAACTATTGAAAAATATAGCTTTATTTATTAAGACTTTGGTTTTTGAGATTTTTACCGTTAATAGGGTATAGATATGTTTATTAGAGTTTTATATTACAGTTTTTACTGGGCGTTATTCAAAACGGGCTTTGGATACGCACCTACAAAGAAACGAGAAGGGGTTGATCCCTTCTCGTTTTTTATTACTAATTGTTAATAAACTAACAGCTCCTTGTGCATTGGATAATAGAGTGCTTTTTTGATGAGTCGAGTTTCCTCTAACTCTCTAAAAAGTTTTTCGTATTTGCTGAGTTGGTTGTGGTAGCGTTCTTTTTCATTTTTAAAAAAATCTTCTAGATTTGTTCCCATATGTTCTCCAGTTTTATAATCTATAATCCATCGAACGTTTTTTTCGTCAATGAACGTTCTATCAATAGTTCTTGATTGATAAATATTGTTATTCACCTGAGTCAATGAATACTCACAGCGTGCATCTTTATGTGCATCAAGAATCCACCTTCCTATGTCGTGATCCAATATATTTCGTAGCATAGTTTGGCCTTTTTTAAATTCTTCCATGATCATTTCAGAAGGCAACCCTTGTGACTTTAAAGCTGCTGGCATGTTTGATTGTAATTTTTTAATTCTTTCATCGGTCCAGTATTTTTTTCCCTCTTCTGCCAGGACCTGAAAATATCTGTGCATGACTATTCCAAGGCATCTAGCGCCACTGCCTGCCCAAGTAAACTCTGGAGATTCTAATTCATCTTGTAGCTCTATTACTTCACCCAATTCTATGCTTGGAGGAGATTCTGGTAATCTATAGCTTTCTTTAAGTCGCCATATTTTAGGTTTGAGAATATTTTTTGGGTTTTCTAAAGTTTGTGCATTAATTTTTTTGGAACAAGCTTCTTGAGACCACTTTTCCCCAATATATGGCCATAGCTTGTTTAAGAGTGATCCTTTTCTGGGTACAGCCTTATTATTACTCGAAAACTGACCAAATAGATGCAGCTGCAATTTCGTTCGTGTGGCCGCGACGTAAAGAAGGCGCAATGTTTCATAATCCGATTTATCTCGATCAAATTGAGACAAAAAATTGTAGATTTTGGATGAAGGTCCTCCTTTTTCCTCGATTGGAGCAACTAATAAATCGTCACCATGAGGCATCCAATAGACCAGCCGTTTTTCCTCTGCTTTTGAAGTTTTTTCAAGTCCAGGGATAATGACAAAATCAAACTCTAGACCTTTCGCTTTATGCATTGTCATTATTTGAACTGTTTTTTCTGTTTCAACCCAAGAATGCGAAAATAAATGGTCTATGTCATTTTGAAATATACGAATGTTTGATAATTCATTTGATTCAAGGAATTCGCTGACTTTATCAAAAAATATTTCTATATCTGGAAAAGTATCGGGGTTTGCGCAGGCGGGACCACCAAGATTAATCCAGCAGCCTTCAAGTAGATCTCTAAAGTTGGATAATGGAAATGCATTTAAAGTTTCGGTAAGTACAGAGACGAACTGTTTAATTCGTAGTTGCCCAGATGGGGTAAGTTTTTTAATACGTTTATTTACCTGTATTAATTTCCATATAGAGGTATCTATATCAGCATCGCAGATTTTGTGAAGATCAGCCAGGGACAATCCACACCAAGGAGCCCGAAGAATTGACAACCAAGCTACTCGATCGTTTAGAGAAGTAAGCGCCCGCATTAGAGAGAGAAGGTCAATTATTTCAGAACGTGAAGTCAGTGAATCAATATCTTCAGCCCGAAATCTTATTTTTTGGTCATGAAATCCCTTTATAATTGATTTCAAATGACTTCGTGCTCGCACAAGGATTGCTATGGATTTTCCAGGGTGTTTTTCTTGAATATACAAAACTAAATTAGCTACTTCAATTGCTTCCATACCATCTGTTGAGCTATCTATAGGACGCAAAAAAACACCAGATTCACTTATTTCAGTTTGTTTTGCACTTGAATGTGAATAGGTTATGGCACCTAAGTCTTGGTTGTTTTTCTTTGGGAAAATTAATTCAAAGCATTCATTGACCCAGTCAACAATTGGTTTCTTTGAACGAAAATTAGTTTGTAGTGAAATAAAATTTAAATCAATTTGGCCAAGACCTTCATTTTTTGTTTTAAGAAATAACCCGACCTCTGCATCACGGAACCTGTATATAGATTGCATAGGGTCACCGACAATGAACATAGTTCGACCATCACCTTGAGTCCATCCAGCAGTAAGTCTAATTAAAAGATCATATTGTTTGTATGAGATATCTTGGTACTCATCCACAAGTATATGTTGGATTTTGTTGTCAAGATAAAGTAAAAGATCTGTCGGATCATCTCCAGTGCCTAAGGCTTCTCTTGCAGAAAGGGAAATTTCTGTAAAGTCAGCTTTTCCCTGATTTTTAAAAATGTTCCTTAATGTTTCAGCCATGTCTGGTAATAGTAATAAAGTTGATTTTAATACTATCCATTCGTTATCGGTGAACATGGGGTTTGGCAAGTCTTGTATCTTTTGAAGCTTTTGTAGAAAGTTTTTATGTCCGCTTAACATCTCTAGCAATTTGCCAAAGGCTAACTTATATCTATCTTGACCAGGAGGAAACCCAATTGCCTTTGTGAATTTTTTTCTTATGAATCCTTCTTTAGTAAGAATCAATTCGGCAATTCCTTTCCACGAGTTTAAATCATTGATTTTATCTTCTGGTATAGAGGTTATGTTTTCTAATTTAGATATAGGATTTTGTGGATTATCCTTTAGACAGTTTTTCCCAGCAAAGGACGCTATCGGTAAAATTGATTCCAATTCTCTAGGTGTGACACTACATAGATCTATAAGAGTTGATTCTATTAGTTTAGAGAAAATATTTTCAAAATCTTGTCGTTTGTCATCATTTATTTCAAATACGTCAAAAAATGGAATCATCCACTGATCCCGCTTTTTATAAAGTTGATTGATTCTATCAAGAAAAGCAGTTTTGGAATTATCTAGATGCTTTAATATTATACGTACTCGTTTACCTACTTCATCATTGCTTTCAATGTTTGTGAGTAAACGCTTGGAGGCTTCTCTGTAAAGTTCATCAGCATTCTCCATAATTTCTAATGGGCCACCCATCCATGAAAGTATAGGCATTTGTCTGATCAACTCAGCACAAAAAGAATCAATTGTAAGAATTTTTAACTGATTTGGATTATCTAAAAGTCTCCAACCATATTCTTTATCTTTTATTAAAACTTTTTTAGCAAGTTCCCATGTTTCACATTGATGTGAAGATTCTGGTTGAGTGTGAATCATCCCTCGTTTTAACGCTTCAAGAATACGTCGTTTCATTTCTTCTGCGGCCTTTCGGGTAAAGGTCATACTAACTACCTGTTCGGGATATTCAACACCACTTAATAAACGTAAATATCTTTGTATAAGAAGCTCAGTCTTTCCTGACCCAGCAGGTGCTTGGACGAGGAATGATTTCCTGGGGTCAAGAGTTGCTTTTCGTTCTCTACAATCAATAACCTTAGTCATCAAGCTTCTCCCGACTATTTTCATCAGAAGTGCTTTCTCCGATTCTGCATAGCGTTGAGTATCCACAATTTCGACAAGTTTCATTATTTTTGATTGGATTTATAACGATTTCACCCACCGTGAATTCATCTGCCAATTTGTTTATACTGTTTTTCCAGAAACTTATTAAATTATTCCAATTTGGCCACTCGATATCGACTTGTAAATGGGATGGTATTTTTAAGTTTGATTGTTTAGGAAAAGGATTTGGAATTATTGGATTACAAATGGAAATCCACTTAAGGTTATCTTTTGAAATGTTGGCAAATGCAAGCCCATTAGGAGAAGATTTTAATGCGTATAAAGGTAGTTGTGGATCTTCCATGCGATTTTTGAACCATGAGTTTGAATTCATTGCTCCTGTTTTATAGTCTATTAATATTTTATTTTTTTCAGGTGTGAGGTCGATTCTATCTATTCTTAGATTGAGTTTTAATTTTTTAATGATAATGGATTCGTTTTTTTCAACAAATTTTACCTCGAACTCAGGACGAACTAATTCTTGATCCATCCAGCGGATTAATAAACTAACTGTTCGATCTTGTTCCATTTTTGTGAAATAACTTTGGTTTCCTATTCGACTGCTTGTCAATTGCATAGATCTACGTGTCGAATTTTCAAGTTCTGTTATAAGGATATTCGAAGATTTTAAGTTTTGGAGCGCTGATCGTGTTTTATGCTTTTCCCAGAATATTTGAAGTACATTGTGGATTAAAATTCCCCTGTCACGAGAATCAAAGTCAACTGCAGAAAATGCGAAATCATTTGCTTGTAAGCGATTTGCTACGAATGCCTTAAATGAACAATCAGCCTGGTTTTGTATTACTTTGTATCCTGCACGCAAGCCATTTTTAGTGAACTCCTCAATTTCATAGTTTGATGGTGGGATTTTTAATTTGTCTTCCCATAGTTCTATTTGTTCTAGAGGTTTTATAAGATCTCTGATCCGGTAGGATTTTTTATAAGGAAACTCTGCTTTTGTTTGTGGAATGAAATTCAGCAAAGGAGTTATTTGTTTCTTGTTTTCTTGCTCCCAATCAGGATAGCTGAAAATTATGCTTTTGGATGAAGATATAAGGCGGCTTAATGCTTGTTCAGTAAAATTTAATTCTTGTTTGGAATTTGAATGAGGAATTTGTAGTTGTTTCTGAATGTGGATTGGGATGAATGGATTTGGATTTGGTTTAGAAGGTATGCAATCAGAGTGGCAACCCATTACCCAGAGGTTGTCAAATTTTATGCCTCTAGACTCGAGTAAATCAAGTACTTGAATTGACTGTTCTTTAGTTTTGACTTGAAAAAGTTTTTTGTTAGTTATTTCCTGAAGTTCTCTAATTATTTCATGTCGTAAAATTTTTTCTGAGAAAATGTCTAACGATGCAAGATTATCCAGGCACTCATTCCAAGAGTTTAAGCATTGTATTTCTCTACTGGAAAAGGATTTTTCCGAACCAAACATCCACCCAAGGTTTTTGAGTAGTTTTGAAAATAGCTTTATCCAGAGACTTGGTGATTGATTTTCATTATTTCTAGCTAGACCTATTAATAAGTCCAATAATTTGTTCAATTCTGATGATGACTCTTCATCTAGGAATGTCTTTGCATGTTGAATATTTACATATAGAAAACCCTCTCTTACTAATTTTGATTGAAACTTACTTCTTTCATCTTCATTGTATCTCCCAGATTTTATATAAGGGCTATTTATAATGTTTAACAGTTTGTCTGCAGGGCAATTCATTTGTATCGAAAGAATCTCAAGTACCACCTGAATCATCCCTTCTTTGGAAAGTGGCGTACCGAGAGATATTTCAAATGGAGGCTCAATGTTTTCTCCAGGGAAAATAGATTTTGGGGTTAGGTTGGAAATTAGCTCTTTATGCAGTTGTCGTCTATATTTTTCAAGTTGAGGAACGACAATGCCAATCGTTTGGCCTTTTTTAAATATTGCGCGAACCCAGTTGGCGCAATTCCGGCATTCATCTTTTAGGTCGTTAAATGAATAACTTTTTATATTCTGTTTCTTTAGAATGTCTTTATTTAAGAGGGGTTGACTGCCATAAATAGAGGGATTAAGAGTTACTTCTTTATTTTTTGATCTTAAAAAATCCAACCATATTTTAAGTTGTGGAGTTATCTCTTCAAAACCGCAGAATACAATTTCATCAGGAACAAAAGTGATCTTATTTTTCATTCCATCTCGAATAATATCTATTAAAGCTGATTGATCGACGGCTTTATTTTGGCGAAGAATTAATTTGTATTCTTTTAACCATTTTAAAAATAATTCATTTTCTTTATTAAGAAAAAGAGGATCAGAGGATATGGTGATTCTGTACTCTGTTATAAGTCTATATGCTTCAGATGCTCTTTGGGCTGCTGAACGTACGTTTAAAAGGGTCCATTTGCTAAGGATTCTCTTGTGATTTGTTGTTCGCGTGTTTTCGAAATATTTTATTATTATTGATTCCCATATTTTTATGGATTGAAATTCTGAGAGTAAAAATTGATCTGAGTTGGACTTAAACCATTGAGATTTAAACCATGAGTTAATGTCAATAATTTTAGGAGTTTCCCAGACTTTTCCCCCGGTTTTTTTTTGTTTTTCACTATGTTTAAAAAGGAGATGCCGGGCAAGGCGCTGATTTACGGTGAGAATAAGGGTATCTCGACCTAATGACGCAGCCATATATTAGATTTAATTTAGAAGTGTATTTCTAGAGAAAGAGATTTTTATGGGGTGTCTTGAACCCAAACTTCGCCTGTCAATGTAGTCTCTCTTTTCCAGATAGGTGTTATACGTTTTAATTCAGCAATAGCCCATTCGCAGGCTAAGAAAGTTTCTTTTCTGTGTTCACCCGCAGCGACTATTAGTACTATATTTTCGCCTATGTCAATTTCCCCTATCCGATGAATAATTGTCATTTCAATAATTCCATAGTCCTTAATGGCCTGTGCTCGGATCTCTTCCAGTTTTTTTTCAGCCATTTTTGGATAGTGCTCAAAGTTTAGCTTGGAAATGTTTTCACCTTTTGATAATTCTCGTCCTGTTCCCAAAAAGGTAGTTATTCCACCTATATTGCGAGATGCTTTTTTTATTGCCTCAATTTCGTCTGTAACAACAAAGTTCTCTTGCTGAATTCTGACGTTAGATTCTAATGCGGTACTCATCTTTTTTCCTTTCAACATCCACCTGAAAATGGAGGAAGTAGCGCAACTTCGTCGCCGTCCCTAATTATAGCATCAAGGGAAGCTACTTCTAAATTAACCGAAACCATAACGTTCTTATCTAAGATCATTTCCCCAATTTTAGGTGCAGTTTTTGATATTTCATGGCTTAAATTTTTAAGAGTTGTTTCACTTCCCATATTAAATTGGTCTTCTTCTTTGCCTGCTATTGATCGAAGGCTTGCAAAGTATTTTACTGTTATCATAGCTTTTTTATTAAAGTCATCAAATTCCCACACTTTTTTTTCTAAAAATACCTGATTTTCCACCCGATTTTTCAATTAGACCAATATTTTTAAAAAAAATTTCTCTGTCAACAGCTTTACACATATCGTAGATTGTTAAGGCGGTAATTGACACTGCTGCGAGAGCTTCCATCTCTACGCCAGTTTGTCCAGTTACTTTAACTGTAGCTTTAATTTCAATGCAGCATAAACCAGTTTCAGGATCTGGTTCTGAATTGTCGTTGAATGCAATATCAACATTAGTTAGGAGGAGAGGGTGGCACATTGGGATAATATCAGACGTTTTTTTTGCTCCCATAATTCCGGCTACTTGGGCTACTGCTAAAACATCACCTTTTTTGATATCACCATCTTTAATTAGACGCATTGTACTTGGTTGTAAGTAAACTTGACCCGTAGCAATAGCTATTCGTTGGGTAATATTTTTCTCGCCAACGTCAACCATACGAGCTCGTCCTTCTTCATTAAAATGAGTTAGAGGGTTAGTCATATTTTAATATTACATTATCCATATAAAGCAGACAACATCATTTAATATTCCTCGAGAGATTTGTTAACAACATCCCAAAAATCAATTTTTTTTGCTATTTTTTTGTTTTATTCTTTACATTGGGTTCATATAAACCTAGAGAATTTTTATCTAGGTCTGAAAATAGAATTAATTTACCATAAGGATAAACTTCAATTTTCCCAAAAAACTTGACACCCTTATCCTGTAAATTTTTTACAATAGTCTCTATTGGATTTGCTTCAAAATAAACAATGGGACCAACTTGCTTATTTTTGATTTTTCTATTATCTATTTCATGTATTGCAAATCTTTGCCCTGAAATATTAAACTCCGCCCAGCTATCATGACTTAAGATTAATTCGAACCCGAGTAGGTTTTGGTAAAAACTAATAGATTGTTGTAAGTTAGAAACATTATATGAAATAAAACTAATTTTATTTATCATTTTTTATATATTTTTGATTTTCAATTAATTTCATTTTTCTTGATCCTTCTAAAAGTTGACAGTTTGCATATTTAATCTTATTCGAGAACGCTAGGTTTTGGCAACGAACAGTATTTTTATTATTCTTATTTCTAGTTTGTTTCATTCCTTTTGGAATATTCTTACCCAAACCAGTAATAATTCACAATGCTTTTCCGCACTTAAGGGAATATGGATTATTTTTATAGCAACAGTTTATTTTTATTTTAAAGGTTTTCCATTAACCATCGGAAATGAATTGTACATTTGGTCTTTAATTTCCGGGATATTACATGGTTTTTATATTATGAGTTTGTCTAGAGCCTATACTACAGAGGATATATCCTATGTATACCCAATTGCTCGTTCTGCTCCAGTATTTGTTCCTCTATTTGCGTGGTTTTTCTTAGGCGAAAAAATTAGCATACTTATTTGTCTAGCCGTATTAATCATTATTTCAGCAATATATATCCTTCATTTTGAAAAAAAATTAAATAATGGTCTGAAAAATATGTATAGAGCAATAAGACACAATAATATGAGGTGGACATTTATTACTCTTTTTTTAGTAGTGAGCTATAGCTTGGTGGATAAAAAGGCTATGGATATATATATGTTTTATTTTCCAGAGACACCTTTTGCTAACGGGATCACATTCTTTTTTTTAGAAGCGATCATTGGATTTACCATATGTAATATATATGTTTTAAATAAATTTTCTCGTGAAGAAATCATGAATAACTGGTCTCTTTATTGGTGGAAATGCTTTCTAGCTGCTCTAGCGACCACTTTTTCTTATGGTCTGATTTGCGTAGTTATGCAATTTGAAAAATTGAGCGCTATTGTTTCTCTTCGCCAAGTAAGCGTCTTGATGGTGGTTTACTGGGGATGCTGGAAACTCAATGAACCATTTGGAAAGAAACGTATTTTAGCCGGCATACTTGTCATCCTTGGTGTGATTTTAATTTCAATTGACGGTAGCAGTGTGTGAATCTAGTTAATTATTATTTTATAAGTAAAGCTTTTGCAGGGTATTGCAGATTAAAAAAAATTAACAAAATAAACGGCTAACTCATTTTATAATGAGCATATAAAATTTAGGCATAAATAATATTTTCTGATTTTGGATAACTGGAGGGTTACCGTGGACCGTATTTTGATGAAGTCAAATATATTCTTGATAGCATTTTTATTGATTTTTCTTTTTGCATTTACAGTCGAAGCTGTAAAGGGTGATAAAAGGGAAACGAAAACTTTTTCACTTAAAAATGGATTAGATATTCTTTTGATTTCAGATCCTGATGTTCATCGGAGTGCTGCTGCCTTGTCTATTGGGGTAGGGCATTTATATGATCCCGTTGAAAAACAAGGTTTAGCGCACTATCTTGAGCACATGTTATTTTTGGGCACAAAAGAATTTCCTGAAGTAGGCTCTTTTAAGAAATATTTAGATGAACATTCCGGGAGGAGTAATGCATACACTGGTGGCGACATCACTAATTATTTCTTTCAGGTTTCTCATGATGGGTTTGATATTGCTTTAGATAGATTTAGTGACTTTTTCAAAGCTCCTTTGTTTGATAAAAAATATTCTGAAAGGGAAGTTAAAGCTGTTAATAATGAGCACCAAAAAAATAAATTAAATGATGGTTGGAGAGGTAATTTTGTCAGTCATCAAATTTCAGAACCAGGTCACCCGTTAATTAAATTTGGAACTGGTAACAAAGACACACTTTCTGGGAATAATAGACCTGCTTTATTAGATTTTTATAAAAAGTATTATTCGTCATCAAATATGAAATTGGCTCTAATTTCAAATATGTCAATGCAGAATTTGTTTGATATAGCTCAAAAACATTTTTTGGGCATTCCTCATCGGAAAGTTGATTTTCCTTCGATGCCAAAGGACTTTAGACGGCCGCTTATAGGGCAATTTCGTTTATTAAAAATTAAAACAATTAAAGATATTCGATCCTTAGAAGTAGATTTTCCCACTATACGTTTGAGCGATTATAAAGAAAGTAAGCCTGCTACCATTATTGGTTCTTTGATTGGGCATGAGGGTAAGGGGTCATTGCTTTCAAAACTAAAAGAAGAAGGACTAGTTCTTAGTCTTAGTGCTGGTGGAGGAAGTAGTCATCCTGATATTAACTCTTTTACCATCAGCGTTTCTCTAACACCAAAGGGTTTAGATAACTATAATCGAATATTAGAGTTGATATTCAATTATATTCGAATGATACGAGACCATGGTATTGAAGAGTACACATTTAAAGAAAATCAGACTATGGCCCAAATAAACTTTGAGTGGAAAAATCCTGATGAAGGAATGGGATTTATTGCCGGCAAAGCTGCGTTGCTGCAGGATTTTAATTTGGACAATGTTAATACTCTTCCTTTCCTTATTAATAAATATGATCCAGATGCTTATAACGCATTATTGAATACATTAGTATTAGAAAATGCTCTAGTTATATTGAAACATAAAAGTGCAGAAGCCGATAAGGTTGCACCATATTATGATGCTGAATACTCTCTAGAATTAGTTGGTGGTGACACTTTTGAAAAAATAAATGGTGATTCGAAAGTTACTGGAATTTTTTATCAAGCAAAAAATAACTTTATCCCTCATAACTTGAAGTTGCTAGACGAAACGCCTCATTTAATTAGGCAGGACGATGTTGCAAAAGTTTGGTTTATGTATGACCACAAGTTTAAACAGCCTAAAGTTGCTTTGATGTTTCAAATAGAAACTCCAAGGGTATATAGAAGTCCTAAAAATTTAGAGTTAGCTAAACTTTATGAAATTGCATTTAGTGAAGGTTTAAATGAGTTAGTTTATCCAATTAAAGAGGCTGGGTTGTCTTATTCACTGTCAACTAATAAAAAAGGAGTCGTGTTAACACTTGGTGGTTATTCTGAGCGAATTGGGGATTTAATAAAACTTGTCACCAATAACCTAACAAATATAAATATTGATGAGCAGAAATTTAATAATATCAAAGAGGCCATGGTTAGAGGTTTGAAAAATAAGAAGCTAAATCAAGCCTACCAACGTGGTGGTTATTATAATTGGTTAATGATGTTAGATAATCAGTATACGGATGAAGAAAA